>NZ_JBFOFP010000008.1:0-169231 GCF_040887305.1 Enterococcus sp. C57 | reverse complement strand
AGTCTTTTTTATATTTTCGGGAAGTAGCTCAGCTTGGTAGAGCACTTGGTTTGGGACCAAGGGGTCGCAGGTTCGAATCCTGTCTTCCCGATTTTTTATTTTTATTGATTTTTCTAGAAATGTATTTTATAATTTAAATGAACTGAATATGCGCCCATAGCTCAACTGGATAGAGTGTTTGACTACGGATCAAAAGGTTAGGGGTTCGACTCCTCTTGGGCGCGTTAATACGGAATCCTGCATTCCGTATTTTTTTATATTTTTAATGATTTCTAAGGGAAAAGTCTTTCTTCTTTCTTTCTGATATTAAATTCGCTATAATTAAGGTCAATATTAGTCAAAGGAATGAGTAAGATGGCGCATCAGAATACCTCGGATTTAATTGAATCATATATAAAAAAGTTTTTAGAAAAGAATGAAATGATTGAGATTCGCAGGATTGAACTGGCCGACCTCTTTAATTGTGTACCTTCTCAAATTAATTATGTGATTAATACTCGTTTTACGATTCAGCGAGGTTATTTGGTTGAGAGTAAACGTGGCGGTGGTGGCTACATACGGATTGCCAAAGTAAGAATTTCTGATAAAAGGCATATGTTGGAACAAGTGAATCAGCTATTCAATGAAACGATTAGTGAAAAAAATGCTTTTGCAATCATCCAAAAATTATATGAGGATCAAATTGTTACTAAAAAAGAAGGCAATTTAATGCTGAGCGCAATTGCCAAAAATACACTGAATGTAGATGGTGGGCTAGAAGATTATGTTCGTGCTCGAATTCTTCGAGCATTTCTTGAACGATTAAGCTATGAAGATGGGAAGTGAAGATGAATGGAAGAACTTTTTACGCAAAGAGCACAATTAGTATTAGAAATTGCACAAGATGAAGCAAAAAAGTTTAAGCATCAGTCTGTTAGTTCTGAGCATATTTTGTTGTCATTGGTTATTGAACCGAATGGCATTGCTGGGAAAGTACTACGTGAAGTTGGATTAACTGAAACAGACATCTACGAAGAGATTGAGCATTTGATTGGCTACGGTACAATGACTTCATATCCTCAAGGAACCTTTTTACCTTATTCGCCACGCATGAAACAAATTTTTGCATTGGCAAATAGTGAAGTAAGAAAAATGGGTGCTCAAAAAGTGGGAACGGAACATATCTTATTGAGTATGCTAAGAGATGAAAGTATCATGGCTACTCGGATGATGATCAATTTGGGAATCAGTTTAACGAAAGTCCGACAATCTTTGAAACAAAAAATGGGCATAAAAAATGATAGTCGTAATAATAGTATCCGTCGTAAAAACCCACAAGAAAAGCGTCAAATGGTAAAAGGTACTCCAACGTTAGATTCTTTAGCAAGAGATTTGACGAAGTTAGCGAGAGACGGAAAACTTGACCCAGTTGTTGGGCGTTCAAGAGAAGTAAAACGCTTGATTCAAATACTTAGTCGCCGAACTAAAAACAATCCTGTATTAGTAGGGGAACCTGGTGTTGGTAAGACAGCGATTGCTGAAGGTTTAGCCCAAAAAATCGTGATGGGTGAAGTTCCTGAAGAGATGCAAGAAAAACGCTTGATGATGTTAGACATGGGGTCTTTAGTAGCGGGAACAAAATACCGTGGAGAATTTGAAGACCGTATGAAAAAGGTGATTGACGAAATCTATAACGACGGTCAAGTCATTTTATTTATTGATGAGTTGCATACCTTGATCGGTGCCGGTGGTGCAGAAGGGGCAATTGATGCATCTAATATTTTGAAACCTGCTTTAGCTCGTGGAGAATTACAGACAATTGGTGCTACAACGTTAGATGAATATCAAAAGTATATTGAAAAAGATTCTGCCCTTGAACGACGCTTTGCTCGAATTCAAGTAGATGAACCGACACCTGAAGAAGCAGAAGAGATTTTACGTGGTCTTCGTTCAAGATATGAAGAGCATCATGGTGTAGAAATCACTGATGATGCGATAAGAGCTGCGGTTCATCTTTCTGTACGCTATATCACTTCTCGTCAATTACCTGACAAAGCAATCGATTTGATTGATGAGTCAGCTGCTAAGGTACGCTTAGATCAAACAGATGATCTTTCGGAATCTACAGTAATTAAGTTGGAAATCGAACAATTAGTCAAAGAAAAAGAACGAGCAATCCAAAAACAAGACTTTGAAATAGCAGCACAATTGCGAAGACAAGAAAAAGCATTACACAAAAAATTAGTAAAACTATTGATACTAGAAGAAAAGCAGGAAAATGGTTATGCTGATCGTGTGACTGAAGAAGATGTAGCCACAGTCGTTTCTGAATGGACAGGTGTTCCATTACAACAACTGGAAAAGAAAGAAAGTCAGCGTTTATTGGAATTAGAAGCACTTTTACATGAACGTGTTGTTGGACAAGATGAAGCAGTCAAAGCAGTATCAAGAGCAATTCGTCGGGCTCGTAGTGGGTTAAAAGATCCAAATCGACCAATTGGCTCCTTTATGTTCTTAGGACCTACAGGAGTTGGTAAAACGGAACTTGCCAAAGCTTTATCGGAAGTGATGTTTGGGGACGAGAATTCCTTGATTCGGGTTGATATGTCTGAATTTATGGAAAAATACAGCACGAGTCGGTTGATTGGGTCACCTCCGGGCTATGTTGGGTATGATGAAGGTGGACAATTAACAGAAAAAATTCGACAAAAGCCCTACTCTGTCATCTTATTAGATGAAGTAGAAAAAGCCCATCCAGATGTATTTAATCTGTTATTACAAGTACTAGACGATGGCCATTTAACAGACTCTAAAGGTCGGAAAGTTGATTTTAGAAATACGATCATGATTATGACTTCCAATATTGGTGCAACCCAAATTCGAGAAGAAAAAAACGTTGGCTTCAATGTCCAAGACATTACCAAAGATCATAAAGCCATGCAAAAGCGTATTTTAGAAGAATTAAAGAAAACATTCCGCCCAGAGTTCTTGAACCGGATAGATGAAACAGTTGTCTTCCATTCATTAAGCAAGGATGAAATCCACTCCATTGTTCAAATTATGAGTCGAGCAATCGTCAAACGTTTGAAAGAACAGGATATCCAAGTGAAGATTACTCCGGCAGCAATAGATGTGATCGGAAAAGCTGGTTTTGATCCTGAATATGGCGCTCGTCCAATACGAAGAGCGTTGCAAAAAGAAATAGAAGATCGCTTAAGTGAAGCATTATTAGGTGGAGAAATCCATTTAGGCGATCAAGTGACAGTGGGAGCCTCCAAAGGAAAAATCACTTTGAATGTACGTCTTCCAAAAAAGTATGTAGTTGAATCATAGGAGTTAAAAAAGAAGTGAGAGAATTTTGTTCCACATAACGATTGAAGGTTATGGGCAAAAGGCTCTCACTTTTTTATTTTTTTAACTTTTTTTCTTGTGAATTTAAATTCAAAAATCCACCAATAAATGTAAGAAGTGTTGGCAACTTTTTTAAGCTATGCTACTATTATGGAGTTGTAGGAGGAGGAAATGATGATCGAAATCATAACTACGGTAGAAACTTTTGAACAAGCAAAAGAATTACTTGAAGCAGGAACAGATACTTTGTATTTTGGCGAGGAACTATTTGGTTTACGATTACCTGCGTCGTTTACAAGAGAAGAACAACGTCAATTAGTTGAATTGGCGCACACATATGGTAAAAAAGTAAATATTGCGATGAATGGGATTATTCATCCTGAAAAAATGAAAAAAGTACCTGAATATCTACAATTCCTGAAAGAAATTGGGGTAGATCAACTGACAGTAGGTGATACAGGTATCATATACACCATGAAGAAACATCCAGAATGGCGTATTCCCTACATTTTTGATGCAGAAACGTTAGTTACTAGTGCTAGACAAATCAATTTTTGGGCGAAAAGAGGAGCTGTTGGAGCCGTTTTGGCTAGAGAAGTTCCTTTTGAAGAAATGAAAGCGATGGAAGAAAAACTAAATGTTCCTGTAGAAATTCTAGTGTATGGTGCTACTTGCATTCATCAATCAAAACGTCCTTTATTGCAAAATTATTATCATTTTACCAAACAAGAAGAGCGAGTAGATCGTGATCGGGGATTGTTTATTTCAGAACCTAAGAAAGACGACACACATTATTCCATCTATGAAGACACTCATGGGACCCATATTTTTGCCAGCAATGACATCAACCTGTCAAAAGAATTAGGGTTATTGTATCAACATCAGTTCCGTACATGGAAACTTGATGGTTTATTTACCCCAGGAGAAAATTTTGTAAAAATTACCAAAGCATTTGTGGAAGCGAAAGAACAAATCCTTGCAGGTACTTGGAATGAGGAAAGTGCTGAAATATTAAGCAAAAAGATAAGTGAATTACATCCTCAAAATCGTGAATTAGATACTGGCTTCTTCTATATTGATCCTGAAGCCATCAAGTAAGGAGTATGACGAGAAAAAATGACAACAAAAAGAAAATTGAAACGACCCGAAGTCTTAGCTCCAGCTGGGACACTTGAAAAATTAAAGACAGCGATTCATTATGGCGCAGATGCAGTCTATATTGGCGGAAATGCTTATGGACTAAGAAGTCGCGCAGGTAACTTTACCTATGAAGAGATGGCTGAAGGCGTAGCTTTTGCAAAAGCACATAACGCAAAAGTATATGTTGCTGCAAATATGGTGACACATGAAGGAAATGAAGAAGGTGCTGGGGAATTTTTCCGTCAATTACGTGATGTCGGAATTTCTGCCGTAATTGTTTCAGATCCAGCGCTGATTGAAATATGTGCGACAGAAGCACCGGGCTTACCGATCCATTTATCGACACAAGCATCTGCCACTAACTTTGAAACTCTTGAATTTTGGAAAGAAGAAGGATTAGAGCGTGTCGTTTTAGCTCGTGAAGTTTCTATGGAAGAAGTGGCTGAGATTCGTAAAAATACGGATGTGGAAATTGAAGCCTTTATCCATGGTGCGATGTGTATTTCTTATTCTGGCCGTTGTACCTTATCTAATCACATGTCAATGCGTGATGCTAATCGTGGGGGCTGTTCACAATCTTGTCGTTGGAAATATGGATTATTTGATATGCCTTTTGGCCAAGAAAGAAATCATCTGACAGAAAACGGCGAAATAGAAGAAGAATTTTCAATGAGTGCAGTAGATATGTCGATGATCGAGCATATCCCGGAATTGATTGAAAATGGGGTAGATAGCTTTAAGATTGAAGGAAGAATGAAATCAATCCACTATGTATCTACAGTTTCTAATGTTTATAAAGCTGCGGTCGACAGTTATATGGAAGACCCTGAAAATTATGTCTGCAAGCAAGAGTGGATTGATGAGTTATGGAAAGTGGCACAACGGGAACTTGCTACAGGATTTTATTACAATACACCAACAGAAAATGAACAATTATTTGGGGAACGTCGTAAGATCCCTGTTTATAAATTTGTAGGTGAAGTAATGTCTTATGATGAAAAAACCAAAATTGCAACGATCCGTCAACGAAATCTATTTTCTGTGGGAGATGAGATCGAATTTTATGGTCCAGGATTCACTCATTTTAGCCAAACGGTTGAGGTAATGTACAATGAAGAAAATGAATCCATTGATCGGGCACCAAATCCGATGATGATTTTAACTATGCCAGTGACACAACCTGTAAAACCAGGAGATATGATTCGGAAAAGAAAATAAAAGCATACGCTAACCAATCGAATAAAAATAAAGCATCAAAGTTATATTATCTGTTTAAACGTGTTAAACTTATTTTTTGTAAGGACAAAAAGAGTAGAGAAGAAATTTTTCTTGAAAATTTATCCAAAGTAAGAAGAAAAGCAAGCATCTTCTTAAATTAGGAGGTATAGCATGAAAACGTATGATTATATAGTTGTCGGTGGTGGTTCTGGAGGGATCGCCTCTGCGAATCGTGCCGGAATGCACGGTGCAAAAGTTTTATTAATTGAAGGAAATGAACTTGGTGGGACTTGTGTGAATGTTGGTTGTGTACCCAAAAAGGTAATGTGGCAAGCCAGCACGATCCTAGAAACAATGGAACGAGATGCTTCAAGTTATGGGATCCAAGCAGATGTAAAAAAAGTAGATTTTAGAGAGTTAGTTGAAAAGCGTGAGAAATATATTGACTTTTTACATGGTGCGTATCAACGTGGCTTAGATAGCAATCAAGTGGATGCAATTAAAGGATATGCTACCTTTATAGACAGTCAAACCGTGGAAGTAAATGGGGAAACCTATCAAGCAACAAAAATTCTGATTGCAACTGGTGGTAAGCCTAGCAAAATGACGATCCCTGGTGGCGAATATGCAATTGATTCAAATGGCTTCTTTGAGATGACAGAATTGCCAAAACGGACAATTGTTTTAGGAGCAGGTTATATTGCCGCAGAACTTTCTGGTGTTTTACACGGGCTAGGTAGTGAGGTAATGTGGGCGTATCGAAAAGAACGTCCATTACGAACTTTTGATAAAATGCTATCTGATAACTTAGTTGAGATGTATCAAGAAGCTGGGATCAAAACTTACGCTGGACATATAGCTAAAGAAATCATCAAAAACGACAATGAGTATACAGTTGTATTTGAAAATGGTGAACGACTCTCTGGTGATTGTGTATTGTTCGCAGGTGGTCGAGTGCCTAATACCGATCAATTAGGATTAGAAAATACCCAAGTAAAATTAGATGAACGTGGTTTTATAAAAGTTGATAAATATCAAAATACCACAGATCCACATATTTTTGCGGTGGGAGATGTGATCGGTAAAATTGATTTGACACCAGTGGCAATTGCTGCAGGTCGCCGTTTATCTGAACGGCTATTTAATGGGAAAGAAAATTCTTATCTAGACTATCACTTAGTACCAACAGTTGTATTTACCCATCCACCAATTGCAACGATCGGTGTAACAGAAGATGAAGCATTGGCTACCTATGGAAGTGATCAGATCAAAGTTTATCGTTCACGATTTACACCTATGTATTTTGCATTGAATGACTATCGACAAAAATGTGAGATGAAATTGATTTGCGTAGGAGAAGAAGAAAAAATCATTGGCTTACATGCAATTGGTATTGGTGTCGATGAAATGTTACAAGGTTTTGCTGTTGCAATTAAAATGGGCGCGACAAAAGCAGATTTTGATGATACGGTCGCTATCCATCCAACTGGTGCAGAAGAGTTTGTTACTATGCGATAGAAAGTATAACTATAGTGCGAGTCCAAAGTTAGTTTTTAGACTAACTTCAGGTCGCACTATATTTTTATGCTGTGATACCGATGTTAAACGAGCAATGATGTAACTCCCTTATGCATAAAGAAGTTCTTTTAGGTTGCTCCAAAAAGCAGAAGTGGGAATTTTTGATATTTTTAACATATTAGTCGAGATCTTCGTTTGATTTAGCTCGATATCAGTTAAAATTAGGTCATATTGATTGATTTTCACATAATCAACAGAGAAAATATTTTCTTGATACATATCAATTTTATATAACGACGGAAATTTTTTTAACAGCAGTTGTTTATAGAAAGACAAAATCCGTTCTTCCTGATAAGAAACAATGACGATGGATAAATGTTTTTTATAAGGAAGGAGTGTTGATAATAATTGTGGAGATAATGTAATCAGTTCTAAAAATAATTCTTCATAAAGCAATTGGTTTTCTTTGATTTCAGTCAAACCGGCTTGTTCGATTGACTTTTCATAAGCTGATAATAGTTTTTCTGATTCTTTGATAAATGTTTGTGACAAAAGATCTATGTATGTCGTCTTAAAGGATTGCAATCGTTCATTAAAATGGATAAAGTCATTTAGTCTTTGTATGTCATTAGGAGATAAGGTAATATCTATGCCCATATAATGATAAAAACTATGAACTAAATTTTGTAATTTCTTTTGCTCCATTAATTCATCATTTTTTGAATTAAAAAAATATAAATGACTATATGAACTTAATAGGTTATGGACATTTGACTTTGTAATACTAAAATTATATTTCTTTTCAATGATCGAACAAAGAACGGTACTTTTTGTCAATAAGTCAAAAAATAATCGTTCACTTTCGGTTTCTTTTTTTAAAGGGTAATCAATTATGTGTCGTTGTCCGATACGAATAATGGACGTATAAAAATAGTAACTATTTAAAATTAACTTATATGTACTTACTGAAGAAAACGTATGGTTTTTATTATGATAACGTTGTAACAAGTCAAATATATAGTCAAAATGTGGTAGTTGCTGCGGGGTATAAATTTCACGAAACATGCTACAAAAAAAATGCCGTATAAAACTTTCGTCACCTGTAATTTGTAACTGAGAAGCAACTTTAATCATGATTGGCCAGTTTCTTTCAGAAAAATATTCATTGATTTTAAAAATAATTCGCCGAATACTGGTTTCACTTAAAAATAATGTTTCAGCGAGTTTTGACAAAACAGGTTCATTGATAAAAATAGTTTTTAAGATTTGAACGTTCGTAGAATGATTTAGTATTTTTTTGATTAAGTCTTCCAGATTCATATCATTAGGCATTTTTAATGTTATGATTTGATACTGATCAATTTTAACGACAACAGGTGAATAGGTGTGGTTAAAAAAAACAATGTCACTTAATAATGTTTTTTTTGTCACATTTAATTGCTTTGTTAGCGTGTTGCACTCAATTGATGACATACCCAGAAGTAATGCTAACTTGACTTGTCTTTCTGAAGTTTTTTCCAGTATATTAAGTTCTTTCATCATCATTTTGGATTTCAAAATCTTAGAAATCGCTTCCTCCCACCTTTCTCTTATGGTATATAAATTATTTTATCATATATTTTTGTTATGTTAGTGTTTTTTTTATAAATTTCTATACTTGTTTTTTATTAACTTTATAGTAAATCGTTCATGGTTATTTGTTACATTGGTTATTATTGTATTTAGTTATTGTTATTTAAAAAATGGAATAGATATATTCTATATGATTGGATTTTTAAATTTTATATTTTAACACAATTCAAATATTTTTGAGAACTTAAATTTCTAAAACTAGAAAAAAACATACGGGAAATTAAAGGAATTGACTGTACGATACTCTTACATGATGTTTAATAGAAGGGAGTTTTGTACTTATGGGGTTACTTGAAAAGCAATTAGAAAGGCAAGTTACCTTACTTTATTTGTTAAATACTAGGTCTTCCAATCTTAACAAACTAGCAAGGAAGCTGACAATTACCGATAAAACACTAATTGCTGATATTGAACACTTCAATGATTCCTATTTTCCTGTTCATATTGAGGTAAATAATCACAAAGAAGTGAGTTTGACGATACCGAACAATGTCAATTTAGATGATATTTTTGTTAAAATACTGAATAATTCAATTAATGTCAAAATACTAAAATACATAGTCATATACGAACCAACACTAACTGAAATTTCTCAATCTTTATTTTTGAGTAAAACAAGTATTCGCAGGATTGTGTCAAAAATAAACAATTATTTTTATACAGAGACCATAAATATTCAGATCGATTTACAAGCAAAATTAATGGTAGTTGGCAATGAAACGGAAATTAGACGTTTATTTGCATGTATGTTTAAAGAGATGTATCGAATACAAGAGTTTGCTTATTTTGATTCTATCTATCAATTAATACGTAGGTGTCTCAAAGCACAAAATAAAACGGCTAGTGCTCCTAAAATTATTTATTCGGTGTATTACATTTTTCTTTCGATCATTCGTATAGGTCACAAACACTTTGTACCGGAAGATGAGTTGGAGAATAAAGAAATGGTTGTCACTGAGCTTTTAACAGTAATTCAAAAAGATACGGTCTTTACAACGTTGATGAGTCAAAAATATAAGTTTAATGTAACTAGAAATAATGTAGCAAATGTCTTAAGTTCCTATTTCGGTTTGCTCTTTACAACAGATACTAATCGCCAGACAATCATGCCTAAGAAAATTGAAACTTTTCTTACTCATTTTTATTATTTACTTAATATTGAAGGATCGATCAGTAAAAGGACAATCGACTACTTATCTGACTTTATCAATTTTTATAAAGAATTAATGATCTTTAAAGTCAGTTATGCGGATATATTTTATCAAAAAGTGATGCAAAACAATCCTAAGATTTGGCAAGCGTATCATCATTCGCTAGAAGTTGCAGAACTGAGCTTTATTGAAAAAAGTGAATTATTACATAAAGACTTATTTTTGGAATTACTTATTTCTTCCAATCAATTAGTACATATGATCGAACCACAAGTGAAAGAAAAGTCAATTTTGGTTTTAAGTACACAGGAAATTGGTGTCGCTTTACTTTATAAAAATATTATTTTAAACAAGTATCCTTTTTTTAAGCAGATTGATATTTATGAACAAGATGTCTTTTCAATTGATTACCAGGTGTTGAATCAATATGACTTGATACTAACAGATCTCTCCCTGAATTTTGAACGAATCAATGCGGATATTTTAAAAATTTCAAAAGTGCCAACGCCAATTTTTTGGTCGAATTTTGAGGCGTGTTTATATTCTTCCTAAGGACAACTTTTACGAGTGCCATCTTTTTTTATTTTTTGGAAAAAATAGGATAGAGCTAGCAAGAAAGTCAGGTATGATTAAAATAAACAAAAAAATAAAAAAATTTAAAGGAGGAAAAAGTGATGGATTCTGAAGATCGTAGTATGTTGTTTCTTTTATGTTGTCTATTTGGGGGCTTGGGATTTTTGACTGTGAAATTATTAAAATGGACTTGGGAAATCTCAAAGGTTATTTGGGAAGTAGCGAAGTGGACTGGAGCTAAGCTTTGGAACGGAGCAAAATGGACTGGGGTTAAACTTCGAGAAGGATATAAAGTTCTTAAGAACAAATGGGATGAACGGCAAGCAAGAAAGGCATTGGCCAAAGAAAAACAAGACCTAAGCCAAGAAACAGATAAGGTCCCATTACTTAAAGATGAACAAGTTCCAGAATTACAACCAATTGATAAACAAGTTCCAAAATTACAACCAATTTGGGTAGTAGCGCAACAACAAAATCCTGAGAGAGTACCAGTACCAATTAAACAAGTAGATGACAAAAAGAGTATGAAAGATGTCACTACGGGAGCAGTAAGAACCAGTATAAATACTAAAAATAGTCTAACAAGTGGTTTCCAAATAAACAACGGTCATAGTGCAATTGCACATCAGCTTTAATCAAATTGCGCTATTACGCAATTAGTATAGATCTAGTAGAATGATCCAAGAAGGATGAAGGAGGAATGAACTACTTGGTAAGAAAGAATATATTGGAGAATGAAACCGGTGAATGGCAAAATAAATCTAATTTAAAGTCCGAGTTTATCAAAGAAGCATCGTCGTTTTCTGTCAAAAAAGAAAATGTCTTTACTCTTTGTGAAAAGTCAATCCAAGAGAATCATGGAGAAAAGACTGCACTTTTAAAAGTGCAAGATATGTTAGATGACTTTAAATTTGAAGTACTTCGACGGATGGCTGGGGATCGTAAAGTGTTTGAATTACAAAGTGAAAAAACTGAGTATGAAGCAAGAATCGAACACGCCGAGGGAAAAATCAGCGGGGAGCAACTTCAACAAAAAATTAATGTATTAGAAAAGGAACAAGAAACGAAGATCGTAAAGCATGAAAGGGATAAGGCCACAATAGAAGAATTAGAAACAAAGGACGTTTTTTTATCTAATAATAGTCATGAAAGTAATGATTATCTTGGAGCCATCGCAAAAGATGAAAAAACGAAGTACTTTGAGAATAAAGATCTGGCCGAAATATTAGCTAGTGAGATCAGTCAATCGAAACAAAAACTTACTGGGCTTAAGCAGCACAAACGAAACGAAGTAGCAGATTGTAACAAAAAATTAAATGAATTAAATAATGTTAGTCAGAAAAATCAAAAAATGATGCAAGAGATGTCAAATACGCCAAATACGCTAAATACGCCAAATGCGCTAGATAAGGTTAGAGGCCAAACAATAACAGATGCTGTGATTGTTGATAAAATTAAGAAGCTTGTTAAAGAATTCATGAGAACTGAGAATTTTGAAATAATAAAAACGGATACTTTGGAAGAGATGTATGCAAAAGCTACTGCAGTTGATATTACGAGGGAGGAAGTAGAAAACAGAAAGGACAAGGCGAAAAAAGTTCTCGTAGAGACAGGCACTATAAGGAGGAAAAAAAGACAGGATAGGGGGAGTGTATTAGAACAAAATCAAGACCAAATGAATGTATCAGAAAGGGTTGCAGCGTTTGAAAAGAATGGAGAGTCAAAACCCGACCAAACAGTATCAGTAAAAACACCTAATAAAAATGGAAGTAATCTATCAAAAGGAAACAAGCAGCAAACGAATAATTCTTTCAATCGATCAGAAGACGATTTGCGAGATCAAGTAAAACCTGAACCTGAACCTATCAATCGCCTAAGTAATAGTAATCTATCAAAAGAGAACGAGCAGCAAACGAATCATTCTCTCGATGAATCAGAAGTCGTTTTGCGAAAACAAGCTAAGCCTGAAATTCAAGCTACTAATAGTCTCCCAAATGGTGCATCAGAAAAGAATTCGGCAAATAATAGACCTGTCAGTGGCGATGTGCAAAGTATAATCAATCAATTTAATAGCAACAAAGAAACCTCTCCCGAGCTCCAGCCAGGTCCTAGAATAAAATTCAATCAAGGACATAGCCAACAAGACCAACAAGAAGTGTCTAAACCAAACGGAAATAAGCAGCAAACGAATCATTCTCTCGATGAATCAGAAGTCGTTTTGCGAAAACAAGCTAAGCCTGAAATTCAAGCTACTAATAGTCTCCCAAATGGTGCATCAGAAAAGGATTCGGCAAATGCTAGACCTTACAGTGGCGATGTGCGAGGGCTAATCGATAAATTTAATAGCGAAAAAAAAGACTCTCACGAGCTTCAGAAAGGTCCTAGAATAAAATTCAATCAAGGACTTAGCCAACAAGACCCACAAGAAGTGTCTAACCCAAACGGAAATAAGCAGCAAACGAATAATTCTTTCAATCGATCAGAAGTCGTTTTGCGAGATCAAGCAAAACCTGAAACTAAATCTAAATCTATCAATCGCCTAAGTAATGTATCAGAAATAGTTTCGACGTTTGAAAAGAATGGAGAGTCAAAACCCGACCAAACAGTATCAGTAAAAACACCTAATAAAAATGGAAGTAATCTACCACAAGGAAACAAGCAGCAAACGAATAATTCTTTCAATCGATCAGAAGACGATTTGCGAAAGCAAGCTAAGCCTGAAATTCAAGCTACTAATAGTCTCGCAAATAGTGTATCAGAAAAGGATTCGGCAAATGATAGACCTGTCCCTGGCCCTGGCCATGTGAAAAATCTAATCCATAAATTTAATAATATAGAAGAAAAAGACTCCCTCGTGCTCCGGAAAGGTCCTAAAGCAAATTTTATTCATGGACTTAGCCAACAAGAGGAGCGTAGACCAAATAGAATAGCAAGATCTAGATCAGTTAGTCACACATTACATGAAGTACATAGAGAACAAACAGATAAAGGTCGCCGAAATAGTGCACCAGAACTCACTACGCCATCTGAATCTCCATTACGTTCAGAAGATCGAGAAACATCTTCACCCATGTATGATGACAGTCTTCATGTTCGGCATTTAAAATTATCAGATTTTGAGTTAGATCCAGAGAAAAAACCATTTGATGATACACAATTTGACAAATTTCAAAGGTTTGAAAATGATATTCCATTGCGTTACATTGGAAAGTTACGGAATTTAACCAATTCAGAACGTGTACTATCATCCTTATCTACAACTCAAGATTTAAAGACTCATGACAAGTTAGTTCGTAGAAATTCGGCTCCCGGAGTAATGACGGAACAGGCTATACCAAGTCACAGTTTTGACCAATTTGACCGAATTCTTATACCAAGAGTTAAATTGCGTTATGTTAATGGTCAAGTTAGTTTATCAAAGGAATTTACAAATCAAACTGCTGAACTCAATAAATTTCCAGAATTAAGCAGTTTTACAAACCAAGTTCTAACACCAGGGGATTCCTTAAACCAACCGTCTACACCCAATAGCGATTCAGAAATAAATAATCTTACAAATCAAGTTCCACTACCAAAGGATTCTTCAGATTTACGTTCAGTATCAGAAGGTGACATGAACCAAACTTTTATGCCGGAAAACGTCAACAGTACATTAGATGAAACAGATAGTGTGAAAAAATCAGTTTCGGTTGAGGATCTAAAGTTAGCATACGTAGAAAGATTACGATCTCAGGTCGCGTTTGTCGAACAAAAGATAAAGCACGATGAAGAATTAAAAAAATATGGACCGTACAATAATTTTTTCCTTGATCAATCGAAGAAGTCTAAAGCAGCAAGATCTAAGATAGAAATCGATCTTACTAAAAATAAAACACTATGTGAAGGTTTAAAGACAATTCTTGGCGATGAAAAAAAATTAGCTGAATTTTTAGAAGAGATACAACCAAAGGATCCTCAGGGGCTAGCTAAGGAACTCGAAAATGTTAAGCAAGATACGGCAGAGTTGAAAGAAAAAGCCGAAGAGTTAAAAGAAGTTACTTATAAAGATCTTAAAAAGAAATGGTATCAGGTGCTGACCCGCCCTTCATTTTATTTGTTTTTAGCAAGACAAGTACTGTGGGTTGCACCGATGGCGTTTTTTAGTGCGATGGCTGGCGCTCTTCCGCTAATGCCTACTGGCACACAAATATTACACGGATCCGCTGTAGTCAACTGGTTAAGAGGCGTGATTATTGGTAGTTATGTCGGTCAACGTTTAGTAAATGCCGTACCTAAAATCATTCCACGTACTTCCAAGAGAGTCCAGCGATTTGCTAAGGAAAGATTTCCTAAGACAGTGGCAGCGCTAGAAAAAGGTTCAAAAACAATTGCTAGACCATTTAAATCCATCGGAAAATCGGTGCGCTCGACAGCTAGAACAATTGGTCGACCTTTAAAACCAGTCGGTAAAGTAGTGGCTAGACCATATAAATTTGGTAAGGAAAAATTAAGTAATCTTAACGCTAAAACCTTTGTTCCAATCGGAAAGAAAATAAAAGAAACATTCGATATTGCCCATTCTGAAAAACGTTCATCAGAAGAAAACCAAAAACTGAAAAAAGGATTGGATGCTAACGGACAGCGGTTGCCGTTTGCTACTCGAGTAAAAAATGCGGCATTGATGACGACAACCAGTTTCGCCAAACGTTTATGGAGAAATAAAGTGAAAACGTTAATTGGAGTCGCCCTATTTGTTGGGTTAGCTACTTTCGGCTTACCTTTACTGTTAACCGCAGCTCTTCCAGCGATTTCTGGTACACTTATTGCTTCAGTAGCAGCTATAGCAGTTCCTGCCCTTTTTACGTTGCTAGGTGTGTGGGTTGCTGATAAATACTTATTGAAACCTCTGCAAAATCGATTAGCTAATCGAGAAAATGAGAAGCGTGAACAGTTATTTACCGAACGCTCAGCTAAAGTGCAAGAACTAGGACAGCACCACTCTCTTACCCCTGACTTTAATACGCGAGTAGCACGAGTGGCTCAGATAGACAATGAAAAGCAAACAGCTGAAAAACAGAAAACGCAGACGAGCCAAAAAACGCAAGAACAAGAATCAGCTCGGACGAGTATATCTTCCATTTCTACTTTGAATAAACAGCCAGAAAATGTCAAACAACGAAGATTAAGTGATTCTCTTAATAGAGTGCTGAATAATCCAACTAATGAAAAACAATCTAGTGGACGAGCATCAGTGAGCAGTAAAAATGATCACCAGCGCTCGGAGGGCTACGGACGTTAGTGATAATATCACATAAACGCTATATTCAAATTAAGTAACGAAAGGGATGAACAACCACTTGAAAAAGTCTCAATATGTTTTATGGGTAGTCCACGTAGTTGTGGTGAGTACATTAATGTATATAGGGAATCGTACATTTTTTTTATTTACGATTGATCAAAATACAACCGTAACATTTGTGGAAAAAATAGCTAGATCTTTTCTTCACGCAGTTGATGAAATAGCTAGTTTTTCCTTCCAATTCTCATTTAACGTAAAGTCATTACTGGGAGGGCTCGCTTTTGTTCTTTCTTATGGATTACTAGTATTATACAAAACGTTTGATGAAAAAAAAGTACGCCCAAATGAAGAATATGGAAGTGCAAAATGGGGGAAATTTCGAGATATCAAACCATTTTTGGCGAAGAAAAAGAGTTTTAATATCATATTGACTAAAACAGAGAGTTTATCCCTGTCAGGACGAATGAAAATTACTGGTAAAGATAATTTTAACCGTAACAAAAATGTCGTTGTGGTTGGAGGAGCCGGTAGTGGTAAGACGCGATTTTATGTAAAACCGAATCTGATGCAAATGCATTCTTCCTATGTCGTCAGTGATTCCAAAGGATTGTTATTGATGGAAACAGGAAAAATGTTTGAGGAAGCGGGTTACAATATCAAAGTCTTTGATTTGATCAATCGGCGTGACACCCATCACTACAATCCATTTAAATACATAAGAACGGAAGACGATATTCTAAAAATCGTAAATAATTTGATTAAAAACACTTCAAATCCTGATAAAAAAGGTGGCGATGATTTCTGGGAAAAGGCAGAGACTGCTTTATTAATGGCAATTTTTAGCTATTTGATCCAAGAAGTCGTTGAAGAAGATCGCACATTAGGAAATGTGATTGAATTGGTACGTCTAGCAGATATTGACGAAAATGTTCCTGGATTCGTCAGTCCTTTAGACGTGCTGTTCAATGAGTTAGAAGAGAAAGATCCAACAAACTTCGCGGTTGCGCAATATAAAATTTTCAAACTATCAGGGGATAAGACGACCAAGAGTATTTTAGTTAGTTTAGGGGTAAGGTTGTCTCCGTTTGATATTCCTAGTATCAAAGACTTGGTCTCTAAAGATACATTAGAATTGGACACCATTGGGGATCGGAAAACGATTTTGTACATCTTACTGCCAGATACAGATACCAGTTTTAACTTCTTAGCCAGTATGATGTACCAACAGCTCTTTGATATGCTGGTCTACAAAGCAGATAATATTTATAAAGGACGCTTACCATGTCATGTTCGCTGTATTCTAGATGAATTTGCCAATATTGGTCAAATTCCGGATTTTGAGAAAGTTATTTCGGTTATTCGAAGTCGAGAAATCTCAACAAATGTGATCTTACAAAATATTAGTCAGTTAAAAACGTTGTATAAAGACACTTGGGAAACCATCATCGGTACGAGTGACGTCTTTTTATATTTAGGTGGGATGGAACAAAGTACGCATGAATATATTTCTAAACTTTTAGGTAAAGAAACGATCGAACAAAGAAATATCAGTGTCACTAAAGGCTCAAATGGATCATTCAATGAAAGTTTCCAAAAGTTGGGGCGTAATTTGATGGACCCCGATGAAGTAGCCAGTTTGAAAGGGCAACAATGTATTTTAAAAATACGTGGAGCAAATCCTTTCCTGTCTGAAAAATATGACATTGTCAAACATAAAAACTATAAAAAATTAGGGGATGTGACAGACTCATATATGTATGAACGTAATCTCTCTACACCTTCCACTACGTAACATACATATGTAATAGGAATTTAATCCTTGTCAATGATGCTGAGTGAAACTAGTAGAAGATGATATAAGGACTGTCTGGCACTCGAAAATCATGGGAAATCCAAAATTGACTTCTTGTTATTTTGAGCATTTTTGATTTTTTGACTTATTTTCAGGAATCAATTCTTAAGCGCTGTGCATTTGTTTGAAAAAAATGGATAGATGTTCCAAGTTTTATAGATGAATCAATTTATTGTGTCCAAAATAACGAATTTTAAAATTTTTTAGAGTAACTATTCTTCTCAGCTAGTCTGCTTTTTGATAAAGACCTCTTACATATATTGACTAAATTAGTCAATTATAAAATTTGAGAGAGGGAGTTTCTAAAATTTCTCAACTTAGAAATAACTGGCAAACATCGGTTGAAAAATTACCATATACTAAAAGTAGTAACAAATAATAAATAACTCAAAAAAGGGGAAATGTTTAAATGAAAGATGCAGCTTTATTAGAAAAAGTTTTTAGTTTAGTATCAAACTTCACTTTAGTAGGTGGAGGTCTTTGGCTAATTTGGGGAACGGTCATTTTAGCTGGTGCATTAAAAGATAAAAATGGTCCGCAATTACAGCAAGGAATTTGGCAAATTGTCGGTGGTGGATTGATTTTAGTTGCTGCAGGCTGGTTCGCAACTCAATTTGATTTCTCTTCACTTTTACAATAATACACTGAAAGCAGGATTTAATTTATGACATCAGCGATAATGTGGCTCTTTAATCAAATCATGTTTTATTTGAATGGAGATGATTTAAAATACACTCTGAGTAAGAATCTATCAGGATACATGTATGATGCATATAAATTAGTAGTAGATTTACAGGAACTAGTTGTTATTCCGCTTTCATTGGCTATTTTAGCCATCTTTATTCTTTTGGAATTTCAAAAAATTTCACTTAAGGTTGAGGGAGCTGGAGGAGCACCAATGCTTGGGTTTGAAATGATCATCAAATCATTTATTAAATTTGCGATTTGTTATGTGGTTATTTTAAAAATCCAAGTTTTGTTAGACGGAATCATAGTGATTACTTCTAATTTGACGTATAAAATTTTACAAGTAGGTGACGAAAAAACTGTAGCGAATGTAGCAGCAAGAGTAGAACAGGCGGTAAATGATCTAGATTTCTGGTCACAAATCGCTGTGCTATTAATTATGTTCATTCTATTTTTAGTGTCACTTGTTGTACGGACGTTGATTCAGGTAACGATTTATTTACGATTTATGGAGCTTTATATTTTTAGCGCGATGGCACCAATTCCGATGGGGGCTCTACCAAGCCAAGAATTTTCTGCTATGACCAAAGGCTTCTTTAAAAATTTTGCCGCCACGGGGTTGCAGTCAACCTTTATCGCCCTGGTTTTAGTTACATATCCAATGCTATTCATGAGAATAATGGAAGACGTTGGCACCCATATGTTTGGGATTATTTTAGGATTAACGATCTATATGATTGGAATCTTACTAGCTATCAATAAAACTAAAGGATGGGCCAAAACACTAATATCTGCATCATAAGGAGGGGAGATATGGCAATAGAAGTAAAAGTTCCAAAAGATATCAAAGAATACAAAGAAAAAGTAATAGCAGGAATGAATCTAAAACAATTATTGTGTCTTTGTATTGCTGGCGGGGTAAATGTCGCGATCGCACTGATATTCATTGCATGGTTAAAAATGCCAATCGAAATCATCAGTTGGTTGATGATCATTGCCTCTATTCCAATCGTGTCTTTTGGATGGTTCAAACGAAATGGCTTATCATTTGAAGTTTATGTTAAGCAATTTTTTAAATACCATATTTCGACAGGAACTAGAAAAAAGAAACGAAAAAAGAATGATGGTCAACAAGATATGTCAGAAAGTAAAGAATTAGGCGGACAAGAACGATGATGAAATTAAAGTCAAAAATAAAGAATAATCATAAAAATTTAAAGAAGACTTCTAAAAATATAAAGAAACAACAGAAAAAAAATCCACAAGATGTGGATTTTTTGCGCGATACTTTTTACTTTAAAACAATTTTTCCCAGCGGTGTTTGTCAACTGGATGATAATACGTACTCCATCACAGTCGAATTAGAAGATATCAACTATCAGCTTTCATCAGAAGAGAATCAGATTGAGATTTTCTCGCAATATTGTGATTTCCTTAATTCTTTAAGTAGTAAAACCCAGCTACAGTTAACTGTCTACAAAAAGAAACGACCGTTGAGTGAATTGCAATCAATTCTCTACTACCAAGAAAAGAATGATTTTTTAGACCCTTATCGCGTAGAAATGAATGATGTTATTTCCAGAAAACTGGATGAAGAAAAAAATGGCTATAAGAAACGGATTTTGTTTACCTTCATCCAGCAACATCAAACAGAAAAACTTGCTCATAAAGAGCTGGAAATGGTTGTAGATCGCTTTGCAATGTTTGCGAGTCGATTAGGTAGTGGGATCAACCGTCTTGAGAAAAAACAGATGTTGACAATTTTGTCTGATATTTTATTAACAAAAAGCGATAAGGAAGAACCCGAGATTGAGGATATCCTACCAGAAGTGATTGAACTGAAACAAAACAAAAACTACTTGAAAATGGATGATCATTATGCCAAAACCGTTTATTTGCAAGAATATCCATCGGAACTAGCAGATACCTTTATTTTTGAACTGTTAGAAATCCCTCAAGAGTTGGTGATTACATTACATATTAAGCCACTTGAACAAGATGAAGCATTTGACTTAGTGAAGACCAAATTAGCTTTTATGGAACAACAAAAAGTGGATGAACAGAAAAAAGCCCTACAAAATGGCTACGATTTTGAAATGCTTTCCTATGATTTGACTTATTCGTTAACAGAAGCGAAAAATTTAGTTGATGATTTACAGAACAAGGGTCAAAAGCTTTATTCGATGACTGGAAGTATCCATTTCCATGCCCCAACAGTTGAAAAATTAACAGAAGTACATGACGAGGTATCTTCTATTGGTCGACAATTTGGATTTAAGATCATCGAGTTAGAATTTATGCAAGAGGCTGGGCTGAACGCAACCTTACCTTTAGGAAATAATATATTGCCATTGGATCGAACACTAACGACTGCCAGCACTGCGATATTTGTGCCGTTTACTATTTCAGATCTAATTCAAGAAAATGGGAAATATTATGGCGTAAATGCTATTTCAAAGAATATTTTATCTCTTGACCGGAAATTATTAAAAGCACCCAATGGATTTGTTCTAGGAACTCCTGGTTCTGGTAAAAGTTTCTCGGTGAAGCGTGAGATCGTAAATGTACTATTGCGTGATGCCGAAGATGAAGTCATCATCATTGATCCTGAACGTGAGTATTCCGTTATCGGTAAAAATTTCAATGGTGAGATTATCAAGATCGCTAGTGATTCCGCTACCACGATCAATCCAATGGATATCAACGAAAACTATGGAGATGACAGTGACCCGGTTGTTTTAAAGTCGGAGTTTTTGATTTCATTGTTCGACTTGATTATTGGCGGTGCATTGGGGCTAACCTCTACCCAGAAAACGTTGATCGACCGTGTATGTCGTCGAACGTATGAAACAGTTAGCGATCGGATGCCAACTTTTGTAGATTTCTACCACATCTTACAAGAGCAAGAGGAAGAAGAAGCGCACCAATTGAGGACGGACTTGGAAATTTATATCGAAGGAAGTTTGTCAGTATTCTCCTCTGAAACAAATGTCGATATTACCAAACGGCTCGTTGTCTATGATATCAAAGATTTAGGGAAACAGCTTAAAACAATGGGGATGTTGATCGTGTTGGACCAAGTCTGGAATCGGATCACCACCAACCGGGAAAGAGGCGTTCGGACCTGGTTGTATATCGACGAAATGCAATTACTGTTTACAAATGAGTATTCTGAAAATTATTTCTTTGAATTATGGAGTCGTGCCAGAAAGTGGGGGGCAATTCCAACTGGGATTACACAGAATGTGGAGACACTTTTACTTTCGGACCTTGCACGGCGGATGCTTTCAAATAGTGATTTCGTCATGATGCTCAATCAAGCAAAATCTGACCGTTCACAATTAGTCCGGTTATTTGATATCTCAGAAGAACAAGAAAAATTTGTTGTGAATTCACCAGAAGGTTATGGACTGATGGTATTTGGCGATACAACTTTACCTTTTTATGATCATTTTCCGAAAGATACGCAGTTGTATAAGATGATGTCAACCAAACCTGGTGAAGACTAAAACGAAAATGGAATCAGAAAGGATACGTCACAGTGCCCGATTTGAATGAACCCAATAACGAACAGCAGGAATCACAAAATAGTATTATCAGCACAGGATTAGAAAAAACCAAAGGTCTCATTAAAGACCAAAAAAAAAGTTCAGAACTAACAAAAGCGATCCTTAAAAACAATCAGACAATTAAAGTAACGATAATTGTCCATAGAAATGATAAATTACCAATCATTAAAAAAAAATCTCGTTTAAAAAGAGTCATTAAACAAGGGAAACAAAAGATTAAACTGACTAAGAAACAAATTTCAAAAATAAAACGAGACGTTGAAGAATTTGGTAATAAAACCGTCGTATTAGCTAAAAATAGGTTCCGTAAAGTTTTAGGCCTAAAACGCAAAAATGATCAAAAAAAAGTGCGACAGGAATTACGATCTGATTCAAAAAGTCAGAATAACATCCAGGGAACAAAACAGTCGACAGATCAACCAAAAGTGAATGTGCAAAAGAAACGGCTAAAAAAAGAACAGTTAAAAAAAGTAGCAGAAGAAACAAAAAAAGGCAATTTGGTTGCTCGTTCTTCTAAGTATAGTACCCCTTACAGCTACACTGCTTACAAAGATCAAAAAGGATTTGCACCTCAAGATTCAGTGAAATCCACCAAAAAAAAATGGTACAATATTTTTGGTAAGGGTAAAAAGACGAAAGTTGTCTATGTAAATCCTACAAAAGGCGTCGGCAAAAAGGGTGGGTTCTTCAAGAAATTTCTAGGTAAAAAAAAATCAGCGTCAAAATTTTTAGATATGGCTCAAAAGCTGTCACCAAAAGGGCAAGCAAAAGAAGCGGCTATGAAAATGCTTGGTGGGCGAGATGAAAAGGGAGATTTAACGATTATCGGGATCCTCATTACGCTGATTTTTTTAGTGATTACAATCAAGGCGCTATTGATCATCGCGATAGTTATCGTTATACTGGCGATCATTCTCGTGGTAATCTCGGTCGTTTTAGCGATTTGGACTTTTATTGTCGCCTTGTTCACATTGAAAACAGAAGATATGGCGATCGCTGAAGCATTTGAGTATATTTCCTATTTGGATGCCTCTAAAAATAGAGATGTTTATAATCGTTACAATCAATTAGTTGAAGAACATGATGAAGTTTATTTTGAAGTGAATGGAATGGTTGCCGATCCGGAACAATTTTCGTTTGCTTCAAATGGGGATAACTATATCTATTACTTAAATGCCAAATATGAAAATTATAATATTAAAAATAGTGCGCTTCCTAATTATCTGAAACGACTAAAAGACCAAACATCCATGAGTCCTCCATTATATATGTCTTTTTATGCCCAGTTTAAAGATAAGTATTCACCAATGGAGGAAGAGCCAGTTAAGATTGCAAAAGTAGAAGATGAACTTCGCGCAATCCATGATGGCACTTTTACATACAAAGTCGAATTTGAAGAAGATAAAGATACAGAAGAAAAAGTTAAAGACAAAGACAAAGAAGAAGAAGACAAAGAAGAAAAAGACAAAGACAGCGTCACGCTGAATGTCAAAGTACAAACGATTGCTGAATTTCTTGATTTAGATCCTCAAATCGAACTCTATTCAAACAATAAAGTGATAGGAACGATCTCAGCATTCTCACAAGATGAAATCGATAAATATTATCCTGTGTTAGAAATCGATCGTTTTCAGGATAAGATTTTTATGGATAATCCTTTAGGGAAAGTTTCGTATGCTTCTGTTATCGGTAATTATGGTTATCGCGGTCGGGACGATGCCAATATGAATGATGAAATAATCATTGATGCGAAACCACAAACACCTGTCTATGCTACAACAAACGAGAAGGTAACAGAGATCAGTACACGTACGGCTCGAGATCTCAATGGGAAAAAGCAAACGACAACAAGTATCAAAACGGAAACAGGAAAATACCAAGCTTATTATATTAATGTGACGCCGATCATACGTGAAGGAGCTTCTTTAGAAAGCGGAGATTTGATTGGTTACACAAGTGACAAATTTGACGGTAATTTATTGATGATCATGAAAGAAAAACGAATTTTCCTCTACCGCAATCCAGAAATCAATCCGACAATTTTTATTGAAAATTTGGTTTATGGAAATCGTACGAAATTAAGTCAGTATGATCGAGAACAATCGCAAGGTGAGCTTATTTATCCACCTGAAAAAGTGGTTCAATGGCGAGAAAAAGTAGTAACAGAAGCAAAAAAACAGAACATTGAATCATTTACCAATGTCATACTATCCATAATCTGGGTAGAAAGTGGTGGGGATGGTGAAACCGTTCCGGATATTATGGGAATTGCTAAAGCACAAAATTTGAATCAAACGATCAACCCAGAAAAGTCAATTGAATTAGGTGTAGCTTATTTTGCAAATTTAATAAGAAAAGCACAAATGTATCAATTAGGTAACTTAGCAGCGATCCAAGCTTACAATTATGGGGAAGACTATTTGGACGAGTTGATCCGTACAGATAGTAAATATACATTTGAGCATAGCAAAGCTTATGCGCAAGAAAGAAGTAATGGGGAAGTTGTTTCTTATAATAAGGGCGTGGCTTTAGATCTTGGCTATAACTGGCGTTACGCATTTGGTGATATGTTCTATGCACGCTTAATTTCTTACAACCTCTCAAACTCTACTGGCAAGTTGGTAGAGGTGGCAACTAAAGAAATCGGTACGTTAAATGGCAATAAATATTGGGAGTGGGCTGGCTATGAGAGCCGAATGGAATGGTCTGCGATCTTTGTTACTTGGGTAGCAGAACAAGCAGGATATCTCAGTCAAGGTCGTGTACCGAATACTGTAAGACCGTTAGATATGTTCAATTGGTACAAAAAGAATAATAAATTCAAAGCCACTGATATAGGCTATATCCCGCAACCAGGGGATTTGATTTTCTTTGATTGGAAAGGTAATAAAACGGGGAAAGACCAAGTGGGGATCGTCGAATTTACAGGTGGAAATACGATTCAAGTAATTGAAGGTAATTCAGAAAATATGGTTCGAAGAAGAACCTATACACTCGATCATTCAGCAATCTCTGGATATGGGGTGCCTTAATCTTTCGACTAGCTAGTTAATGATTCATCAGTCAATTCGTGAAAAGTAAAGGTGGTGAGTAATTCCTAAAAATAACGAAAATCTTTATTTTTAGGAAAAAATATGATCAAAAATTTTTTAGAAACCAAAACAGGCAGAAATTTTTTAATAGGGGTAACAGTTTTTTTCGTTGTGGTCTTGGGTTTGACAAGCTATTCATTGTTCTCAAACACAGCCAATCAGGAAGAGACGAACAAAAAAGGTCAGACAGAAGAAACAGCGGAAAGTAAGGAACGACTAGGAGAATACAGTGCCACTACTTATAGTGGTAAATGGTACTCCAATCGAAGTGACGAAATGGTACTAGAATTAAAAACCGACGGGACCTATCGTGCTTCTTCTTGGCTAGCAGCTGGTAAATATTACTTAGTCGATAACGGGTATTTAGTGCTAGAAGACAAAGAAGGAACCATGAAAAAACTCAAATTACAATCACGTATGGGAAGTACAATCTTTTATTTAAAAGAAGATAAAGAAGAAATCTACTTCTATCCAAATGAAGAAGTTAAAGTCAAAATGGAAGAAGAAATCACCGAACAAGCAGAAGCAGCACAACAAGTGATTTCACAAGCTTGGTTAGACGTCTTACAACAAGGCGCATGGGAAAATACGAATACCGATCGAACATTTACATTAGAATTTAAAGACGGTAAGTTAATCCAGAAAAAAATCGAAGAAGACAAAACGGTCAATGAGCTCACTTATGATTATCGTGTTGTCACCGTCAACCCAGATCAAGACGGTGCAGTATTTGTCATCACGAAAATCGACGATAACGGTAGAAAAGAAGAAGTTTCTTTCTCTATTGGAGAAAAAGGCTCGAAATATGCCCTAAGAGGCGACCCTGGTTCATTTAATTGGATTACGATATACGAGAAAGAATACGAAGCGGTATCTCCCACTCAAGATGGGACCACACGTGAAGAAGCAACGAAAAAGAATGTCTGATTCAGATGAAAAATAAGAAGGAGGTGAAAATATATGATGGAACCGGGAACGGAAAGAGAGCTAGATTATACCGAAAGACTCTTTAAAAAGATGCCAGGATGGGCTGTTACTGCGACACTTTTTATTGGAAGAACGCTAATACGCGTAGGGCGAGCTGGGAAAAAATTATGGAATAAACGGAAAGAGAATCAACAACGAGCTTTTCTTACTCAACTATGTGAAGGAAAAAACGGTAGTGAAATAGAAAAAATAATAAAAGCAGATCCTAAACTAGCTAAATTAATCGAACCGGAAAAGAGAGGTTTGATTGGACGAACGATTGATAAATGGAGAGGGATCACCCCAGAAGATAGGAAGAATAAACTACTCCAACAACCACTTCATAAATTTGATAAGAACCTATTAAAACCACTCATGAATGATCATGAGGTCATTCGCGATAAAGTCCTAAGTGAGAACAGATTCTTGGGTTCGATTGATCCAAATGCAAGAAAAGTTTATCAAGCCACTCTAAAAGATACAACTAATCAGAGAGCTTTCGTTACGCAACTATGTGCAGGGAATCCAGAGGTAGTAAAGGCACTGGAAAAACAAAACTCACCATTACTTAAATTAAACGGTCCGAAAAAAAGAGGCTGGCTTGGGCGAATAATTGATAAAGTGAGAGGTATTACGCCAGAAGCTAGGCAAAGAGAATTGCTCCAACGACCACTAAAAACATTTAATAAGTTAGCATTAGAAGACCTCATGGCTAAAGATGATACTAAGGCAATTGAAAATCAAGTCAATAGTCATATCAAATTCAAGAGTTCGATTGATCCAGTTGCAAGAGTAAAATATAAAACTAATTTAATAGATGCAAAGATACAGGCTCAAAATGCTAAAAAGAGAGTGAACGCACTTGACGTCGGTAATACCATGTCTCGTAAAGGAGAACTAAGTACGTTTGCTGATGTTACGAAACGTGCAATACCAAAGGCTGCAAGACTAACTGCAGAAAACCAACGAATAAACGGCGGCAATACACTAACGAAAGGTTTACAGGGACAGCTTTTGCAAGCGCCTGTAAGGTAAAAGATTAGCATTCTAAGATAACTTAAAATTAACCCATGAAGTCACAGCTTTTCATTGACTTCATGGGTTTTATTTTTATTTGAAAAATCAATGGATCTCTAAACATAAGACAACAGAATACTGCAAAGTAAGCCCAATGCATAACTACTGTTGAACAAGATCATATTTTTGATGGCATAGCTAAAACTGATGGGGTGAGGCAAGGATTGTTTGAATTGTTGCAAGTTACGATAAATCGTTGGTAATGTGAGAAAAGTCAACAAGATTGGCCACTGGTAGACATGGCTCAATAGTCCAATCAAGACGACCAGATAACAAGCATACATCAATAACTGGAACAACAATTGTCCAATGGGACGCCCAATATAAAAAACTAAAGTATAGCGATGATTTTCGATATCTCTTTCTAAGTCCCGTAGGTTATTAGCTAACATGATATTGGCAATCGTAAAAATCAAGGGGAGTGAAGCTAGGATGATCGTCAGGATACTCCAAATGTTTCCTTCTAAACGGAAGGTTCCTGTCTGAAAAGAAAGAATCAGATCAAATACTTTCGTACTGTAAGTATTGATGTAAATGACCATGGCAAAAATTCCCAACCCCATTGTTACACCGCTGAAAATTTCCCCTAAAGGCATTCGTGATAAGGGAATGGGCCCAAAGGTATAAAAAATGCCAATGAAGCAACAAGTAGCGCCCATCAATAATAATAAAATCCCAGTTCTAGCGGTTAGGATTACACCAATCAGTAAGACAAAGAAAATCATTCCTAGGATCATTTTTTGGATCAGTTTTGGTGAGATGCCAGTTCGTCCAATTACGTTTTCTTGGTATTTATAAGTTTTCGAATGGGCTTTTTGGTAGTCCATATAGTTGTTGATTGCGGTAGTTGCTAAATCAAAAACCAACATACCAATAAAAAACAACCCTGTATTAAGCCAATGTATTTCATGAAAAAAAGCGATAGAGAATAAAACCCCTATCGCAAAAGGAAATACACTAGCCACCTTTGTTCGTAGTTCTACTACTTCTAAAAAGATCTTTAGTGTCATAGTTCATACTCCTTATTTCAATTCAGAACGATCGCCCATCGTATATTTAGAATCTTTGTCCAAAACGAAAGTATCTTTGATCGGATCGGTCACGTATACTTTGTTTTCTTTGGTAACAAAAATGGCTTCCGTTCCATCATTCAGTTCACTTTCGACGTATTCCAATCCTTTTTTCACACCCATTGAGAAGACAGCTGTCGACAAGCCATCACCATCAATTGATTTATCTGTGATGATTGTTACACTAGCAATATCATTGTCAAAAGGATAACCAGTATCTGGATCAAATAGATGATGATATTTTTTACCATCTACTTCTAAATAACGCTCATAGATGCCAGAAGTCACTAATGTTTTGTTCCGTTCTTTGATCGTCCCTAAAACAGAACCACGTGCTAGATTCGGATCTTGGATACCAACTGTCCAGTCTTGATCTTCACCACGTGGGCTATGACCTAAAACATAGACATTTCCACCTAAGTCAACGATAGCAGTCGTTACACCTTGCTGTTTTAACACTTTGACAACTTCATCTGTGATATAGCCTTTAGCAATGGCTCCAAGGTCGATGATCATTCCTTTTTCTTTCAGATAAACAGTTTTGTCTTTATCGTTCAGCTCAATTTTATGGTAATCAACCAGCTTTAATGCTTGATCGATTTCTTCTTGGGCCGGTTTTCTCGCATCGTCAAACCCAATACGCCATAATTGAGTAATAGCACCGATTGCCATGTCAAAACCACCTTGTGAATCTTGACTATATTCATAAGCACGTTTTAGTAACGTGTAGATATCATCAGAAACCTTTACTGGCTTGATACCCGCTTGTTGGTTCACTGCGTCGATTTCGGAACCCTCCTGATTGATCGTGATTTTATCACCTAGTTCTTTGACCCGAGCAAAGGCAGGCTTTAATGCTGCTTCTTTGCCTTCATCATAGATTCGAATCCGAACATAAGTCCCTAATAAGAACTGTTCATCAGAATAAGGTTCTTGTAAAATTTTGGTGGTCGTTTTGCTCTCAGAGGTCGTTTGTTTCGTCGCTGTGCTGCAAGCTGCTAACGTGAACAAACTTAAAAAGGCTACGAAAGAGAGTAATCGTTTCTTTAACATGTGTTTCCTCATTTCATTAGTGGAAGGGACGGTTGCTGAGAAATCAAAAAGTGTACTTTGAGAAATAAGCCGAAACATCACAAAAATTTTTCAAAGAAAAATTTTGGACATCTCGGCTTGGATCTCAAAGAAACAACTTGTGCAATCGTCTCTTCCACGGATAATTATAGAAAATTTATTTTGTTACGATATTGTCAACTTGAATTGTTTGAGTGTCGCCTTTTTCAGCAGCATTCACTAATTGTTGTGCATACATTACAAATGAATGTGAGCTGTGAGTCGCACCAGTGACAACTTCAACATCTGCAGGTGAACCATCTTCTTCGCCCATCGCTTTGACAAGTTCATCGTTTAATTCAGGGATGTATGTCTCTGGAGAAGTACCACTTTTTGCTTTCATATTTTTGTTGTAGTCTGCATCGTCTTGTTTTGAGTTGCCGTCTTTGTCGACATAGTCAAATTTAGATTCAGATACTTTACCATCAGCGACTGTCATTTCAAATTGGACACGGTAACCATTAGAATAGTTTTTCTCTTCTAATTTGTATGTGCCATCTTGAAGATCTGCACCGTTATTGATTTCAATTGTATCAGTATTACCAGCTTGAGCAGCTTGGATCAATTGTTGTGCATAGTTTTGGAAACTTTCTGAAGAATGAGTTGCACCAGTAACAACTTCAACTCCACTTGCGCTTTGTGCTTCGACTAATTGTTCATTCAATTGTGGAATGAATTTTTCTGGGCTAGTACCAGCTTTTGCTTCCATGTTTTTGTTGTATTCTGTATCTTTGGTTTTAGACTCGCCATTTTCGTTGATGTTGTCATATTTAGATTCAGTGATTTTGCCATCTTTGACAACCATTTCGAAGACTGCACGATAACCGTTAGAGTAATTTTTTTCTTCTAATTTATAAGTACCATCTTGTAACTCGCCGCCAGCAACGATTTGCGCTGAGCTTTCAGTTGTTTTTGTTTCTGATGTCTTAGCAGTTGAAGCTTCTGTTGAGCTGTTAGAGCTTCCGTTATCATCCGCACCACAAGCACCTAACATTAAAGCTGAAAAAGCTAATACAGCAAATCCAGTAATAAAACGTTTTTTCTTCATTTTACTCCCACCGTTTCCTTTTTTAGTACACAATATTCTTTGTGATTCATTATACATTCTAATGAAAATCAGCCATAAGTCAACCGTTTTCGTCAAATAACTAGTGTAATCTTTAAACCGTTTTCTTTCTGTAAATTTCGTGAAAAAGAGCTTAACCACAAATTTTTAAAAATAATGAAAATGAGTTAGACAAAAGGGAATAACATCTATATAATGTATAAAGATTGTGTAATAGGTAGCAAACTAATACAAATGTTAATCATTTCAAATAAAGGATTACCAATAAGGAGCGGATGAACAATGACAAAGCAAAATATTGTCGTTGTGGGTGCAGGTTATGCCGGGGTATCAGCAACAAAATACTTGGCAAAAAAACTTAAAAAAGAAGATGTGACAATCACTTTGATTGATCGTCATTCGTACCACACGATGATGACAGAATTACACGAAGTTGCAGGTGGACGGGTTGAACCAGAAGCAATCCAATATGATCTACAGCACTTGTTTGCTCGACAAAAAAATGTTCAATTAGTGACAGATACGGTCACTGGTATCGATAAAGAACAAAAAGTTGTGAAAACAAAATTAGGCACTTACCCATTCGATCAGTTGATCTTGGGAATGGGGGGAGAACCAAATGACTTTGGGACTCCTGGAGTAAAAGAAAACGGCTTTACCTTATGGTCATTTGAAGATTCAGTTAAAATACGTGAACACATTGAACGTACCGTGGCAAAAGCAGCTTTAGAACCTAACGATGCGTTACGTAAAGCAATGCTGACGTTTGTGGTCTGTGGTTCAGGATTCACCGGAATCGAAATGATTGGTGAATTGATTGATTGGAAAAACCGTTTGGCAAAAGACTACAAATTAGACCCAAGTGAAATTACACTGATGGTTGTAGAAGCAATGCCGACGATTTTAAATATGCTGGATCGTAATGATGCAGCCAAAGCAGAGCGCTATTTAAAGAAACATCAAGTAGAACTACTATTGAATGCACCAATCGTGGAAGTAGCGAAAGACCATATCAAGTTAAAAGATGGTCGTCAGATTCCTACCCACACATTGATCTGGACAGCTGGTGTCAAGGGAACTTCTGATGCTGCTGATTTCGGCTTAGAGTCCGCTCGTGGTCAACGTTTGGTAGCGAATGAATATATGCAGGCAAAAGGATATGAAGATAAAAACATCTATATTATCGGAGACTTGGTTTTCTATGAAGAATTTCCTGGAACACCAACGCCACAAATCGTTCAAGCGGCTGAACAAACAGGTCATACAGCAGCAGCCAATATCGTAGCTGCCATCAAAGGCGGCGAAAAGCATAAGTTTAAAGGAAACTATCAAGGTTTCATGGTATCGATCGGTGCCAAATGGGGCGTTGCCAATTTATTTGATAAGATCCATTTAAGTGGTTTCTTAGCAATTGTGATGAAACACATCGTCAATTTGAAATATTTCTTTGATATTCGTTCTGGCTATTATATGTTCCAATACATGATGCACGAATTCTTCCATATCAAAGACGATCGTAATGTGACACGTGGCCATTCTTCCCGTTATGGAAATGTCTTATGGAGTGTGCCTTTACGAGTGTTCTATGGTCTGGTTTGGTTTATCGAAGCCTTCAAAAAAATTGTTGGTGATGGGCAAGTGTTGAAACCAGGTACTTGGTTTGGTGAAGGTTCATGGTTTACAGGTAACAGCGTGTTCCCTTGGACTTGGGAATACAATGTGACCGATGTAGCAAGTGGGGCTTCCGCTGCTGGCGATGCAACAACAGCAGCTACTGGTGCAGCAACCAGTGGTGCAGGAGAAGCAGCGACACAAGCTACTCACTTTGGTCTAAGTTATGCTTATGGTGAACAGCCTATGGCCGTGATTGAAAAATCACCAGACTGGTTCACAAAAATGATGCAAGTGATCATGCCAAATAATGATGTAGCAATGTTTTTCCAAAAATTCATGGTATTCTTTGAAATTGCTTTAGCACTCGCTTTGATTGCTGGTTTATTTACCTGGTTATGTAGTGCAACGACTATTGTTTTAGTGATTACTTTCTGTCTATCTGGAATGTTCTACTGGGTAAACATCTGGTTTATCTTTGTTGCTTTTGCATTGATGAACGGTTCAGGTCGTGCAATTGGTCTTGATCGCTGGGTGATTCCGTGGTTACAAAAAACACTAGGCAATTGGTGGTATGGGAGACCTAAATCCCGATATGGATCAAAATAAAAAATTAGCCTAGAGCTTAAACTGAACAATTTGAGAATAATGGCTGATTGAAGAAAGTTCTAGGGAAACCTAGGACTTTCTTTTGTTTCATGCTAAAATTGGAGAACAGTTCAGCAAGAGGAGGCGTGCGAAAAGATGAAAGAATTTATCAAGAAAAGTTTGCTTAAACCTTGGGATATTTTCATTATCGTTCTTTTGATTGCTCTTTCTTTTTTACCCATCATCGTATTTAGTTATCAACAAGACAATGTAGCTCCTGATAAAGAAGCTGTACTCCGCGTTGATGGTGATGAAATCAAAACCTTCCCATTAGTAGCTGGGAGTAAAAAATATACGTATACTTATGAAGATCCACATGGTGATTATAATTTAATCGAAGTTGATGGCGACAAGATACGCATAAAAGAAGCAGATTGTGGCGATCAGATTTGTGTGAGACGAGGGTGGGCTTCTAAGAATGGCGAAACGATTGTTTGCTTGCCTCATAAATTAGTGATCGAGGTTCGGTCAACAGATGGGAGTGACAAAGATGGTCTGATCTATTAGGCTATCCACACCATGACAAAATTACAAAAAATGATTTATATATCTTTACTAGTGGCGCAAGGAGTCATCATTGGATTAATTGAGAACATGATCCCATATCCTTTTTCATTTGCTCCTGGAGCAAAGTTAGGACTTGCTAATTTGATTACCATTGTAGCGATTTTTACGATGAAAAAACGGGATAGTTTTTTATTGTTATGGCTTCGCCTATTTTTAACAACTTTGTTAGGTGGGACGATCTCTACCTTTCTTTATAGTATGAGCGGCGCGTTACTCAGCTATGTAGGAATGCTGTTAGTGAAACAGTTAGGTCCTAAGCGAGTCAGCATTATTGGAATCAGTGCAACAGGTGGCTTTATGCATAATGTCGGACAACTAGTGATGGCTTCGTTCATTGCTCAATCATGGACAGTCATGTTATATCTGCCGATTCTATCTTTCTTAGGTATTCTGTCTGGAATTGCGATCGGGATTGCAGCCAATTATTTGTTGCAACATGTACGTACATTACAACTTTTTCAAAGAGACTATGAGAAAGAACAAAAAGAGAAATGGCAACCGCTTTTTTTGAAAAAATAATGGTTATACAAGGAGTTTTTTTATGAAGCTACATCCAATGTGGAGTGAGTATCCAACTTTGAAAAACGAATTAAACGAGACGTTGAAAAAGATGGAAGATGTTGTCCGCTTAAAGAACAAGCCAGTCGAACAAGCAATCAAAGAGACGATTCATGCGGGAGGTAAACTGCTAAGACCTGCCTATCAATTGCTCTTTTCTCAATTTGGTCCAGAACAAGATCGTGAAAAGGCGATTGCGCTAGCTGCTTCGATCGAAATGCTTCATACCGCTACATTGATCCATGATGATATCGTTGATGAGGCAGATGTTCGACGTGGTCAGCCTAATTTACGTGGTCGATTTGGGAATACGGTAGCTGTTTATGCAGGAGACTATTTATTTGTTTGCTGTTTCAAATTACTTTCAAATTATTCTAATTCGCTAAAGAGCTTACAATCTAATTCTCGGAGTATGGAAAAAGTATTAGATGGTGAGCTTGGACAAATGGACGACCGTTACAATTATCATTTAACTGTGCCGGAGTATTTAGAAAACATCTCAGGGAAAACGGCCGAACTCTTTCAATTAAGTTGTTCAGTCGGAGCTTATGAAAGTGGAATGAATGAACGGTTTGCTCGAAAAGCAGGTTCAATCGGTTTAGCTGTCGGGATGGCATTTCAGATCATTGATGATATCCTTGATTATACAAAAGATGCGACTGATATTGGTAAACCAGTATTAGAAGATATGCGTCAAGGCGTGTATTCTCTACCATTGATTTACGCATTACAAACAGATAAAAAAGCAGAATTGATTGCATACTTGGATAAAAAAACTGAGTTGACACAAGAGGAAGCAGAAAGTGTTCGTCAGATTGTCAGAGAAGTCAATGGTGTGACAAAAGCCAAAAAATTAGCGGAAGATTACACAAAAAAAGCCTTAAAGGAAATTAGTAAGCTCCCTGATACAGCCTTTGATACACGTGAGATTCTTTTGTCAGTTACTGAGTTGATTTTAGATAGGGAAAATTAAAGAAAAATATCGGAAATCAGCCGCTACAATGGCATATTCTATTTCAAGAATCAAGAAGTAAAAAGAGTAGGCATGTGATGGTTGAACTTGAGAACCTTATTGTTGAGGAGTTGCTTCTTGAACGCCGTTTATTCGTTTTTAGATATACCAGAAGAGATTGAGGAAAGTTTTGGCTCAGTCTCTTTTTTATTTTAGAAAAATATTGGATCTATTTCAATCACTTTACTTCTTTTGGCTTTTTTCCAATAATTTGTATTACTTCTTTATTTGGAAGATCGGTCTAAAGTTTATTCTTTAATTTTACCAATTTTTTTTATTTTTAGAAAAAATAGTTGTCAAAGAGTATTGAGAAGAAAGTATGCTAATAATAGATGCCAGTGAAATCAGAGGACTTTGCTGTTGCTGTCTGAAATTTACTTAACTTTAGGCATGTACTTATAAGTGAGACTTTGTATACACAGAAAGTCGTTATCTGTATAAAAGGAGGGATCAGACTATAGGTTACAATCTTTAACTGACTATTCGTAGTTTTGGGGGAAACGACGAATAGATTTTAAATAACATTCAGCCGGTTTTCTATTTAGGAAATCGGTTTTTTTATAACTGGATGACAAATCTAAAAGGTAAGAGTGAAAAAAAGAAATTTTAACGTGTATTATTCATTAAAACAACTATTTTGCGAAACAATCTTTCCTAATTTTGAAAATAATTGTTCTGGACCAAGACTAAAAATATGTTATATTCACTAGTGAAGAAATACAATTAGAAAGGAAGATGTTGAGTGAAAAAACGATTAACAACGGATTTAACCAGAGTAGATGTAAATAAGATTTTAACCCGAATGATCAGTAAAAAAAATCATTTCTCATTTGAAGATATTGAAAAAGAATGTCAAAAACCGTTAACCACGGCGGATAAATTTCTAATTAGGACACTTGTTGTCAAAAAATTTAAGCTGAATGTAGAATATCTTTCATCTAATCAGTTAAAATTTTATCGTGTAAACAAAGAAGCGTGTTTGTAAGTCCTTTTTGTACATAATAAAATCAAAAATGTTGCAATACCATACAAAATAACACAGACCTTAAAGAATAAGGTAAGATAGAACCAGAAAGAGAAAAGGAGGAGAGCTGGGAAAGAAAAAGTGTTGTTGTGTATGGATCAAGAAGTAGCATGTTTGATTGAACAAGATTTTGGGGAAATCCGTTTAATGAAACATTATATATTGGGGAAGCGACAAATAGTAAGTAGAAGTCATACTTATATGACAGAATAGCATCAGAAAAACAGACCTTTTATAGGTGGAAGTTTGTCTGTGGCTTTTGATTGAAGCATTCGATACATCAGATCAATGATATTGCAGTTGTATAAAAAAGCACATAGAGGTTTAAAAATTGTGTAGCATTTTTGTTATGAACAGCAATAGCACATAGAATAACAACTTCATTTTACAACTCGCTAAATGAAGGGGCTATGAAGTATTCTGCGAGATCACATAAAAAAGGAACCACCATTGATGAAGAAAGGGATGGGCATTTTTGCCCATCCCTTTCTTTTTGACTTACTCAATGGAGGTTAAACTAATTTCGCCAGAAAAAAGAGTGAGAAATTGGTCTTCTACTTGCACGATCAACTCTCCATGTTCTCCGATTTCTTTAGCAATCCCAGTATAATGCTGCCCTTTCTGGGTGAACTGTACTTTTTTTCCAAGAACGAAAGACTTTTCACGATAAAGTGTTAAGTATTCGTCTGTGGGTTCTGAAAGATAGTGAAAGAAATTTTTCCAAATTTGACTAATCAATTGATTCCGTGTGATGGATTTCTGACCATCAGGGAAAAGAGACGTTGCTTTCTTTTGAATGGTTTCAGGAAACTGTTTTTGCGGGATGGAAAAATTTAGGCCAATGCCAATAATGATCGAACTGATCCCGCCAGTTTCCATGTCACTGATTGCTTCAGATAAAATCCCGCTAATTTTTTTTCCATTTAAATAAAGATCATTGACCCATTTGATCGAAGGGTCTTTTTTAGTCAATTCTTGAATGGCTTTCACGCATGCACTTGCTGCAATAACTGTATATTGGGGCAATTCATCAAATCGTTGATTGGGATGGATCAATAAGCTCATATAAATGCCTTGTCCAGGGGCTGCAAAAAAAGGGCGTCCAAATCGGCCGTGTGCCTGTTCTTGGGTATCGGCGATAAAAAGAGCGGGTCCGATTTCTTTGGTTGCCGCAAGCTTAGCATCTTTCATCGTAGATTCTGATCGTTCTTGTACCGACACCGTTAAATCTGGTATCCAAGGTTCTAATGCTTGGCGAATTTCTTGGGCATCTAACACATCAGAAGGAAGATAACGGTATCCCTTAGCTTGATGCTCAAAACGATAACCTGTTTTTTCTAATTCTTTGATTGCTTTCCAAATACTGGTACGTGACACTTGTAATTGCTGGGCCATTTTTTCACCTGATAAAAAATCAGGAGATTCTTTTAATAGTTGGAGTACTTTGTCTTTTGTCGTCATCCATTGCAACTCCTTTCATGTAGTATTGTATCAATAAGAAAGCAGAAAACAAATGAGAAATTTGTCAGTTGTTATGGAAGTGACAACAGATGATTGCTAACTTAAAAGTACTTGGTCGTCTTTCAATGCAGCGCCACTATTTTGTTTGAACATTTCTAGTAGCTGAGGGACAGTCAAATGTTGTTTTTCTGCCTGTTGAATATCCACGACGATTTGCCCTTGGTGTAGCATGATCAATCGATTTCCGTAGCGGATGGCATCTTCCATATCATGGGTGACCATGAAAGCCGTCAAGTGCTGTTCGCTAATTAATTTGTCCGTTAGTTCCATCACCGTTTTTGAAGTTGCCGGGTCGAGGGCTGCAGTATGTTCGTCTAATAAAATCAATTCAGGACGTTGTAAAGTAGCCATTAATAAAGTGATCGCTTGACGCTGTCCTCCAGAAAGCAAGCCGATTTCAGTGGTCAAACGATTTTCTAACCCAAGATTCAAGCGTGCGAGATGTTCCTTGAAGAAGGAACGATCTTGCGGCTTGACTCCTCGGAAAAAGCCACGTTTTTTACCACGTTTCATTGCTAGTGCTAAATTTTCTTCCACCGTCAATCGGACAGCAGTGCCTAATTTAGGGTCTTGAAAGACACGACTGATTTCTTTGGAGCGAGCAACCACTGACTTTTTGGTGATATCTTTGCCATTCAATAAAATCTTCCCTTGATCCACTGGAAAAGAACCAGCAATACTGTTCAATAGTGTCGATTTACCTGCACCATTTCCGCCAATAATTGTTACGAAATCGCCTTGTTTCAACGAGAGATTAACTCCTTTTAGCACATGGTTTTCATTGATGGTTCCTTTTTCAAACGTATGGTGGATAGATTGAAGTGTTAAAACATCAGTCATTGATAGATCCTCCTTTTGCTTTCGTACGCTTAGGTAACTTTAATTTTTGTTGGATTTGTGGAAAAGATAAACAGATAACCAGAACAAGTGCAGAAGCTAATTTTGAATCGCTTGGTTGAACGTTCAACTCAAAAACTAACGCTAAGATAAAACGATAGATCACGGCGCCTAAAATAATTGTCAATAATCGAAGAAGCAATGGTTGGTTTCGAAAGAGGACTTCAGCGATGATGATTGAAGCCAAGCCAATCACGATCGTACCGATCCCAGAGTTTAAATCAGCAAAGCCATTGTTTTGTGCAAGCAACGAACCAGATAGAGCAATACAGCCATTTGAGATCATATACCCAATGATTTTCATCGTATCGGTGTTGATGCCGTTTGCTTCACTCATTGCTAAATTATCGCCAGTCGCTCGAATCGCCAACCCCGTTTCTGTCCGTAAAAATAAAACAAGCAACGTGACAACGATCAATGCGACAAGTAAGCCAGCAATCAATACAGCATTTTCCTTTGAAACACCGAGTGATTCTGCCCATGTAAAGACGGTTTTTTGTCCTAATAATGAAAGATTAGGTGCGCCCATGATCCGTGAGGTAACGGAATATAAGCCAGTCATCGTGATGATTCCAGCTAGAAGTGCCGGAATCTTAAGTTTGGTATGGAGCAATCCTGAAACTAAGCCAGCTGCTGCGCCTCCCAAAAATCCTAAGAGGCAAGCAACGATCGGGGAAAGTCCATTAGTGATACTGACAGCAGCAATCCCAGCACCTAAAGGGAAACTGCCTTCAGCTGTTAAATCAGCGATATCTAGAATACGAAAAGTAAGGAAGACACCGATTGCCAGCAATGCCCAAAGCACGCCTTGTGAAGCAGAAGATAAAAAGATACTTATTAAATTAGTCATGATTGTCCTCCTGTAAAATTATTCAGTCTCTTTGATTGTTGTTGGATCGATCCCAAGGGCTTTGGCCATGTCTTTATTGACATATAAGGAAAGATCATCTGCTGATTCAACCGGTAATTCACTTGGTTTTTTGCCAGCTAAGATCTTAGCAGCCATTTCGCCTGTTTGCCGCCCTAACTCTTCATAATCAATCCCAACAGTCGCTAAGCCACCTTCTTTGACTTGATCCACGGAACCAGCAACGATCGGTGTTTTTGTTTCTTTGGCTACTTCACCGATAACGCTAGCAGCACTGGCGAATGTATTATCCGTTGGGATGTAGATACCGTCGACATCTTTGGCTAAACTTTTTGTCACTTGTTGAACATCATTGGTGGAGTTTGCCGTCAATACTTTGACTTTCACTCCGGCTTTTTTCAATGTTTTCTCGGCTAAGTCTCCTTGGATTTTGGAATTTGCTTCCCCGTTGTTGTACATGATCCCGATCGTTTTTGCTTTTGGCACGATCTGTAATAATAGTTCGATTTGTTTTTCGATCGGTACCATATCCGTTGTACCAGTCACATTTCCACCAGGTTTGTCATTAGAAGAAACTAAGTGTGCTTTTTCTAAGTCGGTAACTGCTGTCACTGTAATAGGAATCGTAGTTGTTTCATTAAGGAGTGATTGCGCAGCTGGAGTTGCAATCCCTAATAATAAGTCGGGTTGGTCTTTCACTAATTTTTCACTCATGCTTTTTAGATTGTCTTGATTGTTTTGCGCATTTTGATAGTTGATTGTTAAATTGTCGCCTTCTTTATAGCCATTTTCTGCTAGCCCTTCTTTGAACCCTTTATATGTAGCATCTAATGAATTGTGTTGAACCAGTTGTAAAACACCGATTGTTTTCGAGTCATCCGATTTTGCTGCGGAACTATTTGCAGTTCCACATCCACCAAGTGCTAGTAATAATGTTGCGCCTAATCCGATCAATAAATTTTTTTTCATTTCTTTTTCCTCCTTCAATTTTGAAAACAAAAAATCCATTTAGACAAAACGTCTAAATGGATTGAGTATCGAAAGAGTATGTAAGTAAGAAATCGTGATTACTTTGTACTTTTCGCTTAGCCACTTAACGTAATGTCTACGTGGCTTTTGCGTAATACAAAGTTCTTTAGCCATCATAGATACAAACCAGTTGTTTGGTGTTTGTATCCATAATTCATGAATACAAACCTATCTAAAGTAGCTAAAGTAAAAGTTATTCAATTGTGTCGGGATAAGTTGTATATTCGGTTTTTGCATAAATAAATCCTCCACAAATAATAAATTTTCCTAAGTATAGCGGAGATGTAAGGGGATTGTCAAGACGAACATTCAGAAAATTCTCAAAATCCGTGAATGTTTATTCGATATATTATAGTAAGAAAAGTTTAAGAAAAGATGATGAAAAGAGGAGGGAAACGCCAGGAAGTGTTGACTTTTATGAAAAAAGAGTGTAATATATGAAGTTGCAAAAACTATCTGATGAAGTAAAGGCAGAAACGAAATATTGTCCGTTTCGGCTTTATAATAAGGAAACAAAAATAGAAGCGCATGAAGAAATGGTTTCAAAAGAATGCTCTATTTTTGGTTTTTTTTTGCCTAAAAGCCGCAAAAAATGTCTATTGTTATCTAAATATAATATTTTTAATATTATTGTAACAATTGATCGGGTAGTCTTTTTGAATGACATTTTAGAGGGGTGAAGAGCTTGGCTGGACACGTAGTAAAGTACGGAAAACATCGCGAACGTAGAAGTTTCGCACGAATCAGTGAAGTGTTGGAATTACCAAATTTGATCGAAATTCAAACAGACTCTTACCAATGGTTCCTAGATGAAGGACTAAGAGAAATGTTTGAAGACATTTTGCCAATTGATGACTTCAATGGCAATCTATCTTTGGAATTTGTGGATTATGAATTGAAAGAACCTAAGTATACGGTAGCAGAAGCACGCGCACATGATGCAAATTACTCTGCACCATTACATGTAACGTTACGTCTAACAAACCGTGAGACAGGTGAAATCAAAGCGCAAGAAGTCTTCTTCGGTGATTTCCCATTAATGACTGAACAAGGAACATTCATTATCAACGGAGCAGAACGAGTAATCGTTTCTCAGTTAGTGCGTTCACCTGGTGTGTACTTCCATGGAAAAGTAGACAAAAACGGAAAAGAAGGTTTCGGTTCAACTGTGATCCCGAACCGTGGTGCATGGTTAGAAATGGAAACTGATGCAAAAGATATTTCTTACGTACGTATTGATCGTACCCGTAAGATTCCTTTGACTGTGTTAGTTCGTGCCCTAGGGTTTGGATCGGATGATACCATCTTTGAAATCTTTGGTGACAGTGAAACGTTACGTAATACAGTTGAAAAAGACTTGCACAAAAATGCAAGTGATTCAAGAACAGAAGAAGGATTAAAAGACGTTTACGAACGTCTACGTCCAGGCGAGCCTAAGACAGCCGATAGTTCTCGGAACTTATTGAATGCTCGTTTCTTCGATCCAAAACGCTACGACTTAGCCAACGTTGGTCGTTATAAAGTAAATAAAAAATTAGACTTGAAAACACGTCTATTGAACTTAACATTAGCAGAAACATTGGTTGATCCAGAAACTGGTGAAATCATCGTTGAAAAAGGAACTGTGTTGACTCACCAAGTGATGGAAACATTAGCACCTTTCATTGATAATGGATTGAATTCAGTGACTTACTATCCATCAGAAGATGGTGTTGTGACTGATCCAATGACTGTTCAAGTGATCAAAGTCTTTTCACCAAAAGATCCAGAACGTGAAGTGAATGTGATCGGTAACGGTTATCCTGAATCAGCTGTGAAAACTGTTCGTCCGGCAGACATCATCGCATCAATGAGTTATTTCTTAAACTTGATGGAAGGGATCGGCAACGTGGACGATATCGACCACTTAGGAAATCGTCGTATCCGTTCAGTCGGTGAATTACTGCAAAACCAATTCCGTATCGGTTTAGCTCGGATGGAACGTGTCGTACGTGAAAGAATGTCGATCCAAGATACAGAAACTTTGACACCACAACAATTGATCAATATCCGTCCAGTGGTTGCAAGTATCAAAGAATTCTTTGGTTCTTCTCAGTTGTCTCAGTTCATGGATCAAACGAACCCACTTGGGGAATTGACACACAAACGTCGTCTTTCAGCCTTAGGACCTGGTGGTTTGACTCGTGACCGAGCTGGTTATGAAGTTCGTGACGTTCACTATTCTCACTATGGCCGTATGTGTCCGATTGAAACGCCTGAAGGACCAAATATCGGGTTGATCAATAGTTTATCTAGCTATGCGAAAGTTAATAAATTTGGATTTATCGAAACTCCTTACCGTCGTGTTGATCGTGAAACTGGTCGTGTAACGGATCAAATCGACTATCTAACAGCTGACATCGAAGACCACTACATCGTTGCCCAAGCAAATAGCCCATTAAATGAAGATGGTACTTTTGCACAAGACGTGGTTATGGCTCGTGCGCAAAGTGAAAACTTAGAAGTTTCAATCGATAAAGTCGATTATATGGACGTATCACCTAAACAAGTAGTTGCGGTAGCGACAGCATGTATTCCTTTCTTGGAAAACGATGACTCCAACCGTGCCTTGATGGGTGCCAACATGCAGCGTCAAGCAGTGCCATTGATCAATCCACAAGCACCATGGGTTGGTACTGGTATGGAATATAAATCAGCTCATGACTCAGGAGCTGCTTTGCTATGTAAACATGATGGTGTCGTTGAATTTGTGGATGCCTCTGAGATTCGTGTTCGTCGTGACAACGGTGCATTAGATAAATACGCTGTAACAAAATTCCGTCGTTCAAACTCAGGAACAAGCTACAACCAACGCCCAATCGTTCATTTAGGCGAAAAAGTTGAAAAAGGCGATACTTTAGCAGATGGACCTTCAATGGAACAAGGTGAAATGGCGCTAGGACAAAACGTTTTAGTTGGTTTCATGACTTGGGAAGGTTACAACTATGAAGATGCGATCATCATGAGCCGTCGTCTTGTGAAAGACGATGTCTATACTTCGATCCACATCGAAGAATATGAATCAGAAGCTCGTGATACAAAATTAGGACCTGAAGAAATCACTCGTGAAATCCCTAACGTTGGGGAAGATGCTTTGAAAGATCTAGACGAGATGGGTATTATCCGTATCGGTGCGGAAGTCCAAGATGGTGACTTGCTAGTTGGTAAAGTAACACCAAAAGGGGTAACCGAGTTATCAGCTGAAGAACGTCTTTTACATGCGATCTTTGGTGAAAAAGCTCGTGAAGTCCGTGATACTTCATTACGTGTACCACACGGTGGTGGCGGGATCGTCCACGACGTAAAAATCTTTACTCGTGAAGCCGGCGATGAATTATCACCAGGCGTAAACATGCTTGTACGTGTGTATATCGTTCAAAAACGTAAAATCCATGAAGGAGATAAGATGGCCGGACGTCATGGTAATAAAGGGGTTGTATCCCGTATCATGCCGGAAGAAGATATGCCATTCTTACCAGATGGAACACCAATCGATATCATGTTGAATCCTTTAGGGGTGCCATCACGGATGAATATCGGACAAGTATTGGAATTGCATTTAGGGATGGCTGCTCGTCAGTTAGGTATCCATGTTGCAACACCAGTATTTGATGGTGCAAGTGATGAGGACGTTTGGGAAACGGTTCGTGAAGCTGGTATGGCCAGCGATGCGAAAACCATCCTTTATGACGGACGTACAGGTGAACCATTTGACGGCCGAGTGTCTGTCGGTGTCATGTACATGATCAAACTTGCTCACATGGTTGATGATAAATTGCATGCTCGTTCAATCGGACCTTACTCATTGGTTACACAACAACCATTGGGTGGTAAAGCACAATTTGGTGGACAACGTTTTGGGGAAATGGAAGTTTGGGCTTTGGAAGCTTACGGTGCCGCTTATACCTTACAAGAAATCTTGACATACAAATCAGATGATGTAGTTGGTCGTGTGAAAACTTATGAAGCGATCGTCAAAGGCGAACCAATTCCAAAACCAGGTGTACCAGAATCATTCCGAGTATTAGTAAAAGAATTACAATCACTAGGATTAGACATGCGTGTCTTGGATATCAAAGATTCTGAAATCGAACTCCGTGATATGGATGACGAAGATGATGATTTGATCACTGTAGATGCTTTGACAAAATTTGCTGAACAGCAAACAGCCAAAGAATTAGAAAAGAAAGCTGCTGAACAAGTGGAAGATGAAAGACAAGATATCATCCAAAACTTTGAAACCGCAGAAGATAACTTAGACTAATCCGGTCTATGAGCTGTAAGGCGGTCGATGATCAGCCGCCTTGCGGTTTTGCCATTAAACGAAATGGAGGGAACCCCTTTTGATCGATGTAAATAAATTCGAAAGTATGCAAATAGGTTTGGCTTCTCCCGAAAAAATCAGAAGCTGGTCTTATGGTGAAGTAAAAAAACCTGAGACGATTAACTATCGTACCTTAAAACCTGAACGCGAAGGGTTGTTCTGTGAGCGGATTTTTGGTCCTACGAAAGACTGGGAATGTGCCTGCGGAAAATACAAACGTATCCGTTATAAAGGAATCGTTTGTGACCGATGCGGTGTTGAAGTGACACGTTCAAAAGTTCGTCGCGAACGTATGGGTCACATTGAATTAGCAGCACCTGTTTCACATATCTGGTACTTTAAAGGAATTCCTTCTCGTATGGGACTTGTTTTAGACATGAGTCCTCGTGCCTTAGAAGAAATCATTTATTTTGCTTCATATGTGGTTATCGAACCAGGAAATACCAACTTAGAGAAAAAACAATTGTTGACAGAACGTGAATACCGCGAAAAACGTGAACAATATGGACAAGAATTCCAAGCAGCAATGGGTGCAGAAGCAATCAAACAATTACTAGATAGTGTTGATTTAGATGCTGAAGCAGCTGAATTGAAAGAAGAATTGAAATCTGCCCAAGGGCAAAAACGGACTCGTGCGATCCGCCGTTTGGACATTTTAGAAGCTTTCCGTGCTTCAGGAAATGAACCAAGTTGGATGGTTATGGACGTTATTCCAGTTATTCCACCAGATTTACGACCAATGGTGCAATTAGAAGGTGGACGTTTTGCAACAAGTGACTTGAATGATCTTTATCGTCGAGTAATCAACCGTAATAACCGTTTGAAACGCTTGTTAGATTTGAATGCTCCAGGAATCATCGTCCAAAATGAAAAACGGATGTTACAAGAAGCTGTTGATGCGTTGATCGATAATGGTCGTCGTGGCCGTCCAGTTACTGGACCAGGTAACCGTCCATTGAAATCTCTTTCTCACATGTTGAAAGGGAAACAAGGTCGTTTCCGTCAAAACTTACTTGGTAAACGTGTTGACTATTCAGGCCGTTCCGTTATCGTTGTAGGACCTTTCTTGAAAATGTATCAATGTGGATTGCCAAAAGAAATGGCGATCGAACTATTTAAACCATTTGTGATGCGTGAATTGGTTCAACGTGAACTAGCTTCTAACATCAAAAATGCGAAACGTAAAATCGAACGTCAAGAAGACGAAGTTTGGGATGTCTTGGAAGACGTAATCAAAGAACACCCAGTATTACTTAACCGGGCACCTACGCTACACAGACTTGGTATCCAAGCATTTGAACCTGTTTTAGTACAAGGTCGTGCGATTCGTTTACACCCACTTGTATGTGAAGCTTATAATGCCGACTTTGATGGAGACCAAATGGCCGTTCACGTACCATTGAACGAAGAAGCACAAGCGGAAGCTCGTATGTTGATGCTAGCTGCTCAAAACATCTTGAATCCAAAAGACGGTAAACCAGTTGTAACACCTTCCCAAGATATGGTTTTAGGTAACTACTACCTAACAATGGAAGAAGAAGGTCGTGAAGGCGAAGGAATGGTCTTCCGTGACCAAAACGAAGCTGTGATCGCATGGCGTAACGGCTACGTTCATTTACACTCACGTATCGGTGTGAACCCTAATTCATTAGGTGAAAAACCATTTACTGACTGGCAAAAAGAACGTACGATGATTACAACTGTTGGTAAGATCATCTTTAATGAGATCATGCCTCCAGAGTTCCCTTACTTGAATGAACCAACAGACTTCAACTTAACGGTACAAACACCGGATAAATATTTTGTTGAAGCAGGTACAGATATTCCTGCGCATATCAAAGAGCAAGAATTAGTCCTACCATTCAAGAAGAAAAATCTAGGAAATATCATTGCGGAAGTCTTCAAACGTTTCAAAGTAACTGAAACTTCTAAGATGCTTGACCGAATGAAAGACTTAGGGTATAAACATTCTACACATGCTGGTATCACAGTAGGTATCGCAGATATCAGTGTACTGAATGAAAAACAAGGAATCATTGAAAATGCCCATAAACAAGTTGAAACAATTACAAAACAATTCCGTCGTGGATTGATTACTGATGACGAACGTTATGAACGAGTAATCGCTGTTTGGAATGCTGCTAAAGATAGCATCCAACAAAAACTGATGGAAGGGTTAGAAGCGAAAAACCCAATCTTCATGATGTCTGACTCTGGAGCCCGTGGTAACATCTCCAACTTTACTCAGCTTGCTGGTATGCGTGGACTGATGGCTGCTCCGAATGGTCGAATCATGGAATTACCGATCATCTCAAACTTCCGTGAAGGACTTTCTGTCTTAGAAATGTTTATCTCTACTCACGGGGCTCGTAAAGGGATGACCGATACTGCCTTGAAGACAGCCGATTCAGGTTACTTGACTCGTCGTTTGGTTGACGTTGCCCAAGACGTTATTATTCGTGAAGAAGATTGTGGAACAGACCGCGGTCTTGAAATCCAAGCGATTCGTGAAGGAAACGAAATCATTGAATCATTAGAAGATCGTTTGATCGGTCGTTACACACGTAAAGAAGTACGTGATCCAGAAACGAACGAATTGATCATCGCTGGTAACCAATTGATTTCAGAAGATATTGCAAAACAAATCGTGGATGCAGGTGTGGAAACTGTAACGATCCGTTCTGTCTTCACATGTAACACGAAACATGGTGTCTGCAAACACTGTTATGGACGTAACTTGGCAACTGGATCTGACGTTGAAGTTGGTGAAGCAGTTGGTACGATCGCCGCTCAATCAATCGGAGAACCAGGTACTCAGTTGACAATGCGTACCTTCCATACCGGTGGGGTAGCCGGAGACGATATCACTCAAGGTCTTCCTCGTGTCCAAGAAATTTTTGAAGCACGTAATCCTAAAGGGCAAGCAGTGATCACTGAAGTAACTGGTGACGTTATCGATATCTCAGAAGATGCTTCAACTCGTACAAAAGAAGTAACAATCAAAGGGAAAACCGATACACGTACGTATACTGTTCCTTATACAGCACGTATGAAAGTCGCTGAAGGCGATATGATCCACCGTGGTGCGCCATTAACGGAAGGTTCAATCGATCCTAAACAATTGTTACAAGTTCGTGATGTATTATCAGTTGAAAACTACTTGCTGCGTGAAGTACAACGTGTATACCGTATGCAAGGGGTAGAAATCGGCGATAAACATATCGAAGTAATGGTTCGACAAATGTTACGTAAAGTCCGTGTAATGGATCCAGGTGATACAGATATCTTACCAGGTACATTGATGGATATTGCTGACTTCAAAGACCAAAACTACAATACATTGGTAGCTGGAGGCGTACCTGCAACATCTCGCCCAGTCCTACTAGGTATTACCAAAGCATCATTAGAAACAAACAGCTTCTTATCTGCTGCATCCTTCCAAGAAACAACTCGTGTCTTGACTGATGCTGCGATCCGAGGCAAAAAAGATCCACTTCTTGGTTTGAAAGAAAATGTTATCATCGGTAAAATCATCCCAGCTGGTACTGGTATGGCACGTTACCGTAACATGGAACCAAAAGAAGTCGGTGTTGCAAGTGAAAATGTTTATAGCATTTCAGACATCGAAGCACAAATGGCTGCAGAAGATGCAATGAATGAACAAACAAAATAATGTGACACCAAACAGAGCTAAGATGAACATCTTAGCTCTGTTTTTTTTTGTCGTACTAAAGTTGATAGAAACAAACGAATTTGAGAATTTGTTCATTACGGACGAGCATTTTTTCTTATTTTTGTACTTCTAGAAAAATAGGTCCATGAATCATTGAATTGCTTAGCAAAACTTGCTAAAGGTTGCTATGCTAGATCAGGTTTGTTCATCGTTCAGGTGAAACTGCTATGTAGGAGCGGATGGGTTGAGATTTTTTCAGATAATAAACGATACATGATCGAGTTTGAACCAAACGTTTCAGTAAGTGATGCGAGTGCTTGTTGAGCTTGAAGTATAAAAACTTCTTCTTGTAGTTGGGAATGTGAGGACGAAGGATGTGTGGTATTGAGAATCAATTTTTCAAGTAGATTTTTTGGGTTGTCTTGATCTACTAGCGTATCTGAATTCTTTACTGACTTACTTGGTAAAATTTGTTGAATTTTATCAGTGAAATTAGTTTTTTGGCATAACGTGTCCCCATGAAGTTAAAAATTTTAGCGGTTGTTAATTCAAAATCTGTGGAAAAGTATAATATAAAAGAACTATCCACAAGGAAAAAGAAAAATCGTTTATTCTCTCCTGTGGAAAAAATAGTTGAGAGAAAAAAGAAAGTTATCCACAAAATAGAATGGAAATAGGAAAAATTGATAAAAATACCGGGAGGGGGTAAAATGAGTGTTTCTTTCAATAAATGTAAAAAATGTGAGAACAATAAATGATGTTTAGGTTTAAGTCTTAGGAGTATTGTATATACTTTTAAATAGATGGATAAAAAAATCAAATCAATGAAAAGATTAGTAAAAAAGAAAATGCTGCAATACTCTATCTTAATAAAGCAAGCAGGTAAGTATAGGAATATCGATTCTTTGTTTATTCGTTTCGAAGGTAAGCAAAACAGTATCACCCTTTTATAAATCAAGGTATGATGAAAGACAAAGGAGGATTTTATATGACGAAAAAAGCAGTTTTTGCAGGTGGTTGTTTTTGGTGCATGGTCAAACCTTTTGAAACACAGCCAGGAATCATAGCGGTAACCTCTGGCTATACGGGGGGACATGTCCCAAATCCTACCTATGAACAAGTAACCACGGGTACGACAGGCCATACGGAAGCGGTAGAAATCGAGTATGATCCGTCTCTTATTTCTTATAAACAGTTAGTCGAAATCTACTGGCAACAAACAGACCCAACGGATGCTTTCGGTCAATTTGCTGATCGCGGAGACTCTTATCGACCGGTCATTTATTATAGCAATGAAGAAGAACGTGAAATCGCTGAAGCATCAAAGAAACAACTACAAGAAAGTGGTCGATTCGATCGTCCGATTGTCACAAAAATCGAACCCCGAAGTGAGTTTTATCCCGCTGAGGAGTATCATCAAGACTATTATAAGAAGAATAAAATCCACTATAATCTTTACCGAGAAGGCTCTGGACGAGGGAGTTTTTTACGTAAACATTGGTCTGGAAAATAAGACACATTGCATTTTGAAGAATTTCAGTTAGGGATAAAAGCTGGTCATGCTTTGGCTTGCTGTGAATTTAGTGGTTTTTATAATTTTTAGGTAAAGTTATCTAAGTGTCAATGGATCGGCCATCTGGTTGATCCATTTTTTTATAAATCAAGGTTCATTATCGTTTGTTGAATGACAGCAAGCAGAAAAAGATACTAAGCTATCAAAAGCGTACGTAATGATGTGCAAATAAGCGAAGCCCGTCAAGTCATTAATCATCATCAGCTAAAAGGCTCGCATCGTTGATAACCAATAAATAGACAACTAAATTACCACACATGAAGGAGAAAAAGTGCGACACTCAAAAAAGGCACAAAAGGTACTCTTTTAGATTTTTTATCGTGAGAGAGAAAAATAAAGAAAAAAAGTAATCCCAATAAACTAGCAAGAAAGAGGAGTTGCATCAGTTGATTGAGAGTTAGACCGCCACTCCAGCTTAAAAGTAATAAAACATCACCTAAACCTAAAAATTCACTCCCGTAACGAGTAAGGAAAAAACTGATCAAGAATAAAACAGCAAAACTAAGCCATTGAAACTCTCCTTTGATCAACCAAGTCATCCATAAGATAAACCAGATAAAATAAAGTGTTCTTCCCTCGATCATCAAATAAAAACTATCCATTAACGATAGTAAAAAGGCTGACAAAAACCAAAAAACAAGTAACCCGTCTGGGCGCTGTGAAAAATAAAATAGCCAAACAGATAAACAACCACCGATACATTCTGCTATAAAATAAATCGGCGAAAGCTTGCAACGACAGTTTCGACAACGAAAACGTTGGTAACAGATGGAAAGCAATGGGACCAATTCATACCAAGCCAATACATGCTGACAGTTGACACAATGAGAACGTGGGTAAATAATAGAGTGTCCTTGTGGCAGGCGTTGTGCCATTAAGCATAAGAACGAACCAATGCAACAACCAATGATAAAATAGAGAAACATAGCGAGGGCCTCCTTTTAAAGAAAGATACGCCAATAACAACCATTTTATTTATTTTTAGTAGAGGTGACAAAATGAAGATTTCGATCGGAGTCGATATCGGTACGACACAAACAAAAGCAGTGGCATTCAACGAACAAGCTGAAGTCATCGCTTCAGCTTATTTCCTTAATCCGATGATCCAAGAAGCACCAGGAATGGCAGAACAAGACCCAGAATTGATCTTCCACGGTGTATGTACAGTAATCAAAGAAGTCGTCAAACAGTTACCTAAGTCGATAACTATAGAAGTGATTGCATTTTCATCAGCGATGCACAGTTTGATTCTGTTAGATGATAATAAACACCCTTTGACCCGTATGATCACTTGGGCAGATAATCGTGCGAAGGTACAGGCTGAAAAACTAAAAAACAGCCAACTAGGGTTTCACTTTTATCAACAGACAGGCACGCCGATCCATCCAATGACGCCACTAGTTAAAATCCATTGGTTAAACGAAACCCAACCAGAACTAACGAAGCAAGTGGCATACTATGTTAGCATAAAAGAATATATCTTTTACCGTTTGTTTGGGCAACTAGTCTGTGACTACAGTACAGCTTCAGGCACAGGTTATTTTGATATCCATCAATTCAAATGGGCAGAAGAAGCGTTAATTTACTTATCAATCACTCAAGAACAACTACCTGAAGTGATGCCGTCAACCACGATACTCAATGGATTATCAAAAGAAATGCAAGAAATCCTAGGATTAGAAAATGATATATCATTTGTTTTAGGTGGTGCAGATGGACCGCTATCTAATTTAGGACTGGGAGCATTTGGAGAAAAGATAGCTGCGTTAACAGTCGGTACCAGTGGGGCATTAAGATTTATTACAGACAAACCACAACTACATCCCGAGATGGAAACCTTCTGTTATGTACTGGATCGTACACACTGGGTAGTCGGTGGCGCAACAAGTAATGGTGCGGGGATTTTTGATTGGGCAAGTCAAACTTTGATGCAAGAAGTAACACAAGCAGCTATTGACCAAGGTGAAAATCCTTACGATGCCCTTTTCTCAGCAATTACGTTTGTCCCACCAGGAGCGAACGGATTACTCTTTCAGCCCTATTTATTAGGAGAACGAGCTCCTCTATGGGAGGCAGAAGCTTCTGGGAGTTTTTTAGGTTTGCAAAGAGACCACACGGAAAAAGAAATGATGCGAGCTATTCTAGAAGGAATTTGTTTCAATTTAAAAAGGATTTTGACAGGAGTTTGTTCAGAAGATCAATTAACAGAAATCAGAGCTACAGGCGGATTCTCACAATCGCCTGTCTTTCGCCAATTAATGGCTGACGTTTTGGGGTATCCGCTCATTTTCCCGGCGGTGTCTGAAGCCTCCGCTTTAGGAGCCGTTTTCTTAGGGTGGCAAAGTATCGGGAAGATCACTGACTTAAGCGAAGCTATAGAAAAAGTACAGCTTGCTTCACAAGTACCAGTTCAACAAACGGTCAAAGAGACATATCAAAAAATCTTTCCGATTTTTGTTGAAACACAAAAACAAGTAGCGGCAACTTATCAGCCTTTAGCACATTTACGTCAAACTTTAAGTACTATGGATGAAAAATAGGATGAAAAAGTAGAATGACGGAATAAGAGAGGAATAGTGTAAGAACTAGAAAAAACGACTAAAGCAATAGAAAGTCTTTTCTAAGAAATGATAGGATGAAAATCGTTCTCAACTAATTGGTTTTATTGTACTTTTGTCTCAAAGTTTACTATGCTTTTATTGTAGACAAAAGTTAGGAGGAGAAAAGAAAATGAAATTTCCACAAACAAAAGAAGTATTAAATCAATTAGTTGCAGACTTGAGTCAAATGTCTGTTGTTGTTCACCAAACACATTGGTATATGCGTGGACCAGGTTTCTTGACATTGCACCCAATGATGGATGAATTTATGGATGACTTGAATGAACAATTAGATGAAATCTCAGAGCGTTTGATCACACTAGATGGTTCTCCTTATTCAACCTTACGTGAATTTGCAGACAACACCAATATTCCTGACGAAGTAGGCAATTGGGATCGGACTATTCCAGAACGCTTGGAAATTCTTGTGAAAGGCTACCGCTATTTGGCAGACCTTTACCAAAAAGGAATTGAAGTAGCTGGCGAGGAAGGCGACGACCCAACACAAGATATTTTTATCGAATTTAAAACAGCGACTGAAAAACGAATCTGGATGATTCAAGCTCATTTAGGAAAAGCTCCAGAAATCGATGCGTAAAATGATCATCAGCTGATGATATTATATAATAGTAGAAAAACTGCGAGGGAAGTTATTTTCCTTGCAGTTTTTATTTTAGAAGAGAAAGAAACGTTCTTCGTTCTAAAAAAGAATGAGTGCATCACAAGGATACGGGCAATAAAAACGAAAGTTTTGGATTGCTAAGAAAAAACGTTGACATTAAGGGGATTAGCAGGTAATATGTTAAATGGTATTGTTTGCCCCACAAAGAGCCCCGGAAACTCGAAGTGTATGTCAAACATCAGAACTTAAATTGGAGGAAACTAACGTGCGTACAACATATATGGCCAAACCAGGCGAAGTAGAACGTAAATGGTATGTAGTAGACGCAACTGATGTTCCATTGGGACGTCTTTCAACAGTTGTTGCATCTGTACTACGTGGTAAAAATAAACCAACTTTCACACCTCATTTGGACACTGGCGATTTCGTCATCGTAATCAATGCAGATAAAGTGAAATTAACAGGTAAAAAAGCGACTGATAAAATTTATTACCGTCACAGCAACTACCCAGGAGGATTGAAATCAATCACTGCTGGTGAATTGCGTGCTAAAAATTCTCGTCGTTTGATCGAAACTTCTGTAAAAGGAATGCTTCCTAAAAATACTTTAGGCCGCAAACAATTTACAAAATTGAATGTATACGCTGGAGCTGAGCATCCACATGCAGCACAACAACCAGAAGTTTTAGACATTACAAACTTAATCTAATAGGAGGGAATTTCATTGGCACAAGTTCAATATATCGGCACAGGCCGTCGTAAAAATGCAGTTGCTCGTGTACGTTTAGTACCAGGAACTGGTAAAATTACTGTAAACAAAAAAGATGTTGAAGAATACATTCCACATGCTGACTTGCGTGAAGTAATCAATCAACCTTTCGCTGTTACTGAAACAAAAGGCGCTTATGACGTATTTGTTAACGTAAACGGTGGAGGCTACGCTGGACAATCAGGAGCTATCCGTCATGGTATCGCTCGTGCATTGCTAGAAGTTGATCCTGACTTCCGTCTAGCTCTTAAACGTGCTGGCTTACTTACTCGTGACGCACGTATGGTTGAACGTAAAAAACCAGGTCTTAAGAAAGCTCGTAAAGCTTCACAGTTCTCAAAACGTTAAGACTACTATTATATCAACGTTTCAGACACTTTCCATTTTTGGAAGGTGTCTTTTTTCATTTTAAATCATCAAAAAATTGTCGTGAGTTTCACCAACATCAAAAAGTATAGGGTCATAATAATCTGTTCCACTTTAATGTGGAACAGATTACGTATTTATCTTTAGGGAGAAAAACTCTATGATATAGACAAGGAAAACGTTTTCTGAGGTGATGATGGATGTTATCAAAGCGCGAGAGTCAGTTAATTGAATTACTTTTAGAGGAGGAGAATTTTCAACCAGCAAGTTTCTTTAGTGAAAAACTCAATGTTTCGAATAAAACAATTTATCAAGATATTCAGAAGCTTGGACAGTTCTTGAATCGTTTTGAGTTAAAAATTGAAAAAAAACCTCGCATTGGGATTTACCTAATTGGAACGTCAACCAAGAAAAATGATGCCAAAATATTTATCACTAGTAAAGAAGCTATGTCAACAGAGGTAAAGTATAGTTCAAATTATCGGAGAGTGTACTTATTCGCCAATCTAATTTTTAAAACGGATAAAAAAAGATATGAGTATTTTGAAAAAAAGTTTTTTGTCAGTATTGCAACTTTACGTAAGGACTATGAGGAAATCATCAAATATTGTCGGTTAGCTGGGATTAGGATTACTTCAAATCATGTAATAGATACACAAAAAACACCTGAAGAGTTGATCCAGCGGACATTTGTTAATTATTTTGAAAAAAACATCGGTGTAGGGAATGAAAAGTGCCAATATCACTTTGTTTTTGATCAAGCGATGGTTAAGTTTGTGGATGATTTTGTAAAGAATTTTTACCAACAGTCTAAGCAGCAACCAACAAATTATATTGTCCATTCACTCAAACTTTCGTTGTTAACTTTGATTGGTCGAGTGAAGCATGGCTATCATTCACAAACAAATAAAAACCCTTTGTTTATCGAAATAAAGAAAATGGAATTATACATGGTAGCACTAGATTTTTCAAATGGGGTCAAAGATGAATTGAATTGTTCCTTTACGATAAATGATCTTTACTTTATTTGTTCGTTGTTTATGGGACATGGAGTGAGACCGTTTGTGAATCTGGCAACCCATAGTCAACAAATCATGGAGACTACCAAACAATTTATTCAAGATATGTCGACACTGGTTGAGAAGGATTTGGAGCAAGATAGTCAGCTGCTTCAATCTCTATTTGCCCATATTGAGCCAATGGTTTATCGGTTGCAAATGGGGATTACCATTAAAAATCCTTTAAAAGAGGATATCATTCGACAATACAGCACAATGTATACGCTAACAACTTACTGTATTCCAAAATTGGAAAAAGCAATGGGAATCAGAGTAACGGATGATGAAATTACTTTTTTGACTATTCATTTTCAGTTAGCTTTTGAAAAAATTGTGAATACGAAGCATGTTTTTCTTATTTGTCCAACGGGGTTGGGAACTTCGCAATTATTATTTCAGCGTATTCGTCATAGTTCTCCTAGCACCGTAGTCTATGAAGTGATTGATGTTCAAAAGTTGCAGGATTACAACTTAGATAGTGTCGATTTGATTATTTCAACAGTCAAATTGGAAAATGAGTATCAAACGCCGATTATTTATGTTCGACCATTACCAACGAAAGAAGAAATTGCATTGATTAATCGTCATCTTCTTACCTTGAATCAACAAGACAATACATTTTTACCATCTATTGCACCGGATAAAACGATTTTAAAGAAATATTTGAAGGATGGTTGGATGTTCTTGAATCAAGATTTTGATAGTAGAGAATCTGTACTTTCTTTCATCACTGAGAAATATAAAGAAGAACAATTAGTAAAGGATAATTTTCTTGAGGTTGTACTTCAAAGAGAAAAACTAGGAGCTACCGGACTTTCATCAGGCGTAGCCATCCCACATGCAAATCCTAAATATGTAGTCAAAACAAAAATTTCTATTATCACTCTAAAAAACAAAATTACTTGGGGATATGTGGATGTAAGGGTTGTTTTATTCTTAGCGATTGCAGAAGAAGATATGATTCAAGTGAAAAATATGATTGCACTACTTTATGATGTCTTTGTCTCACCTGAGAGAATAAAAAGTATTGCAAGTAAAGAAACAAGGAATGAGATTATTAACGAAATTATAGGAAAGAGGAAGTAAGATGACGAGTTATTTTGGAAAGAAAATTGCATTATTTCAATCTGAGGTAAAGAGTCAGAATGAAGCTTTATCAATTATTGCAACTTGTCTATATCAAACAGGTTTAGTGAAGGATTCGTTTGCAGAGAATGTACTGAAAAGAGAAGAAGTGTTTCCTACTGGCTTATTAATCAATGATGTTGGGATTGCTATACCACATACGGATGCAGAACACGTGAATGATTCTCAAATTGCATTTATGTCATTGAAAACACCAGTAACTTTTTATGAAATGGGAACTGCAGATAAGGAAATTTCAGTCAGCTTGATCTTCATGTTAGCGTTGAAAGAACCACATGCACAGTTAGAAATGTTACAGAAGTTAATTACGATGTTTCAAAAAAAAGAGGTGGTTCAAAAGCTTCGAGCTGTAAATAATACTGAGGAGTATTATCACATTATTGAAAAAGAAGGATTCGTTTAATAACCATTTTGAGGGGGAGCATTATGTTAGATTTATTACAAAAATTTGTTGATCTCGGATCAATCGTTGTATTGCCAATCTTAATTTTTGTTTTTGGTTTGATTTTAGGAACGAAACCGAGTAAGGCTTTTATTTCAGCATTAACGGTTGGTGTTGGATTTGTCGGGTTGAATTTAGTTATCGATTTATTGACCAATAGCTTAGGACCAGCAGCACAAGCGATGGTTGAACGTTTTGGACTAAACTTAACAACCATTGACGTTGGTTGGCCGGCAGCAGCTGCGATTTCTTATGGAACCGTTTTAGGTAGTTTGGCGATTCCAGTAGCTATCGTAGTCAATGTGTTATTAATTATTGTTGGCTTAACAAAAACACTGAATGTTGATATTTGGAATATCTGGCATGCAGCATTTGTTGCTTCACTTGTCTACGCAGTAACGAATGACTTTGCAATGGGCATGTTGGCAACGGTTATTTATACAATGATGATTTTATTGTTTGGCGATATTTTAGGACCAATCATCAATAAATTCTATGGGTTTCCAAATATTACCTTCCCACACGGAACAGCAGCACCTGGGTTTGTTTTTGCCTTACCTTTAAATTGGTTATTCGATAGGATTCCAGGATTGAAAGATTGGCATGCAGATCCAGAAACGATTCAAAAACGGTTTGGCATCTTTGGTGATTCAACAGTCATGGGCTTTTTAATTGGTTTGGTTATGGGAATTTTAGCTGGCTATGATGTTGCGGGAATTGGACAATTAGCGGTGAAAACTGGTGCTGTAATGGTCTTAATGCCTAAAATGGTGGCACTTTTAATGGAAGGCTTAACGCCTATTTCAGAATCAGCAAATTCATTTGTTCAAAAACGTTTCCCAGGAAGAGAATTATATATCGGAATGGATGCCGCATTGTCAGTAGGACACCCAGCTGTATTGTCTTCTTCGTTAATCTTAGTCCCAATCACGATTTTATTAGCAGTGATTTTACCAGGTAACACAACCTTGCCTTTCGGTGATTTGGCAACTATTCCATTCTTAGTTTGTTTGATGGCAGCTGTCTTTGGTGGAAACATTATTCGAACAATCTTAGGTGGGACGATCTACATGGTCACCATTTTATACATCACTTCATGGGTGGCACCATTTTTAACAAAAGCAGCACAAGCGGCAAACTTTGATTTACAAGGACATTCATCAGTAACTGCGATGGCAGAAGGTGGACTGTGGACAACACTTCTATACGTGGGTGGTGCAAAACTATTTGGTTACTTTGCCCTAGTCGGAATTGGTCTGATTATTACAGGTTTACTATTCTACGTGAATCGCATTTTACCTAAAAGAGCAGCTAAACAAACTGAAGCTTAATACAAAATAGGAGAGATGACAGATGAAAAAATTATTAATTATGTGCGGAACAGGTGTGGCTACTTCAACAGTGGTAACAGGAAAAGTAAAAGAATGGTTGAAATCAAAAGGACTCGAAAATGAAGTGAAACTATATCAATCAAAAGTTGCTGATGAGATTGGCAAAATTGATGACTACGATATTGTGGTCAGTACGACCGTGGTTCCTGACAATATTAAAGATAAAGTAATTATGGGGCTTCCTTTATTAACCGGAATTGGCATTGATGGGTTGTTTGACGAAATTGAATCGAAAATTAAAGCCTAAAAAATACTTGAAAAGAAGGTAATCAAATGTTAGTTACAACGAAAGAGATGTTTGAAAAAGCGCAAAAAGAAAACTATGCGATTCCGGCAGCAAACTTTTTTGATTTAGACTCTGCAAGAACCTTTGTAGAGGTTGCAGAAAAAATGCAAAAGCCATTAATTTTAGCCTTTGCACAAGCGCATATTGAAGAATGTCCTCTTGAAGAGGCAGCATTAATTGCAAAATATTTAGCCAAAAAAGCAAGTGTACCAGTAGCACTTCATTTGGATCATGGACAAGATGAGGAAATCATCAAGCAAGCAATCGAGCTTGGGTTCACTTCTGTGATGATAGATGCTTCGCAGGATGAGATTGAAACAAATATTCGTCGTTCAAAGGCGATTGCGGAATATGCTCATGAAAGAGGCGTTGTGGTAGAGGCTGAGATTGGACACGTGGGAACGGGAAATAGTTATGAATTTAAGGAAACCACGGACACCATTTATACCGAAGTGGAGGAAGCAGCACGTTTTGCGAAAGAAACCGGCGTCGATTCATTGGCAGTTTCGATAGGCACGGCTCATGGGCAATACAAAGGAACACCGAAAATCAGCTTTGAGCGGTTGGAAGAAATTAAAAATGAAGTTTCAATTCCATTAGTGTTGCATGGGGGCTCATCATCTGGTGATGAAAATCTCCACAAATGTGCTGTTTCAGGGATCAATAAAATTAATATCTTTACTGATTTTATCACAGCAGCAATGGATGTAATTAACGAAGAAAAACCTGAGGATTATTTTACACTTAAACGATTAGCGAACCAAGCGATTGCGGATACGTTATCGCATTATTACGAAGTATTTGCAACAAAATAGAGGAGGGTTCTCATGAGAACAGTAAGAAAACCATTTTTTGTGGTTAATCCTAAATCTTATTTGTATGGTGAACAGGCATTGGAACTAGCAAAAACAGCGGATCAATTAGCTGCAGCATACGACATCGATATCATTTTTACTTGTCAACATGTTGATGTTCGGCTGATTAAGGAAGAGACAACGCAGTTGATTGTGAGTGTTCAACATATCGATGGGATAGTCCCTGGTAGAGGGATGGGACACGTTTTACCTGAAGGCGTTGTAGCGGCTGGAGCAGAAGCGACCTTCCTGAATCATGCAGAACGTCCTTTATCGGTTAGTGAGCTGTGTGATGCCGTCAAGCGAGCAAAGGAACTTGGTCTATTGACTATTGTCTGTGCGAATTCTTTAGAAGAGGCGAAGCTCGTAGCTTCATTGAAGCCGGATGTAATGGTTTGTGAGCCTACGGAATTAATAGGCACAGGTCAAGCAAGTGACATTTCTTATATGATTCAAACCAATGAAGCTGTACGCAAGATGGATCCTGAAATTTTTGTTCTGCAGGCAGCAGGGATTTCAACGGTAGCAGATGTTCGCAAAGCACTTGATTCGGGGGCTGATGCAACGGGTGGAACCAGCGGGATTGTTTGTGCCAAAGATCCTGTGGACACATTGAAAGCGATGATTGAAGAAGTAAGTAAATGGAAAAAGGAGCAATCGACAAAATGACAACTTATACTGAGCAACTTGTTTTGACTTCAAATGGACAGCGAGTGACGTATCATAATATTACCGAACAAGTAAAAGAAATTGTGGCAAAAAGTGGGATAAAAAATGGCATTTGTCTTGTTCAGTCGCCACATACTACTTGTTCAGTTATTTTTGAGGAATTCATGCACGATTTAGATTTTAATGGGGATGAATTTTTACAGGTTGATTTAAATCGGATTCTTGATCGGATCATTCCTCGAGAATTAACGGAAAATACCGATTATCGTTATCCTGGTCCGAAGCATCTTGATTTCTTGCTGTCCTTAGATGATCCAGACTATGCTGGTGATGCTGGAACGATTTTAAATGGAGATGCACATATCCGAGCATCATTCTTCGGAGCAAGTGAAAATTTCATTGTCAAAGAGGAAACATTAATGACAGGAGCTGTCGGCTCGATTTATTTCATTGATTTTGATCAAAACCGTGTTAGAAATCGAAAATGCCATATTTTAGTAATGGGTGAATAGAAAAGTAATAAGAAACAAACATTTGGGAAACTAATTGAATGATCACACCTATAAAAATTAATACGAAAGATAATAGTTAGTTCATTCCGTTTTTTTGGTTAAACTACTAAAATTCATCATAGTGAATACTATAGGGAAACAAAAACTATTTAGTTTAGAAAAAGTATAGCCAGTTATCTGATCGGTAAATAAGATCATTGGGAAGACCTTGCTTAAGGCGTTCTTCTCAGTGATCTTAATTTATTGTTATTTAAATCCATCCTTGCTTTATTGCAAAATTTATCGCTTCAATTCGTGAACGTGATGCTGTTTTGCTTAGAATAGCAGAGATGTAATTACGTACAGTTCCCTCACTCAAAAATAGAGTTTGGGCAATTTGTTGGGTGCTGATGCCGGTTTTTAACAACGTTAAAATTTCAAGCTCTCTTGGGGTTAAAGGGTTTTTTTGAGTAATGAATGATTGAATAACCAATTCAGGTGAAAAAATCGTATCACCCGCCATGATTGAGCGGATCGAACGAATAAGTTCTTCACTGGGACTATCTTTTAGCATATAACCGTTGACATTGTTCTGTAAAGCTTGCTGAAAATAGTGTTCTTGCGCAAAGGTAGTCAGAACCATAATTTTCACATCCTGTTTCAATAAACGAAGTTGCTTAGCAATTTCCAAGCCAGTCAATTTAGGCATTTCAATGTCTAATAAAACGATATTTGGTTTCAATTTGATGATGTCAGATAATGCCGTATCACCATCTGTTGCAGAACCAATAACTTCAAAATCTGTTTCAAGATTCAAAATCATCGTTAATGCAGTGTTCAATAATTGTTGATCCTCTGCCAAATACAATTTAATCATGCTCATTCTCCTTAGGCAACGAAATGACAATCTTTACTCCTTGTGTTCCAGTGATCGTCAACTGTCCTTTTTCAGTTTGAATCCGTTCTTTCATTCCGCTGATTCCATAGCCGGTTGATTTTAGTTGAGTGAATCCTTGTCCATTATCTTGAATGGTAATAAAATAGGTGTCTATATTCTCGGTAAAATCAATCATCGCAATACTAGCTTTGCTGTGACGAATCATATTTGTGATGGCTTCTTTAATAACTGCGGATACTGTATGTTGAATGTTCGTCGGCCATTTTTCGGCTAGTTCCTCTCCTACAGAATGAAGCTGAATATTGGTAAGAACTAAATTTTTTTCTTCTTCTAGCATCGTTTGGGCAATTGTTCGCTCTTGTAAATTTGAAACGATCCCACGAACTAATGATAAGTTTTTTCGGGAAGTCTCAGCAATATCATGTAATTCATTGGTTGCTTGGCGTGAATCAATTGCTATTAATTTCTCCGCTAATTCAGCCTTTAATGAAATGATGGAAAACGCTTGGCCTAAATGATCATGGAGATCACGAGCAATACGATCTCGTTCATTTTGGCGCACAACTGCTTCTAAACGTTTATTTTGTTGGTTGAGGCGATAGATCCGCCGATAAGATTCCCCTACCGACTTAGCTGCTAGTGGTGTAATAATAGCAGCTATGATAGTGATACCTACATTAATGTAACTGGATGAATGGGTGAAACGAGTGGTCCACAACATAGCGCCAAGACTAATCATGACGCTTACATAATAACCAGTCAAATAATGATAGAATAAACGTTTGGTTACTGGCAGGGAGCCAATCTCCCAGGCAACGAAAATAAAGAGATATCCATTTTTTTGAAAGATACCAAATAAGCAGGCAATCAATAATTGAAGGAAAACGTCCCATGTTAAAAATTTATGAACTTCATAGCCATCTCGGTAAGCTTTTAAAAAAATAACTAAAAGTAATATAAATAACCAGTCAAACCAAGAAGTAAGGGGGAACAATGAATAGATCGTCGGTATTAAAAATACTAACCAGAAATAAGGTGCAATGCCGAATCGTTTTGGGAAAAATATGTGCTTTTCGAAAAAACTCATATGGTAGAAACCTCACTTTTACTTTGAAAAAAGACGACTACTTTGAACAGTACGAATAAAATAATCGTCCAAACTAAGAGTACCCCAAAACTAACAAAATTAAAACGTTGATAATTGATAAATCTTCTTAAAATTACAGCTGTTTGATAAGTTGGTAGCCAGTGTCCAACCTTTTGTACCCATGGGGGCATTATGCTAAGTGGCCACCATAGTCCGCTTAAAATTGCCATGGGAAAAACGATGAGATTACTAAGCAAATTTACTACGTTATCTGAACCTAATAGAGAGATGATCATTCCAATCAATATAAGTGGGAATGATAACAATGGAACGAGGAATAAAAGACCTATTAAATGAAACCAATTAATTGTTAGCTGATTTACTAAAATTCCAGTCATTATTAGTGCCAAAACCGAAAGTATATTTAACGATAGAAAGACGATTAACATCGATAGATAATATTGTGATTTTGAACCTGGACGTAGTGCTACAAATAAATCGAACTTTCTAGTATGATCTTCTAACAGAGTATGTGCGACTGTCATAACAGAACTAATCAATGAGCTATACACAATCATACTAATCATATAAGCGATATTCCATGTTTTCGAAGCTACTGGTTGTGTTATTACCTGAGTAAATATAAGGTAAAAGCCTGTTGGCATGGCGATACTGAATAAGAGGAAGCGCAAGTTACGGAATACGATGCGTTTATAGTTGATTTGAACTTGAAACAAGAATTTTTTCATTTACCGCTACCTCCAATTACTTTTTGAAATAAAGAAGCCAACGAATTTTGCTGAATGGCTAATTCGTCTAATTGATTAAGATAAGGAATTAAAGCTTCCATCACTACGTTTGGCTCATCAGTTATTAATTGAATATGCTGATTAGTTTTTAAACATTCTTTAACAGCTGAAATGGATGTGAATGTTTCTTTTGGTAATGGAGTGGTAAATTGGATGGTTATATGACCACTTTTTTTCCGCAATGATTTCAAGGTACCATCGTATACTAACCTAGTATCTTTTAAAATAAGGATTCGATCTGCAATCTGATCTAGTTCCTCCAGATAATGGTTAGTGATAAAAAAAGTCTTTCCATTTTGCTTCAAACGGTCAATACTTTCCCAGAATGATTGTCGACTATTACTATCCATTCCAGCAGTCGGCTCATCTAAAAAAATTAGTTGAGGGTTTCCTGCCATAGTTGTTGCAAAAGTCAACCGACGTTTTTGTCCGCCAGACAATTGATCTAAGTAACACTTCTCTTTTTCTTTTAAGTTGGCTAAGCGAATCAAGGCTTCATAAGATAATGGGTTGTGATAGTAACTACGAGCAAGATTTAAACACTCTTTGACGGTGACTCGTTCGAGTGATAAGTTTTGTTGCAACATTACACCGACTTTGTCACGGACTTTCCTGATATCTTGGGTCCCATCACATAAGTAGTTCCTGAATTTGGTTGAATCAATTGGTTAAGTAGATTGATCAGAGTGGATTTTCCTGCACCATTTTCTCCTAATAGTGCGACAGTCTCTCCGGGTGCAATCTGAAATGAGATATTATCTAAAACGGTTGTCCGGTTATACACCTTCGATAAGTTTTGTACATCGATTATTGGATTCATATTCTTTCCTCCTGCTGATGTTATCTTAGCTATTTTTTGAGTTGTAAAACAGTCATGGATGTCATCAGTTGGACATGACAATTGTCATGTCTAAAGAACACAGAAATGTAGACTGCTGACTGAATAGTCAAAAAGTTGTTATTATTAATTAAAGAAGTGGAGAAAAGCTAAACTACCTTGTTGATTGTTCATTATGGAAACTCTTTTCACTTATATCTACTATTAAATTTCGCTAATTTTGATGTGGGGGAGGACTTTTGTTACTTGGCAACCAACTGATTTTTTTTGGAAGTTTGTGATTCATGGGGCACGTAAATTACTTTTATCAGACGTTCTACGGTATAATAAATGACGAACATGTTTCATTCATTTTCCTCTTACAACCAATTGAAAGCGTTTGTATTTTTGATTCAAGAAAGATACTTAGATACTTGGAGTATACTTTCGTTGATATCATTGATTGGAAAACGATACCTGATGCGCTTGTCACTAAAGTTTTTCCTGACAAGTGTGCATTTGGTGGTGTTCTAACTTCGTTTACTAAAGCAATTGAAATAAATTTGAGATGAAAAAGGAGCGGATAGGATGGCTTTTCCAGAGAATTTTTTATGGGGCGGTGCATTAGCAGCCCATCAATTTGAAGGTGGTGTAATTGGAACGTCAAAAGGGCTTTCGGTGGCTGACGTGATGACAGCTGGCTCACATGGTGTACCTCGAGTAATTACAGATGGAGTTGTGGAAGATAATTATTATCCCAATCATGTAGGGATTGATTTTTACCATCGCTATAAAGAAGATATTGCACTGTTTGCTGATCTTGGGTTCAAATGTTTTCGTACATCGATTGCTTGGTCACGTATTTTTCCAAATGGAGATGAGCTGGAACCTAATGAAGAAGGTCTTCAATTTTATGACGATGTCTTTGACGAGCTGTTGAAATATGGGATCGAACCGGTTATTACATTGTCCCATTTTGAAATGCCCTATCATATTGCCAAAGAATATGGTGGATTTATGAATCGTCAAACGATCGATTTCTTTCTTAAGTTTGCAGAAGTGGTATTTGAGCGCTATCAAAATAAGGTGAAATACTGGATGACATTCAACGAGATCAACAACCAAATGAACTATTCAAATGATATTTTTGGTTGGACCAACTCAGGTGTTCATTTTGGCGATTATGAAAATCCAGAAGAAGCGATGTACATTTGTGGCCATCATACGTTAGTTGCTTCTGCTAAGGCGGTTAAACTAGGAAAATCAATTAATCCAGATTTTGAGATTGGGAATATGATTGCGATGGTTCCTATTTATCCATTTTCTTCTCGACCAGCGGATCAAATCTTAGCGCAACAGATGATGCATGATCGTTGGTTTTTCTGTGATGTACAAGTTCGTGGACACTATCCAAATTATGCCCTTAAAATGTTTGAGCGTAAAGGGTACCAGATCGATATAACAGAAGCAGATCGACAAGCACTCGCTGAAGGTACAGTGGATTATATCGGTTTTTCATACTACATGAGTAATACGGTCGATTCGCAAGTCCATCAAGATGTTTCAACGAATGTTAGTGGTGGAAGTACGTACTCCGTAACGAATCCATTTATTAAGGAATCTGACTGGGGGTGGGCGATCGATCCAGAAGGTCTCCGTTATTCATTGAATGCTTTTTATGAGCGTTATGAACTCCCATTATTTATTGTTGAAAATGGGTTTGGTGCCATTGATGTTCTGGAGGCGGATCACACGATTCATGATCCTTACCGTATCGAATATTTACGTAGTCATATCCAAGAGATGGAAAAGGCGATCAATGAAGATGGTGTCGTGCTTTTGGGTTACACGCCGTGGGGTTGTATTGATTGCGTGTCATTTACAACAGGGGAGATGAAAAAGCGTTACGGTTTTATCTATGTTGATCGGAACAATGATGGTTCTGGTACGCTAGAAAGGTATAAAAAAGACTCCTATGATTGGTATAAGCGGGTAACAACCTCTAATGGAACAGAGCTTTAGACGAGCAAACATGTAAATAGACCACAAAAAATCAGCTGGTTGTTTTCAAATCAGCTGATTTACTATTTATTTGTATTAAATTGAAAGAGAGTAAAAAGTTTATGCAAGTTGACCAACCTTATTTATAGAACCGTTTTTATTTTTTCCCATAAGTGATCCAGATCCATTGTTCCGTACTCTGCTTTAGAAATAGCTATCACTGGTATCTGAGGGAATTTCTTTTCAATTTCTTCTTTGGCATAGGCAAACGTTGGGGTTAGTAAAATAATATCTGCTTCCGAGGCGTGTTCGTCTATCTGACTTGCTTCATATATTTTAAGAGCCCAAGATTGATTTTTTTCTCTTAAAAACTTCGCTAATTTCATTTCTAAGAACTGGGTTTGCAAACTACCATTGGTAGAAATAAAATTAAAAGACAGATCAAAAATGACAATAGTTTTCATTTTTTGTTCCGCATGTTTTTGAGGATTGTTCATCGAAGTAGTAGCCATTTGTTTTCTTCCTTTCGTTTCACCTATTCGTTATCTCTAGTATACGACAATTATTTTGTAAGCGCTATTTTAAGTTGGTGGAAATAAGTGTGCTTTTTCTTTTAATTTCATTTCATATAGCTACATAGTGAATAAATTGAATAAATATGAATAAACAGCTATTTTATGTTGAACTTTCATTATTCAGCTCATAAAAGGGGTCAAACAATGCTATACTTTATCCAATGGAAAACAGAATAGGAGAAAAATGTATGGATCAAAAAACATTTATTGTGCTATTGATTTGTGGCGTGATCGTTTTGCTCATTGCTCTAGATTTCAATGCGCGTCGAAAATTAAAAGAAAGTGTCCATCAGAAGTGGGGAAGAGTGCCTTATCAACCTCGATTTGATAAAGAAAAAAGTTTAAAGGAAGCATGGCTCACAGAAAAAGAATTTCGTTCATGGTCAAGTGAAGTGGATGACTTGACGTGGTACGATTTGGATATGTTTGAAGTTTTTGAAGGCATCAATCTGACATACTCTAGTATTGGTTCAGAAGCTTTATATCAACGGCTGAGGAGCTTTAACTTTGGAAAAGATCAGCGATTAGAAAAGTTAATTGCTTTTTACCAAGAAAACCCTCAAACAAGAGAAAAAATCCAATATCAATTTGCACGACTAGGGAAAAAAGATGGTAATTTTACGAAGCAATATTTAGCGGATGGCCAAAGTAAACAGATCGGACATGTCGGCTTTTATACTTTTTTAGGTCTCTTACCGATCATTGGTTTAATTTTATTATTATTTGGACAAGTCTTAGGTATCTATCTAGCGATTGGTAGTTTGATTTTTAACACACTTTATTATCAAGTCAAGAAACAGACATTAGAAACTGAGATTAATAGTATGGGTTACCTAGTCTCAACGATCTCAACAGCGAATCAAGTAGCAAAGATTGCTACACCGGTTCAAGATGAATTACGGCAAAATGTTAAACCATTAAAAGATATTCCTAAATTTGGGTTTTCCTTTCGAGTTAAAAGTGGGTCGGAAGCAGAAATTTTATTTGATTATGTCAATATGATGTTCATGTTGCCGTTTATTTCTTATCACTTTGTTATTAGCAGGTTAGAGAAAAAAACGAAAGAGGCAATGAAGGTTTGGGAATTATTGGGAGAAATGGAAGTAGCGGCTGCAGTTCTCAACTACCGTACCTACATGCCTATTACCTGTCAGCCAGAATTTACGGATAATGGCGTAGAGGCAGAAGACCTCTATCATCCTCTCTTGAAAGAAGCGGTAGTGAACCCGGTAGATTGGCATCAGAACATTTTAGTGACGGGCTCGAATGCTTCAGGTAAATCTACTTATGTGAAAAGTATTGCGATCAATTGTATCTTAGCACAGACGATCCAAACAGCCCTCGCAGAAAAGTTTACCTTGCAGCAAGGTCACGTACTGACTTCTATGGCGATCGAAGATGACTTGTTTGCAGGAGATAGTTATTTTGTTTCAGAAATCAAATCGATTAAACGTCTACTAGATCAAGTGGAAAAAGGGGAAAGATGTTATTGTTTTGTGGATGAGATTTTAAAGGGAACCAATACGATCGAACGGATTGCTTCTTCTGCAGCAGTAGTAAGATGGTTGGCAGATTACCCTTCACTAGCTTTTGTGGCAACTCACGATATTGAATTGACTGAGATCTTGAAAAATGAATGTGAGAATGTCCATTTTGAGGAACAGGTCACAGCAGAAAAAGGAATCAGTTTTGATTTTAAATTAAAGCAAGGTCCAGCAAAAACCAGAAATGCGATTGCATTATTGAAAGTCTTAAATTATCCGGAAAAACTAGTTGCGGATGCAAAAGAAGCAGCAACATTTTTTGATCAACATCGAAAATGGGAGATTTTTGACTAAAACGTACGGACTTAATATGTCAGGCTTGAATGGTTTGTCGCAAACTCATTTATATTAAAAAAGGAAGAAAGCGTGCCTTTTCCTGATGGAGAAATCATGCTTTCTTCCTTTTTGGAAATGGATAAAAGGATTCATTTATTTTAGTAGAACAACTGATCGAAAGAAGATGAAATGATTGATTTTATATTGGATGCTCGAATACATAAAATTCTATTTTATTTTGAAAACTTTATTCATTTTCTTTCAATCATTCCATGTTACAATAGAGAATCAGATGGAAAAAAGGAGATCGTTAAAAAAATGACACAGGCTCTTGAAATAAAGAATTTAAAAAAAGTATACGCAACGGGAGTTGAAGCGTTGCGAGGGATTGATTTAACGGTGGAAGAGGGCGATTTTTATGCCTTGCTTGGTCCTAATGGTGCGGGGAAATCTACGACAATTGGGATCATCACTTCACTTGTGAATAAAACTTCTGGTGAAGTAAAAGTGTTTGGTTATGACTTGGATACTGATTTGGTTCGTGCCAAACAACAAATCGGATTAGTACCGCAAGAATTCAATTTTAATCCTTTTGAAACAGTTCAACAGATCGTAGTGAATCAAGCAGGATATTATGGTGTTTCACGACAAGAAGCAATCAAGCGTAGTGAAAAATACCTTAAGCAATCCAATCTATGGGAAAAAAGAAATGTTCGTGCACGCATGCTTTCTGGTGGGATGAAACGGCGACTGATGATTGCTAGAGCATTGATGCATGAACCGAAACTATTGATTTTAGATGAACCTACTGCAGGTGTAGATATTGAACTAAGACGTGAAATGTGGGAGTTCTTGCGAGAATTAAATGAACAAGGTACCACGATTATTCTAACGACTCATTATTTGGAAGAAGCCGAAATGTTGTGTCGGAATATCGGGATTATCCAATCAGGTGAATTGATTGAAAATACAAGTATGAAATCATTACTTTCTAAATTACAATTTGAAACGTTTATTTTTGACTTAGCACCGTATGAACAAGCGCCAGTTCTACAAGGGTACACTAGTACGTTTGAAGATGAGCGGACCCTTGCTGTTGAAGTAGAACGGGATCAAGGGGTCAACGGAATCTTTGATCAATTAAGTGAACAAGGGATAAAAGTGCTTTCGATGAGAAATAAATCGAATCGCTTAGAAGAATTATTCTTGAAAATCACGGAAGAAAATGGTCATGTGGAGGAAAAAAATGTTTAGTCTTTATTTTACAGCTTTAAAAAGTTTAGCCATCAAGGAAACCAATCGCTACTTGCGGATTTGGGTCCAAACACTGGTTCCACCAGTGATTACCACCTCACTTTATTTTGTGATCTTTGGGAAAATGATTGGCGGACGTATTGGTGATATGGGTGGATTTTCCTACATGGAATTTATTGTTCCAGGGTTGATCATGATGTCCGTTATCACTAGTTCTTATTCCAATGTTTCGTCCTCATTTTTTTCTCAAAAATTCCAGAAAAATATTGAAGAGATTTTAGTTGCGCCCGTTCCCACACATGTGATTATTTGGGGATTTGTGATTGGTGGACTGGGACGTAGTATCTTGGTCGGGGCGTTGGTAACGATGATTTCGCTATTCTTCGTTCCGCTAAATGTCTTCTCTTGGGGCATCGTGATTGTTACTTTGCTGATGACATCGATTTTATTTTCACTAGCGGGTTTGATCAATGGGATTTTCGCACAGTCGTATGATGATGTGTCGATCGTGCCGACCTTTGTCCTTCAGCCATTGACATACCTCGGTGGTGTCTTTTATTCGATCTCTATGTTGCCACCAATCTGGCAGGCAATTTCTAAAGTTAATCCGATCGTTTACATGATTTCAGGATTTCGTTATGGGTTCCTTGGAACGACAGATGTACCTATCATGATTTCGATCACGATTCTTGTGTTATTTAGTTTAGTGCTTTATTCACTATGCTGGTATTTAATCAATAAAGGTAGAGGGTTAAGAAGCTAGAGTTTGTGGAATGATCAAAAAAACTTATTCGGTTTTCTACAGAAACGGATTGATTTGATCAAATTTTTGGTAATAGACAAGAAATAGTTGAGTCTAGGATAGATGCTTATCCTAGACTTTTTTTGTTCGATTAAAGGACTTCCTCATACAAATTTAGACGATCTACTCTTAAATTAACTAAATATAATATGTTAAAATGATAACTAAACTTTAGTTTTTAGTGTTTTATCTAGTATAGAAAAATAAAAAGGGGATATGGAATGACAATTGAATTTCGCGAAACGACGTTAGCTGATGTGCCAGCCGTCATGAAAATCATTAATGAAGCAAAACGGTTATTAGCTTCCGCTGATAGTCCGCAATGGCAAAATGGTTATCCAAATGAAGAAACGATCAGGCAAGATATCGAAAAAACATGGTCTTATGTTTTGGTAGTCGATGGAATCATTGCTGGAACATTAGCCTTACAAAAAACACCTGATAAAAATTATCAAGAAATCTTTGAAGGAAGTTGGGAAAAAGCTGATGCGCCCTATACAACAATCCATCGCATTGCACTAGCTGATGCATTTCGCGGACAAAAGCTGGCTTACCGACTCGTTGAGTATGCAGAAGCAGAAACAAAGGCCTTAGGAATGGCACAAGTAAGAGTTGATACGCACAAAAAGAATACTAGTATGCAACGTATCATGGCTCATTGTGGGTTTGAGTTACGTGGTATCGTCTATGTCGACGATGAGATAGACAATGAACGATTGGCGTATCAAAAATTGCTTTAGTAAAGGAAGCAGTGGTTTTGCTTCTTTTGTTGATTCCTAGTATAATGACTCTGTTTTTTAGAATAGTGAACGAAGAGCATTACATGGCGAAACTACAATGAAATGGAGAGTTATCAGTGAAAGAAAATTTTTGGGCAGAATTACCGAAGCCCTTTTTTATATTAGCACCAATGGAGGATGTCACAGATGTGGTGTTTCGACATGTTGTGCAGGCGGCAGGAGCGCCCGATGTGTTTTTTACAGAATTTACAAATTCCGATAGTTTCTGCCATCCTGATGGTAAAGAAAGTGTCAGAGGTCGCTTGACATTTACCGAAGATGAACAGCCGATGGTTGCTCATATCTGGGGTGATAAACCAGAATTTTTTAGACAAATGAGTATCGAACTAGCAGAAATGGGTTTTAAAGGGATCGATTTGAATATGGGATGTCCGGTTCCTAACGTTGCTGAACGTGGGAAAGGGAGTGGCTTGATTCTTCGTCCGGAAGTTGCAGCGGAACTGATCGAAGCAGCGAAAGCAGGAGGATTACCTGTAAGCGTCAAGACAAGAATCGGCTATACAGAACAAGAAGAGTTGGAAGGTTGGTTGAGTCATTTATTGAAACAAGATATCGCCAATCTTTCTGTTCATTTACGTACGAGAAAAGAAATGAGTAAAGTAGATGCTCATTGGGAGTTGATCCCTCAAATCGTAGCATTAAGAGATCAGCTTGCGCCACAAACGTTGCTTACGATCAATGGCGACATTCCTGATCGGCAAACGGGCTTGGAATTAGTTGAAAAATATGGTGTAGACGGGATTATGATCGGTCGTGGGATCTTTAAAAATCCTTTTGCTTTTGAAAAAGAACCAAGGGAACATTCAGCAACTGAATTGATTGATCTTTTACGTCTGCAATTAGATCTCCAAGACCAATATGCCAAAGAAATCCCCCGTTCAATGACTGGGCTACATCGTTTCTTTAAAATCTATGTCAAAGGATTTCCGGGCGCAAGTGACTTACGTGTTCAATTAATGAATACTAAATCGACCGACGAAGTCAGAGCGCTTTTAAATGCTTTTTCTAATCAAGAGTAACCGATGAAAATTTCAAGAATACTGTATTCTGTTTGTATTTTTGAATCTTATAAAAGAAATCAGAGTAGATAAAACGCCGAATGATCCGAATGAATTTTCGTGATCATTGGGCTTTTTTTTGTAAAAGTAGTTATTTAATGAGAAAATTGAATGGCAAATGAGACAAAACTTGTCACAGTCTCTTTTAGTATCTCTAAAAACGAATAAACGGCGTTCAAGAAGCAACTCCTCAAAAATAAGCGATGATTTTCTAAAATATGAGGAGCTATTTAAAAAAATCCTCTCTTATTCGCTCGGGGCTAAACGCTTCTTTCGCAGCCTCTTGCTAAACGGTGTTCAAACATCAGCTCCTTGAAATAAGCCTGAATTTTTCAAAACATGAGGAGCTGTTTCAAAAAATTCTTTCTTATTGTCATCAGAGCTACCCGATGTTTTCACGACCTCTGATTCACGGTGTTCAAAGAGCTGACCTTCGGCGATAAGTCAAAAAATCTCAAAACATGGGAAGCTGTTTCGAGATTTCCATCCTTAATGCTCCTGCGATTACTCGTCGCAGTTTTTACTTGGTGAGCGCTCAGGTCAAAACACTCTTTTCACGACCTCTTGTTCACGGTGAGACAAAAGTAGCATCTTCGGAAAATTTGCTGAAATTTACCAAAAATTGAGAAGCACCAAGTAGGTAACAATCAACATCAAAAACTAGTTTTTGTGTTTCTTGTCAATTTTCGGAAATTCCTTCTTATTTCTTGATGCTAAACACTTTTGTCTCAACCTCTTTGAGCATATTAGTTTATCACTTGATAAATTTTGCGTTATCATTAAATTTATCAAGTGATAAAAAAGGTAAGTAGGTGATCCCATGAAAAAAATTATTGTCATTGGGGCGGGAGTAGCTGGATTAAGTGCCGCAGTTCGGTTGCAAAAGCTAGGATATGAAGTCACACTGTACGAAAAAGATCGTCAAGTTGGCGGGAAAATGAATCAAATCAAAACGGCAGGATTTACCTTTGATTTAGGACCAACGATTGTTATGATGCCAGAAATTTATCGGGAAGTATTTGAATTTTGTGGGAAAGACCCCGATGACTACATTCCAATGAAAAAAGTTGATCCAATGTTAAAACTGTATTTCAACAAAGAGGAACCAATCGAGTTTTCCAATGATTTAATTGAATTGACAAAGACGTTGGAAAACATTTCGCCAGAAGATACACAAGGTTATTTCGCATTTTTAGCAGATATCTATCAGCGATATACGATCGCAAAAGAAGCCTTTATCACGAAATCATTTCGTGGTTTTTGGGATTTTTATAATCCTAAATCATTATGGGCAGGGATCCGCTTGCGGACATTCAGCGATGCGTATACGTCTATTTCTAAATTTGTGAAGGATGACCGTTTGCGTAAATCATTGGCTTTTCAAACACTTTATATCGGGGTATCGCCTTATCAAGGACCCTCTTTATATACGATTATTCCAATGATCGAATTATTTTATGGTGTTTATTTTATTGAAGGTGGAATGTATACGTTAGCGACTTCATTGGCTCGATTGTTTGAAGAATTAGGTGGAAAGATCGTTTACGAAACATCAGTAGATGAAATCCTAATTGACAATAAGATTGCTAAAGGAATCCGAATCGGGAAAGAACAAGTGATGGCTGATGCTATTGTATGTGGCGCTGATTTTCCTTATGCGATGAAGGAATTAATTCCTGATGAAAGAAAACGGGGAAAGTATACAAATAAAAAAATCGCTAAATTTGAATATTCATGTTCTTGTTTTTTGATGTATCTTGGCTTAGACAAGAAATACCCAGAGGAACACTTGCATAGTATTTATTTTGCAGAAGACTTTAAACAAAATGTTGATGATCTCTTTGAACGAGGAAAGTTACCAGATGATCCATCTTTTTATTTGTACCGACCGTCATTGATGGATGATTCGCTTGCACCTGAGGGTCAGGAAGGCTTATATGTCTTAGTACCAGTGCCAGAATTGTCAAAATATGAGAAGTGGACGGAACAAACGATGCAAGCCTATCGCCAAAAAATCATCCGATTGCTCAAAGAAAAGACGATTTTTAAGGATATCGATGAGCATATCGTATCCGAAACATTGATCACGCCCAAAGATTTTTCTGAACGTTTCAATGCTTATAATGGAGCGACTTTTGGCTTAAAACCGACACTGAAACAAAGTAATTATTACCGCCCGCATAACAAATTTTCTGCAGCAGAAAATTTATATTTTTGTGGGAGTAGTACCCATCCTGGCGCAGGGGTACCAATTGTTATGCAAAGCGCAAAATTAGCGGTAGAGGAGCTGTTGAGAGATGATAACCATTAACAATGATCCTTTTCAAGAATACCAAAAAGATTTTGCCTATTGTGAATCAATCATCAAGAAAAATTCAAAATCGTTTTACCTGGCTTTCTCACAGTTGCCTAAACGAAAAGCTCAAAGTGTCTATGCCGTGTATGCGTTTTGCCGACGTGCAGATGATTTGATTGATCGCGACAACAATCAAGCGGGATTGAGACAGTTAGAACGGCAATTGCTAGATTTTAATGAGGGAAAGGTTCCCAACGATCCAGTCTGGCGTGCGCTATCAGTGGTCTTTGACAATTTTCCCATGGTAACCGCTCCTTTTTTTGATATGCTGACTGGTCAACGAAAAGATGCTGATTTTAAGCAACCAGAAACAAGAAAAGATCTTGAAGAATATTGTTATTACGTTGCAGGTAGTGTAGGTTTGATGTTGCTTCCGCTTTTAACTGAGCGCCCAGCTGACATCGTTGTACCAGCTAAAAAATTAGGAGAAGCGATGCAGTTAACGAATATTTTACGAGATGTTGGAGAAGATTATCAAATGGGGCGAATCTACCTGACAAAAGAAGACATGACTAGATTTGGGGTGGCAACTACCATGTTAAAAGAAAAGCAAGCCCAAACACAATTAGTCGCTTTATGGGAATCACTGGCTAAGCAGGCTGAAAACTTATATGAAGAATCATTTGAAATGTTTCCTCTTATTACAGAAGATTGTCGTCAAGCACTTGCCAGTGCTGCGTTTATTTATCGTGAGCAATTAAATATCGTGAGAAAACAGCATTATTCTTTATTTGATAATAAGAATAAAGTTAGTCATTATCGAAAAGTACAGCTTTTAAAAGAGGTCAAAAGTTATCTCAAAAGCTATTGAACCGTCTGATTATTAAAGAACCGAATATAAATTCAATATTGTTGTTTTCAAACGATCATTAGTTGAAAAAATTGAAAGCAATGAGCCCGAGACCAAAAAGGTTGTCGGGCTTTTTATCACTGTTTTGTTACATAGGTCTTTCTATGCGAGAAAAATTTTCAGATAAAAATAAAGATTTAGCGGAATATTTTAGAACTTGTCGTATATTATTCATGACCAAGGTAATAGTTTTACCAACTAAATGCTAGGAGGATGGAAGAATGGGACCAATTGCAGTTACGCCTGATCAATTAAAATCACAAGCGAAGATCTATCAGCAATCAGCGCTCCAAATACAAGAGGCTATCCGAAAAGTAAATACGATGAACCAGCAAATTGCACATAATTGGAAAGGACAAGCTTTTCAAGCATATCTTGATCAGTATCACCAGTTAGAAGGTAGCGTTAAACAAATGACACAATTATTTGAAAGTATTTATGAGCAACTCAACAACTATGCGAATACCGTCTCAGAACGGGATCGTCAAGATGCTCGGAATTTTGGGTTGCTATAGCGTTTATCAGTAAAAACCAATCTTCGTTTGACTTGTACTCATTAAAGCAGCAAATGTCAGTTGTTTTTTAGCTATTTTCATTTGGTTTTTGTTTTGATTCCTTGACTTTGAATGTAAAAAATAAGCCATACATGAAAAAAGGGGTAACTCAATGAAACAGGGAATAGTCATTGATATTTGTTTACAAATCGAACAGCAAACGATCGACTTGCAAATACCTAGGGAAATAACCATTAGGCGCTTAAAGGAATTATTTGTGAACGCACTTCAGGTTTCTTCGATCGTGCTACCGGCTGCGTTCGATTTAGAAGTGACAAATAAATCAATACGATTGAATGAAGAATTTCTTTTATCAGATTATCCAATTAGTCATGGTGACCAACTGTTAATCAAGCCACGTATCCTTAATGGTGGTGACAACAAGTAATTGAAGAGCGAAAAGGATGTATTTGAAAAAGAAGGTATTAAAATAACCGATGAACAAGTGGAAATTCAGCTACAAGCGAATCAATATGCGCTGGATCAGATCGAACAATATACATTTTTTTTAAAACCTAAAAGAAATTTACTGGCAGGTGACGTTAGCCATTTATCTACAGAAAAATTAATCATTCAATACAAAAAAACAAATCAAATGAAGTGTTTCTCACAGGTTTTGATTAAATTAGATTTTTACCAACGATTATTGCTTGCCCAAAAAGTCAATCAATTGTGTGATTTTATGAATGGACCGATCCAACCATTGTTTCATCCCGATAATTTGTTTCTGTTTGGAGAAGAGATTTTTCTTGCACATCGAGGGTTTATGCAAGTTATCGCTCCATATACGGTCACTGAAAATGATTTTCTGAAGCAATATCGGGCACTGGTGTTGGCTATCTTATATCCTAATTTGAGTTATGAGAGTTTAAATGGAGGAAGTGAAGGATTAACAGATGACTTGTCGAAATTGCTCCATGGAGCAAAAAATGTAACAGAAATCAATCAGATTATTAGCGACCAAATCGAAACACAAAAAGAGATTCGAACGACAGAATTACGTGTGGTCAGTAGGAAAAATTACTTTATTTTTAAATGGGGTAGCCTTTTATTCAGCTTGTCAACCATCCTTTTTGCTTTATTAACAGGAAATTATGCGTTTTATCAATTACCACAAATAGAACGGAGCGTGGATGCACAAGCAAAATATATAGCCAAGGATTATGCAGGTGTTTTAACGGCTTTAGCAGATGTATCCCCCAGTTTGTTTTCTCAAAGTATCAAATATATAGTGGCTGTTAGTGTCATTCAATTAGATCATTTAACTTCATTAGAAAAAACAGCTATTTTAAATCAATTATCTCAAGAGTCAAGTGAGAATCGTTTGCTTTATTGGATTTACATTGACAGAAATAATCTCCAACAGGCATTGGATATCGCTCAAAACATTGGAGATGAGCAGTATCTTTTGCATGTCTATACTAAGTTATATCTGACAGTAAAAATGAACGATCAAATGAGTGGTGAAAAAAAGCAAAAATTACTAAAAAACTATCAAGAAAAAATTAGTCAATATAGCAAAAAGCCAGGAGAGAATAAATCTGAAAATCCCACAAAATAAGACACTATGTACCGAGAATCAGATGAATATCAGTCTTTCCATCCTTTTTGATCTCTTTTATTTTGGGGAGATGTTTATTCATGAAGTATTTACTCAAAATGATAAAGAGCTGGTGATCGCCGGCAAAAAAATCTGTTATATCAAACAGCATATAAATTTTTCAGACTCTTCGATCAAAGATGATCCGAGGTTTCTGATATTAAAGCATGAAACATTGCAGAGAAAGTGGATCGATCCACCGAAGCAATTGATTGATATTTCATGTGCAACGACTTCTGCCTTGATGATTGAATCAGATGCAATGATTGCGATAGATTATCAGGATAATAACTATCAATTGAGTATATATCCTAGTAAAGCACCCGTTTATTATAACCAGCTACTTGTAACAAAAGGTGTATTTACTTTCCAAGTAGGTGATCAGATCGTAGTGGATCAGTGGATTATCGAAAGGCGGGAAAAGCAGTGGCAGATCATCGGTTTAGGTCAAGCGATCCAATTAAATCCATGGGTACTTTCTGAAGTCCCTTATATACCTGAATATCCTAAGCACTTCCCCTTTTTTAGAAGAAGCCCTAGAATCTATCTGGAAGAGCCAAAAGTACAAGTGGAGGTTCGATTACCGAGACACGAAGCAGCTCAGGAGAAACAATCCTTTTTTAAATTGGTTCTCCCCTCTTTAGGCATATTTATCTTAAGCGGAATGTTTCTGTTTTTTAGCAATCGAAACCTTCTTCTGATACTAGGTATGTATGGACTTAATTTATTGACGTCCAGTATCTCTACTATCAATTATTTATTAAATAAAAAGAAAATAAAACGAAAAAAAAGTGAACAAAAAATAACTATCCAACAATATAGAATCAAAAAAGCTTTTGAATTAAACAGGTTACAGCAAAGACAAAAAGAAGTTTTACAGTACATGTATCCTTCTAATGATCAATTAGCACGAATGACAAAGGAATGTCATCCAAGAATCTATGAACGTCGACCAAAGGATAAAGATTTTTTAACCGTTCGCTTAGGAATAGGCGAACGTCCATCCAGTTTTAAAATTGTTAGTTCTCATTTGGATGAGGATCAATGGAACGATGAAGTTCTATCCGATTTTATTCGTCCTTATCAGAAATTAAAGAACGCACCTATTGCGATTTCGTTTGCAACTCAGTCAGTGGGGCTTGTCGGTCCATCGAATGTTTTGCAGGAAGCTCTTCAATCTTTACTATTTCAAATTTCTGTCTTGCACTCTTACCAAGAGGTTGAGTTTATCACTCTTCTTCAAGAAAAAGAATATGAAAAAACATGGAAAAATTGGCGTTGGTTACCACATCATACGTTGCGATCCTTTCCACTTAAACAAAGAGGGCTCCTATTCAATTTAAAAAATCGAGAGTTGGTTTTGAGTGCATTTTATAAGATCCTTTCTAAAAGGAAGCAGCAACTACAACATGCTGATTATCAGAAGATAGCTTTTAAACCAACTTATGTTTTTTCAATTATCACAGAAGAAGGCTTGTGGGAGCATGAAATCAGAGAGTTTTTAACGGAAGAATTAAATCGGTATGGTGTCGTAGTTATTTGGGTGAAGGAATCTATCGATCAGTTGCCTGAAACTGTAACGACGTTAATAGCGTATCAAAGTCAAGATATTGCTATGCTGATCAATCATAAAGAACAACACATTAATCAACCATTTACACCTAATCGTTTACCAACTAGTTATCCACTTGAACAAGCAATTTTTCGCTTAGCTAACTTATTCCATGAAGAAATTGAAAATCAAAATCTGCCAGAAAAAATCAATTTATTAGAGCAATATCAAGTTCAGTCTGTTGAGGAGTTAATGATTTCTAAGCGCTGGTTGAACGCAGAGCCAAGTAAGACATTACGTTCATTGATCGGCTGGCAGAGAAAAAATCAGGGAATCTACTGGGATCTCCATGAACAGGCACATGGACCTCATGCTTTAATTGGTGGCACGACTGGTTCAGGGAAGTCAGAATTTCTGATTACTTATTTAGTGGGATTAGCCATCAATTTTTCTCCTGAAGATGTAGGGATTCTAGTGATTGATTGGAAAGGTGGCGGCCTCGCACAAACAGTAAGTAAGTTGCCACATTTTATGGGTGCGATCACTAATTTAGACCGAGTTGGTACGTCCCGTGCATTGATCAGTATCAAAGCGGAGCTGGAAAAGCGACAAAGGTTACTTGCGACCTATGAAGTAAACAACATCAATGAGTATATGCAGTTATACAAACAACGAAAACAAAGGAACGTTTCTGCGTACCCTGATCAGCCGCTGCCTCATCTTTTTCTAGTATCCGATGAGTTTGCCGAATTAAAAGTCAATGTGCCAGAATTTTTGGAGGAGCTGACTTCAGTAGCGCGGATTGGACGTTCACTTGGCGTCCATTTAATTTTAGCTACCCAAAAACCAGCTGGAGTAGTCAACGACCAAATCGAGGCGAATAGTAAAAGTAAAGTGGCATTGAAAATGGCAAGTGTTCAAGACTCAAAGGAACTTTTACAAACAACAGATGCAGCTTATGTGTCAAGACCAGGGAGGGGTTATCTTAAGGTAGGAGAAAATGACGTCTATGAATTGTTCCAAAGTGGTTATACAAAAGCACTCTACGCACCAAACCAATCTCTTGAAGATGAACGGATCGTTGTTGTGAATGAATTTGGTCAAAAGGAGGTCCTCTTTGCTCCTACAGAAAAAGATTCGAGGAAAGCAGCGGGCAGTATAGTTACGCAATATGAGGCAGTCAGAAGGTTGATTGTACAAACTTTTCAACAATCAACATTCAGCCAATCATCACAACCTTGGTTACCAGAATTACCAACATGGTTAGTAATGCCTGTCTTTAAAGGAAATGAACGGAATACATTAAAGGTTCCCATAGGCTTGTTAGATGTACCTCATGAGCAAAAGCAAAGTCATTATTACTATGATTGCGAGAAAAGTAGTCATACCGTTGTATTCGCTAGTTCTGGATATGGAAAATCTACGTTATTACAAACAATTGTTTTAAGTCTTGCAAGACAAAATACTCCAAATCAAGTATGGTTTCATCTAGTTGATTTTGGTACTAATGGCCTTTTACCGTTGAAGAAGTTGCCACATGTCGTTGACATCGTCACTTTAGAAGAAGAAGAAAAAAGACAAAAAATGTTTGTGAGAATCAATCGATCATTGGCGGAGAGAAAACAACTGTTTAAAGAAAAGGGTGCCACAAATCTCTACCAATACCAAGAAAAAACGAGCATCCAATTACCGATCATTTTTATTATATTAGATAGCTACGAGAGTTTGGGGATAGAGGATAAACGAAAAGATTCCATCGATGAAACAATCGTGCATTTACTAAGAGATGGTGCAAGTTTAGGGATTTACCTTATTCTATCTGCCAATCGTGTCGGGAGTATTCGCCTAAATATGATGAGTCAATTTGCAACAAAGCTGTTTATGTATTTACATGATGAAAGTGAAATCAAACAAGTGCTGGGAAGAGAAGCGATTGTTGCGTTGCCTATTAAAGGAAGAGGGCAAGTGATGCTTGACCGACCAACGATATTACAATTTTATTTACCCACTAATGGTCAAAATGAATCAGAAATATTCGAAAAAATGGCAGAAGAAATAACAAATATAGATCAAGACTGGGTAGGAAAACGTCCTGAAAAAATCCTGATGGTGCCCGAACGGTTAACGCCAAAAATTTTCAGTCAGTTTGTGCGCAATAAAGAAAAAGACTTGGTGTATCTAGGTTTGAATAAGCAAACAGTTGAGGTGGAATCATTTGCATTTTTTCTTGGAAAGCAGCTAGGTTTATTTTTTACTTCCAATGTACAATTGCAGAGGATGTTTTCATGGTGGCTGTCACAAATGATGGATGTGGAAGAAAATGTTATTTTAATCGATGTTTCTGGAACATTGGAGCAAATAAAAAACGAAGTGACTTCGTATTTTAGCTTGCATGATGTCGCAAAACGAAGTGAGAAATTTACTCATTTCTGGGATGAACTGTGGTTCACGCCAAAAACGAGAAAAATCGTGGTTCTTAATGGACTGGCTGATTTCGTGGAAGAAATGGGGTTACTCTCGGGAGAAGTAAGCAAGTTATTAAATAGAGGAAATTCGTGTTTTCAATTCATTTTTATTGATCTGTTAGCGAAAACTGGCAACTTTTATGGTGGAATGACTCAAATAGTAAAAGAAAATGTTTCTCAGATCCTTTTTGATGGGAGTCTCCAAACTCAAGGATTTGTTGATGATTTTACATTTACAAGAGAAAATAACCCAAATAATAAAAATAGTTTTTACAGTTTAAAGGATGGAAAGTTGGAAATCATAGTAGTTCCTGTCGAAGAAGAGTGAGGGGAAAAATGATACCGCACTAAAAATAATGTACCCGAACAAGAGGGCACGGGTGCAAGGGTTAGCTCCAACAACAGAAGGAAGAATTTTTTGTAATAGCTTCTCAAGTGTTCGAAAATTCATGCGATTTCGAGGAATTAATTCTGGAATGTCTATTTGGTAAGAAGGTATGCTCACCATTTATTCATTTTTACACCTAAAAGAGTCTGGGAAGTCCTTTTTTGTCCCAGACTCTTAACGGTAATTTTTTTGAAAAACTTCTTCTAATTATTGAAGTTTAAAGCATTTTTTTCTGTCTTTGGCAAAAACTCAGGATCACTCGTAAATAACGTTGGCATAATAAATAGTTACATTTTTTTTTCGAGTAATTTTAATTCTTGGATCATTGCTTTTTTTCGCGGGTATTTTTCTTTTAATTCTTTGATCAACAATTGAACCGAGATCATGCTGTTTGGTAAAGTAGCCATTTCTTCAATATATCTCACCAGTTTATGATAATGATTCCGAGTAGTCATAGTGTGGGCTATTTTCCGCAATTCATATTCATATTTCTGTAATAGTGCTTCGGGAGTCTGTTTTTTTAAAATATTGAAATAACGATTAGCTTCTTTGATTCCAGAGGTCTCTAACACACGATTCAATAATAGATCATAGCATTTTTCCTGTGAATAAAGTAAGCCAATGTCTTGATGATTATGCAATTCTTGGAACAAACGGTTTCGCAACGATATCCATTCGTCTTTTGAACAAGTTTTTTTCAATTGGTGAACTAGATTCATATCTAATGCATCATTCTCAATCAATAACTTAAAAACTTGATTTATGTATGCTTCTTTTTTTCCTAATTTATAATAGAGTTTTTTTAGAGAATAACGATGAAGTTGAACGAGATCAGGAGATTGACGATCCAAAAGCAGACTCTCCTGTAATACTTTTTCTGCTTCTTTGTATATTCTGTTTTTAAGTAAGTAATTAACATATTGTGTCCTGATAGTAGGGGAGTGCCAGTTTTCTTGGATAGTATGTTGAATTTTTTGCTTGGAATAGTTTAAGTACTCCATTTGTTTAACAGATAAAATTTGTTTCTTTTTTTTCAATCCTCTTTTTTTGTCTGCGGGTTCTTTCTTCAACGAGGAAGCAGATTGTTTCTCATAGTATGCTTGATATTTATTGATATCAAAAGAAGCATCTGAATAAATATATTGTTGAAAACGTTTTGCTAAGTGGTCATTTTCCTTTAAAATCATCTTTAAAAAAGGACGGATTTGTGAATCTTCCGCGTAGGAAACCAAATATGCGCTGTTATTTGCATCTTTCTTTTGTAAGTATTTATTGTATTCGAATAAAACGGCTACTAAATGGGGACAATGATCATTCGATAAGCAGGGGCAGCTACAAACCATTTTTTCTAAATAAAAGTGGTCAACGAGGTCAATGATTGCATGATAGTTTTCATTACTAGTAATGTTGGCAGTAATCTGTTTTTGCTTAACCTTAAAGTTTTTTACCTGTTCCCCAATAAAATAGGAGTATCCTAAATCTATTGTAGTTTCTAAAAAATATTCTTTCCAGTTGTTCACCTAATCTCCTCCTTTATATTAATTCTTACTTAATAAGTTTAACGGATAAATGAATGAAAAACAGTATTTTTTTGTTGATACGTAAGTTATTTAATTTTAATATAAATGGCTATTTTTAGGCATATTTTTTATAGTAAAATAATTACCAATCGTTGTTTAAAGAAATTTTTTTATTCTTTCGTGATTGTGAGGGCGTTTTTCAATTTCTAATACAGCAATTTTGTGTAGCAAAGAGTCTAACGTGATATGTGACATTTCTTCCTCTACTTTTGCTTGGAGTTGGGTATAGCTTGCCGTCAATGTTTCTTGAATATTCGCACCAACGATACAATTTGGGTTTGTTTTCGGATCTACTTGAATGAGATTAGTATTTCCTTCAATACTTTTATAAATATCTAAAAGTGAAATTTTTTCAGGAGAACGAGCTAAAGAAGGTGCAGCTTTTCCGACTTGCGTAATAATCAAATTCGCTTTTTTTAGTCGGCTCATGATTTTACGGACATTAGCTGCACTGGTTTCAATACTTTTCGCAATCATCTCACTAGATAACATATCGCTATCTTGAAAAATTGCTATGTAGGCTAAGATGTGGATCGCATCGCTCAATTGTAAAGAATATTTCATACTATCCCATTCCTTTCGACGTTTATTCTTGACTTATTTTAACATACTCTTTAAGATAATGGTGTAACTTAAAAATGTACAGGTTTTATTTAAAAAATTTATCAATGTGAAAAAAGGAGTGGTTAGAATGAATTATCTCATTACTGGAGCAACTGGTGGTTTTGGTAACTATGCTATGGAGTACTTAAAACAGCTCGTTCCTCAGGAAAATATCTATGTGTTGGCGCGGAATGAAGAAAAGGGGAAAACACTTGAAGAAAAGGGTTGGAATGTCCGTTTCGGAGATTATGCTGATTATTCTTCTATGAAAAATGCCTTACAGGGAATTGATCGCTTGTTGTTTGTGTCTGGTGCACCTGGTAATCGGCAAGCTGAGCATGAAAATGTTGTGAAGGCCGCAAAAGCAACTGGTGTTTCTTACATTGCTTATACTAGTTTTGCTGATGCCGATCACTCGACCAGTATTCTAGCGCCAGATCATCAGTTTACAGAGAAAGTAATTGCTGATTCTGGAATCGCACATACTTTTTTACGTAATAATTGGTACTTAGAAAATGAATGGCCACTCATTGAACTTGCCTTAAAGAATGGGCGCTTTATTTATTCAGCAGGTGAAGGTAAAACTGGCTGGGCATTAAAACGAGAATATGCCGAAGTTGCAGCAAAAGCACTAGCGAACTTGAACTTTCCAGAAGTTCTTGAATTATCGGGTAAACCGATTACGTATGAAGAACTAGCTAAAGAATTAAAAAAAGTGACAGGCAAACCTATTGATATTGTAGCTACCAATGACCATGAGTTCATCAAAAATTTAGAGAAGGCTGGTTATCCTGAATCTGCTGCACAAATGTTTGCAGCTATTCAAAAAGATATCAAGAATAATCAACTCGATGTTTCCTCAAAAGATTTTGAACAAGCTTTGGGACATCCACTTGTCTCTTTAAAAGATGGACTAGAAGAATTGTTGAATCAATAGTTGTAAAAAGCGGTTGATACAACGTTTTTAATTTTATAAAACAAGGGTAAATTCTCACAAGTGACAAGAAGTATAAAAATAAGGTTTTTACGGTTGACACTTACCTGCTTACTGTTTCTTATTGAGTTTATTGCTGAAAGTTTAGTCAGTGAAAACCGTGAACAAAAGGTCGTGAAGCATCGTTTAGCTCTGATAACCTTAAGAAAGATTTTTTGGAACCAGTTTTTTTGTTTTGAAAAATTCGGACTTATTTCAAAGAGTAGCTGGTTGAACACTGTTTATTCGTTTTCACACCTATTTAAAGAGTCTGGGATCAGGCTCTTTTTTTTGCATTTAAGTGATAAGTAGAAGATTGACTTTTTTGAATGTAATAAAAAAAACACTTACGAGAAAATGAGAAATATGCTACGATACTTTTCGTGACAAATTTAAAGGAGTGGTATAGTTGCCTACAAACAAAAAAGAAGGAATTATTTTTACATCACTAATGTGTTTTCTCATGGTCTTAGGAATGAGTGTGTATAATCTCTGGCTTCATGGGGATTTATATTTTTCAAATCTATTGATTGGTTTAGTTCCAGGATTCATCGTGGCGTTTATTCTAGATGTCTTTATTGTTGGTGTGATTGCGAAAAAAATAGCTTTCAAGTTGCCAGTAAATTCAGAAAGTAAATTTCAAATGATCGTAACGATTTCTTGTCTGATGGTCCTAGGAATGGTTACCTGTATGTCGTTGTTTGGTGTTGTGATTGAGCAGGGAATACCTGACCAATTACTTTCAGCGTACCTTACCGCATGGAAAATGAATGTGATTGTTGCATTGCCTTTGCAATTACTAATCGTAGGTCCTATCTCTCGATTGGTATTAAGCACGATCCAAAACTAAAAAGATCTTTTAGATTATAAAAAAAGAGGATGCGACTTGTATAGCATCAAGAGATAAAAGAACTTGCCTAAAATTGCGTATACGCTTATTAGGAATTTTCGTTTATTTTTTGAATGAGCTACTTCAGTCACATGCTCTTTTTTTAAGAACAATTAATCAAAAAATGTTTGCATCATTTCACGAATCTGTGTACACCATTGTAGTTCTTGCTGGCAAAGTAAAATTCTTCGTTGAATAACGACATAACGTCCAAATTCCTCTTTTTTATTTACTGAAAGATCTGCTAGTTTTGCTTGGTTTTTTTGCATGATTTTGTTTAATTGTTGTTCTCTTGTAAATAAAAGACCCGTCGCTGTTGTTTTATCTAAGGTAGAAAAAGCGTACAGTTTGGCTAAAAATTCATCTTTTTGAGTAGGAGCAGGGGTCTCTTCTTTGATCCATTCTTCTACGATCGCTTTTCCTTCATTGGTGAGGGTATAAATTTTTTTCTGCGAATGTTCTTCGATTTCCAGGACAGAAATATAACCTTTCTGGTCTAATTTAGCCAGTGTCGTGTAAATCTGGCTGTGGTGAGCTTCCCAGAAAATGGTGATTAATTGTTTTAGTTCATAACCGGAACGAGGTTTAGACAAAAGAACGCATAATAAGATATAGGCTAAAGTATTCATACGATACCTCCTGACTGATTTTCTCTTATTATAGCATATTTTTTATTTTTGTTTTTACGTGTGCATATTGACATGTAAAATAAATCATGTATGATGCTAGATAGAGAAAGGAATGGGGAATTTGGAGAATCAAATAGAAATCAAAGAAGAACTAACAGAGAAAGGACAGGAACAAAGTAAAGGAAAGAATTCAGCGTTAGTAGTCGCTGCGACTTGTATGTTTGCATTTATGGGAGTCGGCTTAGTAGATCCCATTTTAAAAACGATTGCTGCTCAATTAGATGCAACACCTGCCCAAACGACATTATTATTTACGAGCTACATGTTGGTAACGGGAGTAGTGATGTTGTTTACAGGTTTTTTATCGAGTCGAATTGGTTTGAAAAAAACATTGATGGCAGGTTTGGTCATTATTGTTGTATTTGCTGGCTTAGGTGGATTATCCAATGATATTGGTACATTGATCGGATTGCGTGCTGGTTGGGGTGTAGGGAATGCTTTATTTGTTTCAACAGCACTTGCGACTATTGTAAGTATTTTAGTGGGTAACACTGAAAAAGCTATTATGATGTATGAAGCAGCACTAGGCTGTGGGATGGCTGTTGGACCATTAGTTGGTGGTATACTAGGAAGTGGCTCGTGGCGGTATCCTTTTTATGGAGTAGCTACGTTGATGTTTATTGGCTTTTTAGCATTGGCGATTCTTCTTCCAGAGGCAGGAAAACCACAAAGAAAGGTTGGTTTTTGGGAAGGGGTCAAGGCGTTAAGTAATCACAAATTGCGTTCAATCGGTCTGATTGCCTTATTATATAATTTTGGTTTCTTTACGTTGCTTGCCTATGCACCATTCTTATTAGTGGGGTATAGTGAGTTAGAGGTCGGTTTTGTTTTCTTTGGTTGGGGCGTTTTATTAGCAATTGCTTCGATTTTTGTCGCACCAGTACTAGAACAAAAATTCACTACTTACCGAACGATTTTAGCAGCGTTTGTTTTCTTTATTATTTGTTTGGCGTTACTAGGTGCCGGTTCAACTATCCAAATTTTAGTGCCAATCAGCATTGTACTTTCAGGTTTTTTCCAAGGGATCATCAATACATTATTGACAACGATTGCTATGGAGATACCAGGTTTACCAAGAAATGTGGCTTCTTCAAGTTATAGCTTTGTTCGTTTCTTTGGTGGGGCATTAGCGCCATTTATTGCAGGGATCATTGGCGAAAAACTAGGTGAAAGTTATGCTTTTTATTTTGCTGCGATCATTGTCGTGATTAGTGTCTTTTGTATTATTCATCATCAAAATTATTTTGTAACAGATGAAGATCAATAAAAATGAGGTTTTGAAAGAAAGAATAAAAACCGAAAAAAATAGTTAATGATGAATCAATAAAACCTTGAATTTCACATACTGTGTTTCAAGGTTTTTTTTCTGTTATTTGTGACGTTCGATCTACAGTTCTGGTAACTGGTATCGTGAGAGGGTTTATTTTTAACATGTGTTTCAACGAAAAAGGTCAATGAATACACTGTTTTTGTCATAAATCATGTTATGATGAGAATAAGACACAGCCAGTAAAAAGTGAGGAAAAGCGATGATTGAAGAATATTTCAAAGAAGTAGGTATCACGTTGGTTGAACTTCCCATCGAGTTGGTGGATGATCGACCCGTTTATGGTGGTTATCTAAAAGAGCTGCCTGTAATCAATGCGACAGGAGAATCTCGAAAAATCATGCACCAGAAACTAGCGAGTATGTATCAAGCCTATCGTGAACAACTACTTACAGATATGGAAATAGAAAAAGAAAAAACAATGAATCTGTCGACAGAAGAATTGTTAAGATATTATGATGGTGAGACATTCGATGGGTTTGCCATTTTTTCTAACGATAATGAAGATCATCTTGGCTAAAATAAGCTATTATCGACTTAAAATTACGCTTAATGCGTTTCTTTTAGTCGATAATAGCTTATTTCACTCATTGTAGATATGAGGCATTCTAGTTAAAGCGCTTGGGTAAGTTGTTTTTGTTTAATTGATATTTGAAAGACAAATGGAAAAACCCGGCAATCAATAAAGTGATCGTATAAGCAATCGAATGGTGGAACGCTAGATTGTAATTGATCACAGCTAAAATGCCTAAAGCGAGCATATAACTAACATGTAGCCTTTGAACAATGCCTTTAGGACCAATTTTTTGAAGATAAACTTGCCATTTTTCCTGAGTGGGATTAAAATTTCTTTTTTTTATTTGGAAAAAAGTGGCTAAAATCATCACTCCTATAAAGGCAGCGATGTTTAAAGAAATCAAGTATACTAAAAATATCGTGAAAATTTCGAACATAAAAGTAACCTTTCTAACTAAAAAACTTTTCAAGAATCAAAAAATAAAGAAAAATTTTGTCATATTTTTATTGTGAAGACTAAAATGTTTCGTGTGAAACATTTTAGCGGATTTGACCTTCGCCGTAAATGATATATTTCGTAGAGGTCAGTTCATTCAATCCCATCGGACCTCGAGCATGTAATTTCTGAGTAGAAATACCGATTTCAGCACCAAAACCAAAAACAGCTCCGTCAGTAAAACGAGTTGAGGCATTCACATAAACCGCAGCGGCGTCCACTTCGTTCAAGAAACGTTGGCTAGCTTGGTAACTATCCGTAACGATGGCTTCAGAATGTTTTGTATTATGGCGATTGATATGGTCGATCGCTTCATCTAAAGAATCAACGACTTTCACAGCCAGAATATAGTCTAGATATTCCGTATCCCAATCAGCTTTTTCTGCAAGGGTTGCAGTTTCTAAATATTCCATGGCACGCGTATCTGCACGTAGAGAAACCCCGTGTTCTACTAATGCTTTTTCAATAACAGGTAAAAAGAAAGGAGCGATCTCTGAATGGATCAACAATGTTTCTGCAGCATTACAAACAGATGGACGAGAAGCTTTTGCATTGACGATGATATTCGTTGCCATGGTCAACTGAGCATCTTTATCGATATAAATATGATTGTTACCAGTGCCAGTCTCAATGATTGGGACTGTGGCTTGTTCCTTCACTCTTCTGATCAAATTTGCGCCGCCTCGAGGAATCAACACATCTAAGTACTCTGTTAATTTCATTAATTCAGCAGCCGTTTCATGAGATGTATCGTCCACAAATTGAACAGCGTAAGGAGACAAGCCAGCATCAGTTAACGTTTGTTGCAGAAGCTTCACTAATAATTGATTGGAAAAGAAAGCTTCCTTTCCGCCTCTAAGAATAACGGCATTTCCTGATTTAAAAGCCAAACTGGCTGCATCAGTCGTCACATTCGGTCTAGATTCATAAATGATTCCGATGACACCAAGTGGGACACGTTTTTTTCCAATCAGTAACCCATCAGCATTCTTCCACATTTGTTCTACTTTTCCAATTGGATCCTCTAATGAAGCGATTTTACTGATTTCTTCAGCCATATCATGGATACGCTCAGGCGTTAAGCGTAAGCGGTCAAGCATCGTTTCGCTCATCTGATTTTCGGTTGCTTGCTCTAAATCTTTCTGATTGGCTTCAAGTATCGCTCCTTGATTTTTTTTGAGCATCAATGCCATCTGTTTGAGAAGGTCATTTTTCTGTTCTGTACTCATCAAAGCAAGAGTTTGGGCGCTTTGTTTTGCATTTTTTCCAAGTTGATTTAAATCAGTCATACGTGTTCCTCCTTAAATAAGGTTCCAAGTTCTTTACCGGCTAAAAGATCGAAGATAATGGTAGGATTTTTTCCGTTTGCCAGGATCATTGTACTGTTGGCTTCAAAAATACGTAATGCTGCTTGTAACTTACTAGACATTCCTCCTGTTCCAAAGGTGCTGCCAGCACCACCCGCTTGTGCCATTAAACACTCGTCAATGACCGAAACAGTTTGATACATCTTTGCATCTGGATTTTTTGAAGGATCGGCGGAATAAAATCCGTCAATATCAGATAAAACAATTAATAAATCTGCTGTGATCAATTTTGTAACGATCGCAGATAGTTGATCATTATCACCAAATTTCGTTGTATGTTCAAGTTCATCGACTGCTACAGTATCATTTTCATTAACGATCGGGATGGTTCCCATTGCTAATAACTGTTCAAGTGTGTTGATCACATTGACTCGACTTTGAGGAAAATCGATCACATCCCGAGTAACGAGGATTTGAGCTGTTTGCTGATTGTAAACACTGAAACGTTGATTATAAATGTTCATCAATTCTGCCTGTCCGATCGCAGCAATTGCTTGTTGTTCCGGGATCGTTGTGGGGCGTGTAGCTTGATTCATTTTGTGCATCCCGACACCAACAGCGCCGGATGAAACTAATACGACTTCTTTCCCTTGATTCCGAAGATCAGACAAGACAAAGGCAAGCTGATCAATCGCAGCGAGGTTGATGTTTCCATTGGGATAGATTAAAGTACTCGTTCCCACTTTAATAACAATTCGTTTGGCTTTTGTAACTTCTTTTCGCATGTGACACCTCTAACTAAATACACGTTTTGATTTCGTTCTATTCTACTTGTTTTACACCATAAAGTCATGTATAAAATTTATTTTTTTATGACAGCAGTATTTTATTCATCTTAACATAAATTAATGAAGAATTTTTTAAGTCGTCCTTTTGGTATCATGAATATGGTAAAATAAATATAGTCTATTTTGGGAGGAAATTCGGTGAGAAAAAGAGGATTTGAAGTTATTTCAACATATGCACAACAAAAGATACAATTACCTCAACGAGCAACTCATCATGCTGCTGGATATGATTTTGAAGCGGCAGAAGATATTGTTATTCCAAGTATTTGGAAAGCTGGATTAAAACAAGGGATAACAGCTCTTTCAGAGGTATTGAAAAATGAAGAAACAACAGTCGACGAGAAAACATTAAAACCAGTTCTTGTTCCTACTGGGATCAAAGCCTATATGGGAGAAAATGAATTTTTACAGTTAGCCAATCGTTCAAGTAATCCGTTGAAGCGTTTTTTAGTTTTAAGTAATGGAGTAGGTGTCATTGATAGTGATTACTATAATAATGATGCAAATGAAGGGCATATCATGTTCCAATTTACTAATTTTGGTTTGAAGGATGTTGTCATCAAAAAAGGTGAGCGAATTGGACAAGGAATTTTCTTACCATTCTTAAAAGCAGATCAAGACCAAACAGAACAGGCCCGTAAAGGTGGCTTTGGTTCATCAGATGTATAACTACTCAAGGTTTATTTAATTCAAAAATAATTATTTAAGGAGGCGGGACAATGGCAAAAAAAGCGAAAGTCCAGTTTGTTTGCCAAAATTGTGGCTATGTTTCGCCTAAATTCTTAGGGCGTTGCCCAAATTGCGGGAAATGGAACACGATGGTCGAGGAAATCGAGCAAGATACGACTGACCGTAGAACACGAACAAGTTTGACTGGAGAAAAAGCCAAACCAACAAAAATTGCAGAAGTGATTCCTAAAAAGGAACCACGAGTCAAAACAAAATTAGATGAATTGAATCGAGTTTTGGGCGGGGGCGTAGTTCCGGGGTCAATGATTTTGATTGGTGGCGATCCAGGCATCGGTAAATCCACATTACTTTTACAAGTATCCCAACAATTAGCTGATATCGGCGGGAAAGTATTATATGTTTCTGGAGAAGAAAGTGCAGAACAAATTAAATTACGTGCCGAGCGTTTGGGCTCAATCAATACAGAATTTTACTTATATGCTGAAACTGATATGAATGAAATTAGCCGTGCCATCGAACAGATTTCACCAGATTATGTGATCATTGATTCGATTCAAACGATGACACAACCTGATATTACGAGTGTAGCAGGGAGTGTCAGTCAAGTGAGAGAAACGACTGCTGAGTTGTTGAAAATAGCGAAAACAAATGGGATTGCGATTTTTATCGTAGGACATGTAACGAAAGAAGGCTCGATTGCGGGTCCACGTATGCTTGAACATATGGTTGATACTGTTTTGTATTTTGAAGGAGAACAGCATCATAGTTTTCGTATTTTGAGAGCAGTAAAGAATCGATTTGGTTCAACAAATGAAATTGGTATATTTGAAATGCATGAACATGGATTAGAAGAAGTTGCGAATCCTTCCCAAATCTTTTTGGAAGAACGATTAGAAGGAGCAACAGGCTCAGCGATTGTTGTGGCGATGGAAGGTACCCGCCCAATTTTAGTGGAAATCCAAGCACTGGTAACACCAACAATGTATGGAAATGCTAAACGAACCACTACTGGCTTAGATTTTAACCGAGTGTCATTGATCATGGCAGTTCTCGAAAAACGAGCAGGCTTACTGTTGCAGAATCAAGATGCTTACTTAAAAGCAGCAGGTGGGGTAAAATTAAATGAACCAGCCATTGATTTAGCGATTGCTGTGAGTATTGCTTCCAGTTACAAAGAAAAAGGGACACAACCGACAGAATGTTTTATTGGCGAAATCGGGTTGACGGGCGAAATTCGCCGTGTCAGTCATATTGAACAGCGTGTCAAAGAAGTACAAAAGCTGGGTTTCACAAAAGTTTATTTGCCAAAGAACAATCTAGGAGGGTGGAATCCTCCGACTGGCATTGAAGTCGTAGGTGTCGCTACCTTGGCGGAAACGTTAAAACGTGTCTTTCGTTAAAAATAGTAAAATTAAAGAAATGGAGGAAAGAGTATGCAAAAACGTGTCATCACCTTGCTGATGATTATTGTCGGTGCCAGCTTAGGTATTTCTTTTTTACCAATGGCTTGGCAGACAATTGGTCAGCAAACAAATGGATGGCTGAATAATACATTTACCAATAGCCTGTTAGGTGCACTTATTTTCTTTTTATTGTCTTTGCTATTGGCAAAACATATCTCAGCTGTTATCAAGCAAATTGAGGAAAAATTAAGTGAGGTTAGTTTAACTTACCTATTGTTTGGTGCAATTGGTGGGATTATCGGGCTAACTTTAGGTGTAATTATTTCAACGCCACTATATAATTTGAAAATTCCGTTTGTAAATAGTGTTCTTCCCATCTTATTAATGGTTATTTTAGGCTATTTAGGATTCAGGATGGGAACCACTCGAATCGATGAATGGAAAAAAATCTTTGGTTCAAGAAACAAGAAAGTGGAACAAGAAACACCTAGTCAAGTGGAGAGCCAAATACTGGAACGAAAATTAGGCGAGAACTTTCATAAATACAAAATCTTAGATACTAGCGTGATCATTGACGGACGAATCTATGACATCACCAAAACTGGTTTTTTAGAAGGCACACTGATGATTCCGAATTTTGTGCTTTATGAATTACAGTATATTGCTGATTCTGGCGATAGCCTAAAACGTGTTCGCGGACGCCGTGGGCTGGATATCCTCAATGCTTTGCAAAAAGAAGAAGGAATCTCTGTTGAAATGTATGACGGTGATTTTGAAGATATCACTGAAGTGGACAGCAAATTGATCAAATTAGCGAAACTTTTAGATGGTGTCATCGTGACAAATGATTATAACTTAAATAAAGTCTCAGAGTTTCAAAATGTACCAGTGTTGAATATCAATGCTTTAGCGAATGCAGTAAAACCGGTAGTTATTCCAGGTGAAAACATGAATGTTTTAGTCGTAAAAGCAGGAACAGAACGTCAACAAGGGGTTGCTTATCTCGATGATGGCACCATGGTGGTCGTGGAAGATGGACAGCATTATATGAACGAACATATCGAAGTAGTTGTTACAAGTGCCTTACAAACAGCTGCCGGGCGGATGATTTTTGCAAAACCAGCCCATGCAGGTCGTGGGATCGATAATAAAGACAATAAAAAAGAAACTGAAAAAAGTAAACATGCTTAACGAAAGAAAAATCGGAATATGAGTATAAAAAGTAGCCAACTGGTAAGGAAATTCAACCAGTTGGCTTTACTATTTCCCATATTAAAGGTAAAATTTGTGCTGAGTGGCTTTCATTTTAATGAAAAAGCCTTTAAGAAATATGAGGATGTAAAACAGAACATGTTTTTCGTGTTTTGCCTCATATTTTAAAGTCTAGTTTGAAAGAAGAGGAAGAAAATGACGAAAGTACGCGTACGCTATGCACCAAGTCCAACTGGGCACTTACATATTGGGAATGCTCGAACAGCATTGTTCAATTATCTATTTGCTCGCCACAACGATGGAGACTTTATTATTCGTATTGAGGACACAGACCAAAAACGAAACATTGAAGATGGTGAAAAGAGCCAATTGGAAAATTTGGCTTGGTTAGGTATTGATTGGGATGAATCTCCTGAAAATCCTGGAGAATATGGTCCTTATCGTCAATCTGAAAGAAAAGAAATTTATCAGCCTTTGATTGATCAACTTCTTGCAAGTAATCGGGCATACAAATGTTACTGTACAGAAGAAGAGTTAGAAGCAACTCGTGAAGAACAACGTGCACGTGGAGAAATGCCTCATTATGCGGGTACTTGTGCAAATCTAACACCAGAAGAACAAGCAGAAAAAGAAGCGCAAGGGATTGAACCAGTGATCCGATTCCGTGTACCACGTAATACGGAATATGCGTTCAAAGATATGGTCAAAGGGGATATCACCTTTGAATCAGATAATATCGGTGGCGACTATGTCATTCAAAAACGTGATGGTATGCCAACATATAACTTTGCTGTAGCTGTAGATGATCATATGATGAAGATTACTCATGTCTTACGTGGGGATGACCATATTGCAAATACACCTAAACAATTGATGATCTATGAAGCTTTTGGTTGGACACCACCAACATTCGGTCACATGACATTGATCATCAATACAGAAACTGGGAAAAAACTAAGTAAACGTGATGAATCGATTTTACAATTTATCGAACAGTATCGTGAATTAGGTTACTTACCAGAAGCAATGTTCAACTTTATTGCATTATTAGGTTGGTCACCAGTAGGCGAAGACGAAATTTTCAACCAAGAAGAATTGATCAACATGTTTGATCCAAATCGTTTGAGTAAATCACCTGCAGCCTTCGATGCGAAGAAATTACAATGGGTGAATAACCATTACATGAAAGAAATGGATTTAGATAAGTTAACAGACATGTGCTTGCCTTACTTGATCGCTGACGGTCGAGTACAAGAAAATCCTGATGAAAAAACGATCGAATGGGTCAAAAGAATCGTTAGTCTGTATCAACCACAAATGAGTTACGCAGCTGAAATCGTAGAAGCTTCTTCCTTATTCTTCAATGAACATCCTGTATTGAACGATGCGGCTAAAGAAGTATTAGCAGGCGAAACTGTTCCACTTGTTCTTAATGCGTTTAAAGCACAACTAGAACAAATGGAAGTCGTGGATGCCCCAACCGTAAAAGCAGCAATCAAAGCTGTCCAAAAAGAAACTGGCGTTAAAGGTAAAAATCTTTTCATGCCAATCCGAGTAGCTGTTTCAGGACAAATGCACGGACCAGAATTACCAGATACGATCGAATTGCTTGGTCGTGAAAAATCATTAGCACATTTAAATCAAGTCATCAACTAAACACGATGAACAGAAAGAAGTAAGTAATCATTGATCTCAAGAGAGGTGACGGGCGGTGGAAGTCACTGATCGATGTTTACTGAAATGCCTCTGGGAGTGGTTTCGGCGAGTGAAATAGACACATCTCTTTGTGACGAATTTCAGGTAGTCGAGAACGTATAAGCTTACGTTAACAGCTAGAGGTAATCATATCTGATTATAAATAAAAGTGGAACCACGCCAATTAGCGTCTTTTAATAAGGAAACTTGTTAAAGGCGCTTCTTTATTTGTCAGAGAACTACATAAATTATTGAGAGGAAGGAGCGATGACGATGGGGTGGTTTGCCCGAGCGGTAGAGGCAGCTAAAAAAAATGACCCGGCTGCTCGTTCAACATTAGAAATCGTTTTGACATATCCAGGGTTTCATGCCTTATTTTGGCATCGGGTGTCACATTACTTATATCAGCATAAACTTTACTTGCTGGCAAAAATCAATGCACAATTTTGGCGATTTATAACAGGAATCGAGATACATCCTGGAGCCCAGATCGGACAAGGTGTTTTTATCGATCATGGGATGGGGATCGTGATTGGAGAAACCGCAGAGGTCGCTGATGATGTAGTTCTTTTTCATGGAGTTACGTTAGGTGGTACAGGTAAAGAAACGGGCAAAAGGCATCCCACAGTGAAACAAGGGGCAATGCTTTCTGCCAATGCTCAAATATTAGGACCGGTCACGATTGGGAAACATACGAAGATTGGTGCCGGTGCAGTCGTTTTAAAAGACATTCCAGATTATGCTACAGCCGTGGGGGTTCCTGCAAAAGTAGTACGGATTAATGGAGAAAAAGTGAGGAGATCAGAATGATAAAAATTTACAATACATTGACTAGACAAAAAGAGGAATTTGTACCGATTCAAGCAGGAAAAGTCGGTATGTACGTGTGTGGTCCGACTGTTTATAACTATATTCATATTGGAAATGCCCGCAGCACGATTGCTTTTGACACGATTCGACGCTACTTTGAATATCGGGGATATCAAGTCGATTATGTTTCCAATTTCACTGATGTAGATGATAAAATCATTCGTGCTGCTAATGAATTAGGGATCACGGCGCCAGAAGTAGCCAACCGTTTTATCCAAGCATTTGAAGAAGATACCAAGGCGTTGAATGTGGAGCCAGCTACTGCGCATCCTCGTGTGATGGAACATATGTCAGATATTATTTCTTTCATCCAAGTATTGATCGAAAAAGGTTATGGATATGAATCAAATGGCGATGTCTACTACCGTACAAGAAAATTTCCAACCTATGGACAACTTAGTGATCAATCGATTGATGAGTTAGAAGTGGGCGCGAGTCAACGGACGGGAGCAGAACAAAGTCAGAAAGAAGATCCGCTTGATTTTGCACTATGGAAAAAAGCAAAACCTAATGAGATCTCTTGGGATTCTCCATGGGGACCCGGACGTCCAGGATGGCACATCGAATGTTCCGTTATGGCAACGAAACATTTAGGGGAAACAATTGATATCCATGGTGGTGGGCAAGATTTAGAGTTTCCACATCATGAAAATGAGATTGCCCAAAGCGAAGCAAAAACGGGAAAGAAATTTGCCAATTATTGGATGCACAATGGTTACGTCACGATTGGCGATGATGATCAGAAAATGAGTAAATCATTAGGTAACTTTATTACTGTCCATGAAATGATCCAAACGGTAGATCCACAAGTGTTACGCTTCTTCATGGCAACAACTCAATATCGCCGACCGATTCGTTATAGTGAGGCAACGATGAAGGAAGCAGCGACAAACTTGCAACGCTTAAGAAATACATTTGATAATCTTAAATTCCGCCTAGCAACAGCAGAAAAATCTCTGGCGGATGACACAAAGTATTTAGCTGAGCTTGAACAAATCGAACAACGCTTTATTGAAGAAATGGACGACGATTTTAATGCTGCGAATGGAATTACCGTCGTTTATGAATTGGCAAAATGGTTAAATACGTATTTGGAGAAAACAACTGTTTCAGCGGATGTTCTAGCAAAAGGGGAAGCATTATTTACCCAATGGTTGGCTATTTTTGGTATTTTATTTACATCTGAGGAATTACTTGATGAAGAGATCGAGCAGTTGATCGAAGAACGTACGCAAGCAAGAAAAAATCGTGATTTTGCCCGTAGTGACGAAATCCGTGACCAATTAAAAGAAAAAGGGATCTTGCTTGATGACACACCGCAAGGAACTCGTTGGAGAAGAGAAGCATGAAAGACTATACACAATTAAACGGACTAGCTTTAGCTTATGTAGGGGATGCCATCTATGAGATCTATATTCGTGACTATTTGATCGAACAAGGGGCGACTAAACCGAATAAACTTCATAAAGCAGCCACGAATTATGTTTCAGCAAAAGCACAAGCTTATCTGATTAAAGAGATGCTAGAAGAAAAATTGATGACACCAGAAGAAGAAACTTTTTATCGTCGTGGTAGAAATGCCAAAAGTCATACAAGTGCAAAAAATGCAGATGTCACAACTTATCGAATTGCCACAGGTTTTGAAGCTTTGATGGGGTATCTGCATTTGACGAAACAAACAGAACGGTTAGAAGAATTAATTGAATGGTGTATCCAGAAAGTCGGTGAAAAAAATGGGTAGAGAACAAAAAGAACGTCATTATAACAAACGTAAAAAAGCAACGAAACAGCCAATGAACGCTTCATCACAGAAAAAATCGCAAAAAAAGCGAAACCATTATGACACTTCCTATGAACCTGTAGTTGGGGAGAAAAAAGAGGAAGCAATCGAAGATAATTTTGTCTTTGGTCATCATGCAGCAGTAGAAGCCTTACAACAAGGTAGAGGGAATAAATTATTTTTACAAGAGGACTCACGGGGAGAAAAAACCGAAGAGTTAAAGAACATTGCTAGAGATCAAGCTGTACCAGTTAAATGGGTACCAAAACAAAAATTAGATACATTAAGTGATCATGGTGTACACCAAGGAGTAGTCTTAGCGATTACCCCGTATGAATATTTATCCTTAGACCAGCTTCTTCAGCAAACCAAAGAAAAAACAGAAACACCTTTCTTTGTCATTTTAGATAGTATTGAAGATCCTCACAATTTTGGTTCGATCCTACGAACAGCGGATGCAAGTGGGGTAGACGGCGTAATCATTCCTAAGCATCGGGCGGTAGGCATTACGCCAATCGTCACAAAAACCTCTACTGGAGCAGTCGAACATGTACCTGTAGCACGAGTGACCAATCTTGTTCAAGCGGTCCAACAACTAAAAGAAGCCGGTTTTTGGGTTTTTGGGACAGATATGGATGGTACAAATTTCCAAAAATGGAATGCAAAAGGCGCTATTGCTTTAGTGATTGGTAACGAAGGACGAGGAATGAGTCCTGGATTGAAAAAAGAAATGGACGAACTTTTGACCATTCCAATGGTCGGTCACGTTCAAAGTTTGAATGCGAGTGTTGCTGCTGGATTGTTGATGTATCAAGCTTTTTCTCAACGTCAAGGAGAGTGATCAGATGAAAAAGCAGCTCCTAATTGTTGATGGTTATAACATGATCGGTTCTTGGCCAGAACTCGTTTTGTTGAAAAAACAAGAAAAGATGGCGGATGCTAGAGAAGCTTTGTTGCATCGTTTGTCAAATTATGCCAAATACGAAGGAATTGAAGTGATAGTTGTTTTTGATGCACAATTGGTTCCAGGCATTCAGCAAAACTATAAGAAATACCAATTAGAAGTCGTCTTTACAAAAGAAGATGAAACGGCAGATAGCTATATTGAACGTATTGCTGGTCAATTAAATGATCGTTTAACGCAAGTAACTGTTGCCACGAGTGACTTAGCCGAGCAATGGATGATCTTTTCACAAGGGGCTTTGCGGACTTCTGCCTATGAATTATATAAAACGATCCAGAAAACAGAGAAAAACATTGCACAAGATAATATAAATATGCAATTTGATAATTTTCGTCGTAATTCGCCTTGGAGTAAAGAACAATTAGAAAAATTGTCCCAAAAGTTAGACGATTTAATGCGAAAAGATAGATAACATAGTTATATGATTAGTCAATCGGATGATTGATGGTAAGATTCCTCCATAATCGAAAGAGATGGAGGAATTATTTTATGTCTGAGGAGTTATTGCGCGCCGCACGTGACGGTGATGAAGAAGCATTCGCTATCCTATATCAAAAATATTTTCCACTTTTGTTACGTTTAAAAAATATGTACTACCTAAGAAATTATGTGTATGAAGATTGGGAACAAGAAGCAAGGATCGCCTTATACCAAGCTTTAAAGACTTATGAAAATAACAAAGGCGTTAGCTTTGGCAGCTATTATAAAAGCATTATCAGTAATCAAATTTATTCATTATTAAGAAAACAAAATGCCTTGAAACGTAGAGACCAAAAAGATGAATTATCGATTGATCAGAAGGTTGAAACAGAAGGTCCGGACTTTTTAGCAGAAATCACTACTCAAGAACCACTTGCGATGCAACGATTACTGTTAAATGAAGCCATTGAAGATTGTGAAATCAAATTTTCAAAAAAGGAAGCAAAAATATTTTATTATTATATGCAAGGAACCGATTTCAAGAGGATGGCAGAGGAACTTTCAATGGATGTCAAACAAGTCAAGAGTGCGTATAGCCGTGTGAAATTTAAAATAAAACAACATCTCAAAAATTATCATGAGGAATAATTTATAAAATTATTAATGTTTTTCTTATTTGTTTTTATTGCATTTCTTTTTTTTATATGGTAAACTTGAAAATTTTTAGAAAGTGTGGTATATTGGGTAATGAGGTGAACTGTATGCCAACAACTTTAGCTACAATCAAAAAAGATTTAGAAGGTCGTATCGGCAGCCCAATCATGCTGGTTGCTCAGACAGGAAGAAAGCGTCAAACAGAACGCCGAGGCGTTTTAACAGAAACCTATCCTTCAGTATTCGTTGTTGATTTGGATCCTGAAGAAAATTCTTTTGAACGAGTATCGTATAGCTATTCAGATGTACTTACTCGAACAGTCGAGATTGAATTTTTAACTGAAGCAGTTTAAAAAGCAAGCGAGCCTAGTTTTTTATAAGGTTCGTTTGCTTTTTTGTTTGGAAATAGGTATGCTGAAAAAAAGAGAATTGGAGGCACTTTCAAATGGAACATTATGTAAAAAAATTTGCAGATTTGACCACTCAAGAATTTTATGAGATTGTCAAAGAACGCATTGCTGTTTTTGTCGTAGAACAAAATTGTCCCTACCAAGAAGTGGATGAAATTGATAGCCAAGCTTGGCATACGTATTTCAAAGATGAAGCAGGGAAAATTTCTGCTTATACACGTATTTTTGAAGAAGATGGAACCATTCATTTTGGTCGAGTGTTGGTCAATAGTGAGCATCGTAAAGAAGGGATGGGACGTAAGATCGTGCAACGTACGATGGAAGTGATTGAAGCCAATTACCCGCAACGACCGATCGTCATTGGGGCGCAAGTCTATCTTCAATCTTTTTATGAGTCATTTGGATTCGAGGCCATTTCAGATGTTTATTTAGAAGATGACATTCCCCATATCGATATGAAAAAATCGAGCTAAAGTGATCATGAAGATTAAGTAGCGCAATACAAAAAAGAACAGTTACAGTGAAAACTGATAGCTGTTCTTTTTTGTATCATTTAGTTTTCTTTATTTTTCAGTTGTCTGATCAATGGTTGCTTGTGTAGTTGGTCGTCCGTTGTTTTCTGCTGTTTGTTGTGCAAGTAGATCACGAATGTCGCTCAAATAATCTTCAGCAGTTGGTTTGGCAGGTGCTTCTTCTGTTTCTTTTTCAGGACGTAATCTTTTAGCGTGGTTGGCTGCTTTCACCACTAAGAATAAGACAAACCCTGTAATAATAAATGTTATGATTGCACTAATAACATTGCCGAAAGCAAACGTAACTCCTTTAGTAGGTGACCAGTCCAAGATAGAAAGGGCGCCTTCCAAATCAGACGTGCCAGTAATCATCGCTACAACCCAGCCTACAAGAGGTGTGATCAAACCTTGAACGATCTGATTGACAATGCTAGTAAATGCACTCCCGATAACAACCCCAACGGCTAAATCTAATACGTCACCACGCATAATAAACTCTTTAAATTCTTTAATCATTTTTCTCCTCCTCTCACTTATCCTTAGTATAACGAAGAATAAAAAAATATAAAAACGACATGCATTTATGGCTAAGGTCTGTCGTTCAAGTACTTATATGCTATACTAGAAGGTGACTCTTAAGTGATGCAAGAGAGAATTAAAGCAGTAAAAAATAGTAGCCACATATTCTTTTATCCTCCAAGATAAAATCAACCATGTCGGAGAACGAACTGCTAATAAAGGAGCATGTACTATGACATATCAACTGGCAGAAGGTGTAAACCTCCACGTCTTGCAAACAAAACAATATAAAACGGTTCGTATCTTTGTTCGCTTTACTACGCGTTTAAAAAAAGAAGTCATCACGAAACGTTCCCTTTTAAGTAGCTTGTTAGAAACGAACAGTTTAAATTATCCTGACCAGACTCAGTTAAGTGCAAAATTGGCGGATCTTTATGGTGCTAGTTTTGGAACGTCCGTGAGAAAAAAAGGCAATCTTCACTGGTTGGATGCTAGCATCAACTTTGTCAATGGCAAGTATATCAACGATACCAGCATTTTAAACCAAGCTGTTGCTTTTTTGAAAGAAGTTCTCTTTTATCCAAACATTACGGGGGAAAAATTTGATCCAGCCACTTTTGCTTTAGAAAAAAACAATTTGAAACTTTATTTAGAGAGCTTAAATGAAGACAAGCAAACGATGGCTTCACTGGCGCTTCAAGAGTTGTATTTTGATCAGTCGGAGGCGCAGAAAATACCAAGTTTTGGAACAATCGAAGATCTAGATGAACTCACAGCTGAAGTGTTAGCTGACTATTATCATCAGATGATCACAGAAGATCAGATCGATATCTTCGTAGTGGGAGATGTCTCTCCTGCAGAAGTCCAAGCAGCTTTTAGTGAATGGGCATTTCCAGAGCGAGAAAGATTACACCCGGAAATTTTTTATAGCCAACCGCAAGAAAATATCATCAAAGAGCGACAGATCGAAGAACCAGTGACTCAGGCGAAATTAAATTTGGCTTATCAAACCAATGTCTATTATGACCAACCGGATCGTTTTTCATTGATGGTCTTCAATGGATTATTTGGCGGTTTCCCACACTCTAAATTATTTATGAATGTTCGTGAAAAAGAGAGCCTAGCTTACTATGCTTCCAGCAGCATTGATACTTTTCGTGGGTTCCTAAGTGTACAAACAGGAATTGATGGACGTAAACGTAACCAAGTATTGCATCTGATCCATGAACAATTAGAAAGTCTACGAAATGGGGAAGTCACAGAACTTGAATTGACACAAACTAAGGCCATGTTACGAAACCAATATCTATTATCATTAGATGCCCCGCAAGTAGCTGTCGAGACTGCCTATTTAGAGAATTGGTTGCCAGAAACGAAATTAACAGATGAAGAATGGTTAAAACGGATGGAAAAAGTAACGGTCGAAGACATCCAAAAAATAGCTCGACAAATCGAGTTGCAGGCCATTTTCTTTTTAGACGGAGGTACAACAAATGAATAAAACAGAATATAATCAAATCAACGAAACACTGTACCATGAAGTATTACCAAATGGTTTGACTGTTTATTTATTACCTAAAAATGATTACCATAAGACATATGGTTTATTTAGTACAAATTACGGTTCGATCGATAATGAATTTATTCCATATGGTTCAGATAAAAAGATAAAAGTTCCAGATGGTATTGCCCATTTCTTGGAACATAAATTGTTTGAAAAAGAGAATGGCGATGTCTTTCAATTATTTGGACAACAAGGGGCCTCAGCTAACGCGTTTACCAGTTTTACCAAAACAAGTTATTTATTTTCAACGACAGATCAAGTTGAAAAAAATTTGACGACTTTACTTGATTTTGTCCAAGCACCTTATTTTACGGAAGAAACTGTTAATAAAGAAAAAGGGATCATTGGACAAGAAATACAAATGTATGAAGATGATCCAAATTGGCGGATGTTTTTTGGCATTTTGAATAATTTATACCCTGAACATCCTTTGCATATCGATATAGCTGGCACAGTTGAAAGTATTGAAGCAATCACTGCTGATGATTTATACACCTGCTATCGGACATTTTATCAGCCAAGTAATATGGTCTTGTTCGTAGTAGGAAAATTAGAGCCGGAAAAGTTGATGGAATTGATTCGAACCAATCAAAATGCTAAGGATTTTCCACCAGCTCAAAAAATCGAACGTTATTTCCCTGACAATAATGGTGATATTATTGCAAAAAGCTCAATGCGCTCAGCAATCACTAGAGATAAGTTTGTCTTGGGGATCAAAGGGCTAGATGTTTTACCAGCAGAAGGGAAGGAATTATTGAGATACAAGACCGCTCTCAATCTTTTATTCCAATTGTTATTAGGGAATACTTCTCAAAATTATTTGAAAATGTACAATGATGGTTTAATTGATGACAGCTTCGGTTTTGAATTTAGTTTAGATCGAGAATTTCATTTTGCTGACTTTAGCGGAGACACGGATCAGCCAGAAAAAGCAGCTGAAAAAGTGAAAGAAATTCTTCTGCATTTTGAAGAGGATCAAGAACTGTCTGAAGAAAATCTAACATTGTTGAAGAAAAAGATGTTAGGACAATATTTCCAAACATTAAATTCACTGGAATACATTGCAAACCAATTCACGCAAAGCCTATTTGGGGATCAAACATTATTTGATTTACCAGAAATTATTGAATCCATTCAATTAGCAGATGTATTAAAAGTAGGTCGTTCTTTTATCAAAGAAGAAGCGTTCAGTGAGTTTTATATGCAGCCAAATGTCTGATATAGAAGTAGAGATGACGAATGGGAAAGTAGTTAAACTCTTAAATTTCGTTATAGAGTGCATTTAATGTTACCCTAAGATAACTTCGTTTATGGTATTCTTAAGAAGATAAAGAATAAAAAATGGGCGTTGGTGTATGGCGTGTTACATTCTTAACGAAAAGGAACAATTAGACGACTAGCGTTTATACAATTGCTGGTTAGAATAAAAAGACTGGAGAAGATGAACGAGTGGCTTTTGAAACCATCGGAGAAACATTAAGGCAAGCTCGCCTAAATAAGAAAATATCTTTAGATGAATTACAGCAGATTACGAAAATTCAAAAACGTTATCTAGAAGCAATCGATAATGATGATTTTGATCAACTACCTGGAAAATTTTATGTTCGGGCATTTATTCGTCAATATGCAGAAGCTGTCGGTGAAGATGGCGATCATTTAGTTGATGTATTTGATGGGAAAAGCAAATTATCAGCTGGAGAAGTTGTCGCACGTCCTGAACCAGAAACAGTGAGTGGTTCGAGAAAAGCGATGCATCAGGAAGAAGCCAATCCAAGTAAGTTTTGGACAAGTCTACCGGTTATTTTACTTGGTTTAGTCGCTTTAGCAATTATTACTGTTGTGGGTTATATGACTTGGCAGGATCGAAAATCTGACCCGATTATTGATACAACGGCAACTTCAGTTTCGGTTGACGGTGCAATTACACAAACGACATCTAGCACTAAGAAAGAGCGTGAATCCTCTTCTTCAACAAGTACGACAACCACTTCAACAACACAAGAAGAGAAAAAGATGGCGATTACGGCTGGTGAAGACACAGGTAGTACGATCGCAGTGAATGTTACGGATGCGAAAAAACCTGTTACACTTGAATTTGCAGCGACTAACCGAATTTGGATCGGTGTATTAGTGGATAATGCCTATGTTTATCAAGGGACATTAGCAGCAAATGAAACACAAAGCACGCAATTACCGGAAACGGCAACCAATGCAACGATTCGATTAGGAGCTGCAAGTAATGCAACGGTTAAGATAAACGGGGAAGAAATCCCTGTTAATCCAGGAGCGAATAATCAAAATCCTAAAAATGTCACATTGACACTACAGTATGCAGAGTAAATCGCTTATAAGTAGAATGATGTGAAAAAAGAAAACAAGATAAGTACCTGGGAAGGCAGATTCATCTTAGGTGCTTATCTTTTTTCACGACTGCTGATAAAAACTGATCATTATCGGTGGAAAGTTTAGAACGAGTCACGTAGAATAGGGAAGAAAGGAGTCGATAGTGTGAATTTACCAAATAAATTAACTGTACTTAGAATTTGTATGATCCCGATTTTTATTTTAGTTGTCGGATTACCCTTAGATTGGGGACAAGTAACCGTAGGAACAACCTCACTTGCTGTGACGCAATTAGTAGGAGCGATTATTTTTGCTTTAGCAAGTATTACCGATTGGCTCGATGGAAAAATTGCTCGTGCCAGAGGATTAGTCACCAATTTTGGAAAGTTTGCTGATCCATTAGCAGATAAAATGTTAGTGATGACCGCTTTTATCATGTTGGTGGGGCAAGGTAAGGCACCAGGATGGGTAGTTGCGATTATCGTTTGTCGAGAACTAGCTGTTACCGGTCTGCGACTATTGTTAGTCGAAGATGGGGAAGTCATGGCAGCAGCGTGGCCAGGAAAAGTAAAAACGGCTACGCAAATGGTAGCTATTATTTTGTTATTCATCAATAATATTCCATTTAATCTGATCAATTTACCGATGGATCAAATCATGCTGTATGCTTGTTTGATCTTCACGATTTATTCAGGTGTTGATTATTTTATGAAAAATAGTGGTGTGTTCAAAGGTTCGATGTAAGATTCCTTACAAAGATGTACCATTCCGATAATTCGTCTTACCCCAAAATAACATTTTATATTTTGGGGTAAGACGAATTTATTTATGCTGATTCACGTTTCAATCATTTATTTGATCGCCATTTTTCTAAACTAGCTAGATGCCTAGCTATCTTATGATGAAGATGAAAATGATGAAACTCTTTATCAGAAAATGAGCAAATGATAAATGAAACGTTTAGCAAATGGCGTATACTATTAGTAGATAAAAAGAGATTGAGAAGAGACCAAAACAGGCCAACGAGAATTCGTCTGTTGTAATGAAGGAAGCGAAAAAATGAAATCAGAAATCATAGCAGTAGGGACAGAACTTTTACTAGGACAAGTAGTCAACACGAATGCCACGTTTTTATCCGAACAGTTAGCAGACCTCGGGATTGATGTGTATTATCAAACGGTGGTTGGTGATAATCCCGACCGCTTAGAATCATTACTCCAATTAGCAGAAACCAGAAGTGACTTGATCATTTTATGTGGAGGGTTGGGACCGACAGAAGACGACCTGACGAAAGAAGTTACTGCGAAACATCTAGGGAAAGAATTGATCCAAAACACCGAAGGCTATAAAAAATTGTTAGCATTTTTTGAAACGACCAAGCGTAAAATGACTGAAAATAATTTACAACAATCACAAATCATCGATGGGGGGATTGCTTTACCTAATCGCACAGGCTTAGCATTAGGTACGTTCTATCAAACAGCAGACCATGTCTATCTCTTGTTACCTGGACCACCGAGCGAATTAAAGCCAATGTTCATTGAACAAGCTCGCCCATTATTGGAGCAAAACTTTCCATCTGAAGAAATGCTGATCTCAAAAGTTTTACGTTTTTACGGTATCGGGGAATCCCAACTAGTCACAGAATTAAAAGACTTGATTGAAACACAGATCAACCCAACGATTGCCCCTTACGCAAAACCTAACGAAGTCACTTTACGATTAACTGTGAAGACCAAAGACAAACATGCAGGAAACCAAGCCTTACTTGCTTTGGAAGAAAAAGTATTGGCGAGAGTAGGTGAGTACTTCTATGGATATGGTGATGATAATTCATTGCCTAAAGTGGTCGTAGAATTATTAAAGGAAAGAAACCAAACAATTACTGCAGCAGAAAGTTTGACTGCTGGAGCCTTTCAATCAGCTTTGGGAGAGATCTCTGGTGTTTCTCAAGTCTTCCCAGGAGGCTTCATTACCTATTCTTTAGAAACTAAAGCAGAATTTTTACACATCGATGATGCACTATTGAAGCAGCATGGAACCGTCAGCCAAGAATGTGCAGAACAAATGGCTATCCAAGCACGTAATTTAGCAAAAACAGATTATGCGATTTCGTTTACTGGAGTGGCTGGACCAGATACCTTAGAAGGACAGCCAGCTGGAACAGTTTGGATCGCGGTTGCAACAAGTGAAGGGGAGGTCATTTCGCAGAAATACCAATTTACCAGAGACCGTTCTCATATAAGGAATAGCGCAGTAATGCAAGGATTTGATCTCATTAGAAGACAACTATTAAGAAAAAAATAAATGCGAATATTTGTTCGGTTTTTTCTTGCTTTTTGTCATTAAAAACGATATGATTAGTACAATGAAATGTCGCACTGATTTGTGAATATAAGGAGGATTATCGTATTGGCAGATGATCGTAAAGCAGCCTTAGATGCTGCGTTGAAAAAAATTGAAAAGAACTATGGGAAAGGCTCGATCATGAAACTTGGCGAAAAAATCGACCAACAAGTTTCGACTATCCCAAGTGGTTCTCTTGCATTAGATGTTGCTTTAGGTGTTGGTGGTTACCCACGAGGACGTATCATTGAAGTATATGGTCCTGAAAGTTCAGGTAAGACAACCGTTGCCTTACATGCAATCGCTGAAGTACAAAAAAATGGCGGAACAGCCGCTTTTATCGATGCTGAGCACGCTTTAGACCCACAATATGCTCAAAAATTAGGGGTAAACATTGACGAATTACTTCTTTCACAACCAGATACTGGGGAACAAGGACTAGAAATCGCTGATGCGCTTGTATCAAGTGGTGCAGTAGATATCGTAGTAGTCGATTCGGTTGCCGCTTTAGTTCCGCGTGCTGAAATTGATGGAGAAATGGGTGACTCTCACGTAGGGTTACAAGCTCGATTAATGTCACAAGCACTACGTAAACTATCTGGGTCGATCAATAAAACCAAAACGATCGCTATTTTCATTAACCAAATTCGTGAAAAAGTTGGAGTGATGTTCGGTAATCCTGAAATCACACCTGGTGGACGCGCATTAAAATTCTATGCAACGATTCGTTTAGAAGTGCGCCGTGCGGAACAATTGAAACAAGGAACAGACATTGTTGGTAACCGTACGAAGATCAAAGTAGTTAAAAATAAAGTAGCACCACCATTCAAAATTGCTGAAGTCGATGTGATGTATGGGCAAGGAATTTCTCAAGAAGGAGAATTGCTTGATATGGCGGTTGAAAAAGATATCGTTGATAAAAGTGGTGCTTGGTATTCTTACAAAGAAGATCGTATTGGACAAGGTCGTGAGAATGCAAAAAATTACATGTCCACTCATCCTGAAATGATGGCAGAGGTTTCTGCTTTAGTCCGGGCGGCTTATGGGATCGGTGAAGATGTAGAAATACCCGAAGAAACGCAAGCAGAACTTCCTTTAGAGGAATAAGACGAAGTAAGAATAGAAATAATCGAATAACTATTCAAAGGATGTTTGAGCATCGAGAGAACTCCAATCGTTCAGAGAGAGAGTTTTGCTTTGATATGCTGTCGATTGAATCTAATAAGCCGAAATTTTTTAAAATTTCGGCTTATTTTTTGTCTTTTAAGTAGTCATTTGACTATACTTTCTCCTAAAACATAATGGAAAATGGGGGATGTTTAAGCAGTGATTGACTACATCGACAGAAAGGGACTATTCTACTTAAATGAAAGGATAACATGTTACTTAAAAGTCATTTTTTGTTCTTAATTTTCATTAATGCAAAATTATTTGTTCTTAATATGTTTTGGTTATTATTTAATATTATCTTTTATTCATAAAATGACCTTTAAATGAAAATTGAGAAAGCCGTTTCTTATGTATTTAAAGTTGACACTACGGGGTACAAACATTAGAATAAACTTGTGCATGTTTTTGTACACCTATGCATAAAGCATATTAACAAGTTTAGAGTACTTTATCATAAAAGTTATATAGATGATAAAAATGAAAAAGATAGTATGGAGGTGGATTTTATGGTATTCAATATTCTCCTCGCTATCATCGGTTTAATTGTCGGTCTTGGTTTAGGGTTTATGGTTGCAAAGTCACGTCATGAAAAAGAAATTGCAGGTGCTCAATCATCAGCAGCTGGAATTATTGATAGTGCAAAGAAAGAAGCAGAAACTCTAAAAAAAGAAGCATTGTTAGAAGCTAAGGAGGAAAACCAGAAATATCGTTCTGAAGTGGAGAGTGAGTTGAGAGAAAGCAAGTTAGAATTAAAATCTCAAGAAAATCGTTTAATTCAGCGTGAACAAACGTTGAATCGTAAGGATGACTCATTGGAAAAACGTGAGACCTCACTTGAAAGCAAAGAAGAAGCACTTAGTTCAAAACAGCAATTGATTGAAGAGCGAGAAAAAGACGTTGAAAAGTTGATTGAAGAACAACAAAGAGAATTAGAAAAAATTGCTGGTTTATCTAAAGAAGATGCAAAAGATGTCATCATGAAATCAACTGAAGAAGAATTGAATCATGAATTGACGTTAATGGTCAAAGAATCGGAACAACGTGCAAAAGAAGAAGCAGATCGTAAAGCCAAAAATCTTTTATCGTTAGCGATTCAGCGCTGTGCAGCAGACCAAGTATCTGAAACAACTGTATCCGTAGTAACTTTACCAAATGATGAAATGAAAGGACGCATCATTGGTCGAGAAGGACGAAATATCCGTACACTAGAAACATTGACTGGAATTGACTTGATCATTGATGATACACCAGAAGCAGTGGTCCTTTCAGGTTTTGATCCAATTCGTAGAGAAATCGCTCGGATGACTTTAGAAAAACTGATCCAAGATGGACGAATCCATCCTGCACGAATCGAAGAAATGGTCGAAAAATCGCGTAAAGAAATGGATGAACGAATCCGTGAGTATGGGGAAGAAGCGGCGTTTGAAGTTGGTGCGCATACCCTTCATCCAGATTTGATCAAAATCATGGGTCGTCTTCATTTTAGAACTAGCTATGGACAAAATGTTTTGAAACATTCAGTAGAGGTTGCTAAATTGTCAGGTATACTAGCCGCTGAGTTAGGCGAAGATATCCAATTAGCTAAACGAGCTGGTTTGCTTCATGATATCGGGAAAGCATTAGATCATGAAATCGAAGGTTCTCACGTAGAGATCGGCGCAGAGTTAGCTGCTAAATACAAAGAAAATCCTGTAGTGATCAATGCGATTGCATCTCATCATGGAGATGTTGAAGCAACGTCAGTTATTTCTGTCTTGGTAGCTGCTGCAGATGCCTTATCCGCTGCACGACCAGGAGCTAGAAGTGAATCCTTGGAAAATTATATCCGTCGCTTAAGAAGCTTAGAAAACATTTCAAATAGCTTTGCCGGAGTAGAATCTAGTTTTGCTGTTCAAGCTGGACGAGAAGTTCGGGTTATGGTAAAACCAGAAGAGATCTCTGATTTAGATGCAGTTCGTTTAGTACGAGATATCCGTAAACGAATTGAAGAAGAATTAGATTATCCAGGGCATATCAAAGTCATCGTTATTCGTGAAACGCGTGCGACAGACTACGCTAAGTAAAAAATAAAAGAACGTTACGATTAGTTAGGATAATCGTAGCGTCTTTTTTGTTTTAAACCACTATTTAATCAAGCTTGATCGTTTTAACATTATTTTGATAAGAGGTTGAGCAGCTATAAACATGGTGTGTTAACTTTGAGTTCTAAATTAGCTTCTTAATAAGAAGTAGGCATAATCTAACTAGAGACGATTATTCTATCATTAAAGTAGATCAAAATTATTCTTAATGACTACTAGAAAATCAAACTAGGATGAAGAATAGTTAGGAAATAAAATTTGTTGCATTAGTGTACATTTTGTTAACGAGAGATAAAAGTTGTATAAACTAATAATATATTGATCTATGAGTTTGAAATCAATTTTATGTACAATTTTTTACTAGGATTTATTGGGTAGAAAGATATAGTTTTTGTTCTTGAAAACACAAGTAATTGATTCTATATGATCTAAATATAGATGAGGTGGGGTAAGCAGATGGATAATTATGAGTTGTTGGAATACAATTTAGCAGAATTTATGACTTCAGATATGCAAGAGGAATTTTTACAATTTTTTCATTTTCAGAATATTAATGAATTTAAGGAACAGTATGTTCATTCAAAAAAAATGCTAAAAGATCAGAACGAAGAGATGTTGAATGAACTAAAAGAATGGAGACAAGTTGATTCAATTGAAAAATTCTCGCAACAAGTAACAATAAAGCTAACTGAGCAATATTTTATGAAGTACCCAAATCTAATAAAATACAAAAATGTTAGCAATAACATTAATGAAAACCTTTGCAAAAATATTCATGAGATTCTTTTGCGAACGATTGTTTATGACTTTAATCTATTAAAGTCACAGTTACAAAAACTCTCTGTGAAAAGTTATATTAGAAATTATTTATCTAATGAGAAATACGTCACAGGTTTGTTTCAAAGATTTCCTGTTTTATTCAATTTAATAGATAAAAAAATCAAAGAAACAATCTGTTACATTTCTGAAGTTATCCAACATGTAGAGTATGATTCAAAGGAAATTAACGAATTGTTTAGTATTCAACTTGATCAAGAAATAGGAGTTGAATTTTCTTTGGGTGATCCGCATCTGTCAGGAAAATTTCCACTCGTGATAACAGGTAAAAAGAATAAAATTATTTATAAACCACGAAGTAATTACAATGATTTATTATTTGGAGAATGCGTTGCTTTATTTAATAAAAATAATTTTAACAAACAACTAGCACAAATAAAATTATTGAATCGTAAAACGTATTCTTGGTCAGAATTTATTGTAAGTGATCCTTGTCAATCAGAAGAAGAAGTTCAAGATTTCTATTATAAAATGGGGGCAATTATTGCAATTCTTTTCTATTTAAATGCTTCGGATATTCATCTTGAAAATCTAATTGCAAGTGGTGGTTCACCCATGCTCATTGATTTAGAATGCTTGTTTAACAATTTAGATCGTATGGAAGCATTATCTGTAAATGATAAGATACATGAAATTTTGACTAATTCTGTTCTTAATTCTGGAATTGTGCCTATGTACAACGAATTTTTTAAAGATGATATTTCGGCTTTAGGAAGCCATGAAAACTTATTCCAACGTTTTTCAGTACCACAATTGATTGTTTCAGAAGATGATTTAGAAATTAAATTAACTGAAAATTCTGATGAATTTAAATATTCATATTCTAATGTTCCGATGTATCATGGACAAAATTATCGTTTTTTAGACTATAAGCAACAGATCTATCAAGGATTTACAGAAACATTTCACCTATTTTTGGATAAAAAATCAGAGCTGATTGATATTGTTGAGCGCTATAAAAATGATATTACTATCCGACATTTAATAAAACCAACAGCAACTTACAGTAAAATAGCGACTTTAAGTTATCATCCTAGGTTCTTGACAGCACCGTTTGATCGCTTGTTATTTGTCTATTCTCAAATGGCAAGATTTGGTTCTACACCATTTCTTACCTATGAAATTGAGGACATACTAGAGGGGGATATCCCTTATGTTTTTTCAAAACTTAACTCAAATACACTTAACATTTCAAAAAAAATGACATTTACGAATAACAGTCGTATAGATTTCTTAACACTATGGAAAAAAAAGATCCATTCTCTTAGTGAGAAAGATTTAAACTACCAATTAAATATTTTGCAAAAAAGCTTTGGAGATAAAAATATTACGTTAGAAGATCTTTTTATAATTGGAGAAAAAAATGATGAGATCAAGACTTTAGAATCTTACATCCATAGTAAAAGGATAGTACACAATAAGCAGGTGACGTGGCTTCATACCGGTTATGAAGATTTAACAAAAGACAAAGATTTTAAAATTCGTTTAAAACTGCAGCCAATGAATAACAGTTTGTATAATGGGAAAATTGGTGTAGCAATCACTTACTATTATTTATGGAAAACAAAAAATGATTTTGATTACAAAAACAGATTTCTATTAATATTGAATGATTTACTTAATCATTTTGATTTATCTAATCAAAAAAATTATGATATAGGGGTTTTTTCTGGATTAGGTGGTTATATCTATTTATTTAATTTGATTGCTCCATCCTTGCGAACATCAAAACTGATCGCAATTGAGCAAGATATCCTTCAATATCTGGGACAAAAAATAAAAAAAGACAAAATTCTGGATATTATGAGTGGTACGGCAGGGTTATTACTACTTTTTTGTAATATTTATAAAAAGAGCCCTAATAAAGAATTAAAAAAATTAATTGGACTTTGTGTGGAGAATTTATTAAATAATTTAATAGAATCAGAGGGAAAAGGAAGTTATTGGGAATCCTCTGTAGAAAAGAAACTTATTTTAGGTTTTTCTCACGGAACATCAGGTATTCTTTATGCTTTAGCGATTTATGAAGAGTTATTTTCGGTAACCAAAATAAAAGAAACGATTGGCGCAGTTACCTTATTTGAAAACCAACATCGTAAAAACGGCGTGTGGTTTGATACAAGAGGAGAAAAATGGATTGAGCAAAATACTTTTTATTGTAATGGTCTTGTAGGAATGCTTACTCATCGATATCTTATGGAAGGAGAAAGCCCAGAGGAGCTATTATATTTTGCTCGATTAAAAGAAGAATTAAACAAAGAACGTGTAGATAGTTGCTTATGTCATGGCTTTTTAGGAAATATGTGGCTTTACCGTCATTTCTTCATTCATCATAATATAAAGTCATATGCGTTCTTACTCGATGATTGGAATGCATACTTAGACAAACGAACAATTAATGAAAGTTGTTTAGAAGACGAGTTTCTAGATGTTGGTTTGATGACCGGTCTTTCCGGGGTGATTTTGGGATTGTTAGCGTTGGAGAACCCTAACATACCAAACATACTTTTATTCGATTTATAGATAAATCCTTCAATCGAAAATACGAATGAAGAGATAGGATCTGATTGAATAATAGATTGATAAGTGTAACAAACAGTTGATGACAATAAAAAATGATTGATCAACTTGAAAGGAGGTGAAGAAAATGGCAGTAGGACTATTAATGAAAGCAGGCAATGTTTCTGAAGAATTAGCAGTATTAAACAACGAACATAGTTTGAATGCTTCGCTAGATACCATCTGCGGAACAATGGGTAGCCTTGGTTGTGGTAGTTTTGGTTGTGGCTCTTTATCTAGCTGTTGCTAAAATATATACGGATGAAAGGTTTCAGAGGTTTTATTGTGAATATTGAAAAATAATAATTCAGAATGAAGAGTCTGAATCTGGGACATTAATCAGAAAAAATCTGATTAATGTCCTACTTTTTTTAGTAAAAAGATTCCTTCAGACTCATTCGTTTTATTTCTTATCCAGCATTTCTCGATCTTTTTCGATCGTTGTATTGATCCCTTTGATAATAGCAGGAATGAAGCCAGCTTCTTCTAAAGCCACAACACCTGCAACCGTTGTTCCGCCAGGGGAAGAAACCTGGTCAACTAGCTCCCAAGGGTTTTCATCACTTGCTAGGAATTTTTGACAAGAACCCATAATAGCTTTGGCAGCGATCTCGGTTGCCATTTTTTTAGGTAAGCCATTAAAGACACCCGCACGACCCATGGCATCGATCAACATATAAATAAATGCTGGTGAACTACCGGCTAACCCAATAAACGTACTGAAATCACCTTCTGCCAGTGGATAGACACTGCCGATCGCTTCAAAGATTTGCGTTGCTTCTTTGAATTCCTCATATGTGACATGATGATTTTTACAGATAGCAGAGACACCTGCACCCACACTAACGTTTACGTTTGGCATGACACGAATGATTTTCGCTTCGGGGTCATTTAGGGCTTTTTCCAGATCATGTAATGATTTTCCTGAAGCAATTGAAATAAAGAGACATTTCTGACTATATTTTCTTAAATCCTTCAGTACTTGGTCAATGATTTTAGGTTTGACTGCCAGTAAAATGACATCTACTTGTTTTGCGACTTCTTGATTTGTTTGACAGGCGGTTACACCAGTTGCTTCTGCAAAACGTTGTGCATTTTCGAAATGACCACTTGAGACAAAAATATCTTCTTTAGCCACTGTTTCGTGTTCAATCAAGCCGTTAATGATTGCTTGCGCCATATTACCTGTTCCAATGAATCCAATTTTCATGTTATCCTCTCCTTTTGTTTTAGCATAGCTTTCTTTTCAATGAAGGGCAAGCAAAGAATAAAGTGTGTGGATAGATACATAAACAGGTGAAACTAGTGCATAAGTGGTAAAAATAAGGTAAATAAGCTAACATTGATTTATAAATTGAAAGTTTTCAAGTAAGGATGGTAAAGTGTGAAAAATAAAAGTCATACGGCATTTCAGTGGTTGAAAAATCATAGCTTGATTTTAAAAATGATTTTTTTTGGATCTATTATAGTTTTCGTTGCCAATCAAGTCGTAAATATTGCAAATGGAATGAGTTGGCAAGATATTTGGCAAACTATGCGACAACAAAGTTATGTTACGCTGTGTTTAATGGTTTTAGTGGGGTTGATCGGTGTTTTGCCAATGTTGTTGTATGACTGGGTGACGATTCGCGTGTTGGAAAAACAAGGGAAACCTAAAATAAAGCGTCACGATTTTTTCTTAGCTGCTTTTATTACGAATACAATTAATAACTTAGCGGGCTTTGGAGGAATTGTTGGAGCCAGTCTTAGAGCAAATTTTTATGGAAAAGAAACAAATCGGAAAATGGTACTTGCTACCGTTTCTAAAGTTGCATTATTTATGTTGACTGGTTTATCATTATGGTCATTTCTAACGTTCATTGATGTTTTTTTTCTACAAACTACTAGTATTTTTAGAAGTTATTGGATTTGGTTACTTGGCGGTAGTGTGATAGCACCGGCTATTTTTTTCTTTGCTTATTTAAAAAGAAGAACATTATTTGCGGAATTCTATCCTAAGGGTCTAGTCGGGTTACTGTTAGCTTCTGTGGGGCAATGGACTGGAGCATTGGTCGTTTTTTTAGCGATTGGTTATTTGATGGATGTAGATATTTCCTTATTTTCGATTTATCCAATGTTTATTATCGCTACGTTAATCGGTATGTTGACAATGGTTCCTGGGGGTGTCGGGACATTTGATGTGTTGATGATCTTAGGTATGAGTCAGTTAGCTGTTCGACAAGATATTGCAGTGGTTTGGTTACTTTATTACCGTTTGTTTTATTATGTGGTTCCTTTTGCGGTTGGCTTATTTTTATTTCTGTCACATACTGGAGTAAAAGTGAATCGTTTTTTAGACAATATACCACGACTGCTCTTTCAAAAAATCGCGCATTTTATTTTGGTCACAGCCGTTTATTTTGCAGGGATCATGATGGTGTTACTATCTACGATTACGAATCTTTCTGCGATCAGTCGATTGTTTCAGATTTTATTACCTTTCTCGTTTAATTTTTTAGACCAAACGTTGAATCTATTGATTGGATTCTTATTGCTTGGGTTGGGAAGAGCGTTAGCAATGAAAGTGAAGAAGGCTTTTTTACCAACTATTGCTTTATTAGCTTTTGGAATCATTAACACAGTTACTCGAACATTATCTTGGCAATTGATTTTAGTGTATATCTTGATTCTTCTGGCTGTCTGGCTAGCTCGGAAAGAATTTTACCGTAAGAAATTTGTTTATTCATGGGGTGCCATTCTTTTTGATCTATGTTTGTTTGGGTTTCTATTTATCGTCTATGCAATTGCAGGGTATCATAGTGGACGTTTTTGGGTAAATCGATTGACAGCTGATCGCTTTCTCCTGTTCCCATCCGATGAAGTTTGGTTTTCAGGCTTGATTGGTCTAGGGATCTCGCTGTTGGCATTAGTAGCATTGTATCAGTACCTTGCTTCTGAAACGAATGAGTTAGGGTCAGATTTACAAATCGAAAGATTCAAACAGATGTTGACCGTCTATCAGGGGACATCTGCTAGTCATTATCTTCGTTTACCAGGATATAAATATTATTACTATCAACAAAATGGAGAGGATCAAGTCGTCTTTGGTTACCAGATCAAAGGAAATAAATGCTTTGTTTTGGGAGACCCGATTGGCAATCCTAAAATGATTCGTCCTGCTATTACAGAATTTATGCAAAAAGCTGATTGCTTAGGGTATCAAATTGCTTTTTACAAGATCTCAGAAAAATATGTGGTAATGTTGCATGAATTAGGTTTTCATTTTACAAAAGTCGGCGAGGTAGGAATGGCAGATTTGACTACAGAAGAAATGCCTTGGGTCAATCAACAGCTAGAGTACCAGCGTCTAACTAATGAAGGCTATCATTTCACTTGGTACGAACAATTACCTGAGGAATTATTAGCTGCGGTGAGTGAGGTTTCGGATCAGTGGTTACATGGTGCGAGAGAAAAGCATTTTTCTGTTGGGCGTTTTGACAAATCTTATCTGTTAGCCAGCGGTGTTGGAGTGGTACGCAAAGAACAAAAAGTGGTCGGATTTATTACAGAGCAACCAATATCTGAAAGCCAAGCAGGCTATGATCTATTACGTGTATTGCCAGATGAACCTGCTGAACTATCCGATTATTTATTAGTCAATCTATTTGTTGTCTACCAAGAAAAGGGCTATCTTGAGGCAAATCTTGGTTTAGCTCCGTTAGCAAATGTAGGGGAAACAGACTTTGCATTCTTTCAAGAGCGCATCATGCATATTGTTTATAATTATGGTAGTTTCTTTTACTCATTTCAATCGACCTATGAAGAAAAACTGCGCTATGTCACTCGCTGGGAAGGTCGCTATTTTGCTTACATGAAGGGAAGCAGTTTTACATTTGCCACATTACAGTTGTTTATACTAATTGGGAAGGGAAAAGAAAAAAGTATCAGTTTTGCAGAAGAAGTATTAACGGAATTGTAAATTGCGTAAATAGAGGAATAACTGGTGACGTGTTTTAGCTACCTATAGTTTAAAACGTGAAAAAGCGATTGACGGTAGCTAGAGAAAATGAATGTGGTCGAAGGATGGTTTGTTTTATCTGTAGACAGAAAAGGTCTGAGAAAACCGCTAAGATCGTAAACACGTCACTCGTATGAGCTATACTTTTATTTTTCTCTGTGATAGAATACTTGCGACTTAGACTTTTTGAATGGGTGAGAGGATGGAACTGATAGAAAAAGCACCAGCTAAGATCAATTTGGGATTAGATGTCTTGTACAAGCGTCCCGATGAGTATCACGAGCTGGAAATGGTAATGTCGAGTGTAGATTTAGCAGATCACTTATTCTTTGAAGAGATACCTGAGGATCGAATCATCGTAGAAACGAATAAGGCATTTTTGCCAGTAGATCAACGAAATAACGTTTATCAAGCAGCAACATTGCTTAAGAATAAGTATCATATCAAAAAAGGCGTAAAAATATTTGTGAAAAAAAATATTCCAGTTGCAGCTGGACTGGGTGGGGGCAGCACAGATTGTGCAGCTGCACTGAGAGGGATCAATCAACTATGGAATCTCGGTTGTTCTCTGGAAGAATTAGCTGAGATTGGTTTGGAAGTTGGTACGGATGTGCCTTATTGTGTTTATGGTAATACTGCGTTTGTTGGCGGCAAAGGAGAAGTGGTCCAAGTTCTCCCTTCAATGCCTCAGTGTTGGGTAATCTTGGTGAAACCTAAAATGAGTGTTTCGACTAGGACCGTCTTCAAAGAAGTAGATGCGCAAAAAATCCAGCATCAGAACATTCCTAGACTAGTGGAGGCAATCCAGCAACAAGATTACCATACGATGATTCAATACATGGGAAATAGTTTAGAAGATGTTACCGGCAAACGTCATCCAATTATCCATCAAATCAAAGAACGCATGTTAAAGTATGGGGCAGATGCCGCTTTGATGAGCGGAAGCGGACCGACAGTCTTTGCCTTATGTCAACATTATTCAAGAGCACAAAGAGTCTATAACGGGCTGAAAGGTTTCTGTGATGAAGTATATTTAGTACGCACGTTGTAAAATAGGCCAGAACTAGTTGTTGCTAAGAGATGAAGAATAAAAAATCTCAAAACAGAAGAAGCTGTTTTGAGATTTTTTTGAGTTGGTTGCAGCTTAGCTACTCTAAACGTTATTTATTCTATTTAGAAATTGGAAAAAATGGACTAGATAGCTTGTTGGGCTCTCAGTAACATGAACAAACTATCATTCATTTTACGGTTTACATTGAATTTGTTCGTATAAATCAGAAATTGAAGGATTTCTATTGACTCTATTTTTTTATTCTGATACATTAAGTTCCGTTGATAAATCGTAATTTTACGATTTGTTCGAAAGGAGAGTCTTATGAAAAAATATATGATTGGTTTAACACTAGCTGTAGGGATGTTTTTATTAGCGGCTTGTGGTGGTACGAACCAAAAGGATTCAAAGAAAAATGAGTTAACGATTGTTACGACCTTTTATCCGATGTATGAATTTACGAAAGAAGTAGTTGGAAATGAAGGAAACGTCAAGTTGTTGATCCCGTCTGGGACTGAACCGCATGATTTTGAACCTAGTGCAAAACAACAAGCAGAAATCGCTGATGCGGATGTGTTTGTTTATAATAGTCCAGATATGGAATTTTTTGTTGACTCATTGAAAGATTCTGTCGATACGAATAAAACATTGATGATTGAAGCAGCTAAAGGAATTGATCGTCTGAAATCAGCAGAAGAAGACCATGACCATGATCATGAACATGAAGAAGCTTCTTCTGAAAGTCATTCGCATGAGTATGATCCACATATTTGGTTAGATCCTGTGTTAGCAATCAAAGAGGTCAAAACAATTGCTTCAGAGCTTGGGAAAAAGTATCCTGATAAAAAGGCAACTTTTGATAAAAATGCGGATGCTTATATCAAAAAATTAGAAAACCTGAACCAAAAATATACGGATGCACTCAAAGATGCCAAAAACCGCACGTTTGTGACGCAACATGCCGCATTTGCGTATTTAGCGAATCAGTATGATTTACACCAACAAGCGATTGCAGGGGTAACGCCTGATCAAGAACCCACACCAAGCCGCTTAGCTGAACTAAAAGATTTTGTGAACAAAAATAAGATCAAAGTGATTTACTTTGAAGAAAATGCATCATCCAAAGTGGCGGAAACATTGTCGAAAGAAACGGGTGTTAAATTAGAAGTATTGAATCCATTAGAGAGTTTGACAAGTGAACAAATCAAAGCCGGCGAAAATTATATTTCGGTAATGGAAGAGAACTTAAAAGCGTTAAAAGAAAGTATTAATTAAGAACGGAGGCATTTCGCGTGCATTATATCGAAATATCCGATTTGACTTTTTATTATGATGAAGAACCTGTATTAGAAGATGTGTCTTATCACGTTGATGCAGGAGAGTTCGTTATTCTAACAGGAGAAAACGGTGCAGCAAAATCAACATTGATCAAAGCTTCCTTAGGCTTGTTAAAACCTTCTAAGGGAACAGTGAAAATCGCCCCAAAAAATCAAGAAGGACAAAAATTAAGTATTGGTTATATTCCCCAACAAGTGGCATCTTTTAATGCTGGCTTTCCAAGTACAGTCTTAGAATTGGTTCGTTCCGGTCGCTATCCGAGAGGCCGTTGGTTCAAACGACTTTCTGAAAAAGATCATCAGCATGTTAAACGAGCTTTAGAATCTGTTGGAATGTGGGAGATGCGTCATCGACGGATCGGAGAATTATCCGGTGGACAGAAACAACGGATTAGCTTAGCCCGTATTTTTGCGACTGACCCAGATTTATTTATATTGGATGAACCGACAACGGGGATGGATGAAGAATCTCGTAATGAATTTTATCGATTATTGCGTCATAGTGCCCATGAACATGGCAAGGCAATTTTGATGATTACTCATGATCATGAGGATATCAAGCAATATGCAGATCGACAAATTCGTTTGGTAAGAAAGGAGGATTCTCCATGGCGTTGCTTTCATATGAATTCATGAGACGAGCTTTTTTAGCAGCCATTTTTATTGCGGGGATTGCTCCAATGTTAGGTGTCTTTTTAGTGATCCGAAGACAATCATTGATGGCAGATACACTGTCACACGTTTCACTGGCAGGGGTGGCATTGGGTTTCTTTTTGAATATCAATCCAACGTTGACTACGATGTTCGTAGTAATATTAGCTGCGGTGATTTTAGAATATTTACGTACGATTTATCGTACTTACTCAGAAATTTCAATTGCGATCTTAATGGCTGGCGGACTGGCGCTGGCATTAGTTTTGATGAATCTTAGTGGTGGAAACTCAGCCACAAGTATCCAATCGTACCTCTTTGGCTCGATTGTGACGATTACTTGGGATCAAGTTATCTTTTTGGGTGTATTATTTGTTATTATTGGTTTCTTATTCTTTTTGTTCAAGCGACCAATGTACGTGCTGACTTTTGATGAAGATACCGCCCATGTTGATGGTCTGCCTGTTCACCGTATGTCAATGCTGTTCAACGTGATCACGGGTGTTGCGATTGCTGTCATGATCCCAATTGCCGGGGCATTATTGATTTCAGCAATTATGGTCCTGCCTGCAGCGATCGGTATGCGCTTAGGCAAAAGTTTCAATGTGGTGATTGCCATTAGTATCGGTGTTGGCTTTATCGGCATGTTATCGGGTCTAACAAGTTCCTTTTATCTAGATACGCCACCGGGTGCGACGATCACACTAGTCTTTATCGTGTTGTTTCTTGTGGTCAATTTGTTCAAGCGGGTGCTTGTTTCCATTAAGCGAAAAAATAAATAAAAAATCAAAAAGAAAAGCGATGAAAACGAAAAATTTTCATTGCTTTTTCTTATATTTAGATAAATACCGAACTATTTAACTTATTTTCTTACAAAATGCTCGAATTTTTAAATGAAAACTTATATAATGTAAAACGATATAATTTCTTAAAAGGAGCTGAAATATGTGAAAGTACGTCGCAGTGAACGTCTTGTTGATATGACTCAGTATTTATTAGATCATCCTCACGAATTAATTTCATTGACAAGTTTTGCCGAACGTTATGAATCTGCTAAATCTTCGATCAGTGAAGACTTGGCAATTATCAAAAAAACATTTAAGGAACGAGGGTATGGTACCCTAGAAACAATTCCAGGTGCCGCTGGTGGGGTTTTATTTATACCAGAGATTTCTTACGAAGAAGCCAAAAAATACATTGAGTCGTTAGCTGAACGATTGTCTGAACAAGATCGTTTGTTGCCTGGAGGTTATGTTTATCTATCCGATTTACTAGGTGAGCCCGAATTATTGCGCCAAGTTGGAAAAATCATTGCTTCTAAGTATTTAGGTGAAAAAATCGATGCAGTGATGACAGTTGCTACGAAAGGCGTACCGATCGCGCAAGCTGTGTCCTATTATTTAAATGCACCGTTTGTTATCGTACGCCGTGATTCAAAGATCACAGAAGGATCGACAGTTAGTGTGAATTATGTTTCTGGTTCTTCTGAACGAATCGAAAAGATGGAATTGTCAAAAAGAAGTCTTAAACGGGGTTCTCGTGTCCTAGTCGTTGATGATTTTATGAAAGGCGGCGGCACAGTCAATGGAATGAAGAGCTTGATCGAAGAGTTTGAATCTGAACTTGTAGGAATCACCGTTTTTGCAGAATCCAAATTTAATGGTCATCGTGCAATTGACGATTATACTTCATTACTATACGTGAAAGATGTCGACACGAAGACCAAAAACATTACAGTTGTACCAGGAAATTATTTCAAAGATTAGAGATTGAAAATTTATTTATTTGCCGATCAATAATAGCTGGAAGAGATTGTGACAGAAGTGTCCAGCTCTGAGAAATAAGCCGGAGAATCCGAAAATAGTTTTACCTATTTTGGGAATTCTTTGGCTTATTTTCGATAGAAACACTACAGCAACCAGCAACAACAAATCAGATATCCAGCTGTTATCTGTCAGATGAGAGAAATTCGTTCTCCTTTTTCATATAACCCTATTTTTCTCTCACTATTGTTGATTGACTAATTGATTTTTTAACCCCAAAGATAAAAATGGTCTAGTTACAAATATAGTCTGCTTGGTTGAAAAATTGAGTAGAGTGGGCTAAACTTAAAACCATCAAATACAATTAGGAGTGACGCAGTTGGACGCACGTTATGCAATCATTTTGGCAGCGGGAAAAGGAACTCGCATGAAGTCAAAATTATATAAAGTTTTACATCCAGTTTCAGGACAGCCGATGGTGGAACATATTATCAATCGAGTAAGTGAAACCAACCCAGATCAAATCATTACGATCGTCGGGCATGGCGCTGAGCAAGTAAAGGCACAGTTGGGTGAACGTAGTGAATACGCTCTGCAAGCAGAACAACTTGGTACAGGTCATGCAGTATTGCAAGCCGCATTTTTTTTACAAGGGAAAGAAGGCACGACACTGGTGATCAGTGGCGACACACCACTTTTAACCACTGAAACATTGAATAATTTATTTGAGTATCACCAAGGAAAAAATGCGAGTGCCACGATTCTAACCGCACAAGCCGAAGATCCAACTGGATATGGCCGTATCATTCGTGACCATATTGGGATCGTTGAAAAAATCGTTGAGCAAAAAGATACTACACCAGAAGAAGCATTGGTCCAAGAAATCAATACAGGAACTTATTGTTTTGACAATCAAGCTCTGTTTGAAGCATTGAACAAAGTAGGAACAGACAATGCGCAAGGGGAGTACTACTTGACCGATATCATTGAAATCCTCAAAGATGCTGGAAAAACAGTAGCAGCTTATCAGACAGAAGACTTTGACGAATCAATGGGAGTCAATGATCGTATTGCATTAGCTAAAGCTAATGAATTGATGCGCCAAAGAATCAACAAAATGCATATGGTCAATGGTGTAAGTTTTGTTGATCCAGCAACGACTTATATTGATGCCGGGGTAGAGATTGGTTCTGATACAGTGATCGAAGCAGGCGTCCAACTTCAAGGTAAAACCGTCATTGGATCAGATTGCGTGATCGGTGCCCATTCTCGAATCGTAGATAGTGTGATTGAAGATCATGTGGTAGTTGAACATTCTGTGATCGAAAAAAGTCTTGTGAAAAGTCATGCGGACGTGGGACCATTTGCTCATTTACGACCAAAAGCAGAAATTGGTGAAGGTGTCCATATTGGTAATTTTGTGGAAGTCAAAAATGCTGAAATTGGTAAAAATACCAAAGTTGGTCATTTGACTTATGTCGGTGATGCCACATTAGGTGAAGAAATCAATGTTGGTTGTGGCGTGGTCTTTGTGAATTACGATGGGAAAAACAAGCACCGCACAACAATTGGGGATCATAGTTTTATCGGTTCTAATGCAAATATCATTGCCCCAGTGGAAATTGCTAAAAATACATCAGTAGCTGCAGGGTCAACAATCACAGAAGATATCCCTGAATATGCTATGGCAATTGCCCGTGCAAGACAGGTCAATAAAGAAGAGTATGCTAAAAAACTCCCTTATTTAAACTAAGACTTTTGTAAAACCCCTTGATTTATTCAGAAAATATGACTAGTATTTAATAGGTAGAATTCTAGAGTTGTGAAAAAGAAAGTGGAGGTCCCCATGTCAAAACATTACTTTGACCCAAGATTAAAAATTTTTGCGTTAAATTCAAATCGCCCGTTAGCAGAAAAAATTGCTGCAGCTGTCGGTGTCGAATTGGGTAAATCATCGGTTACTCAATTTAGTGATGGAGAAATCCAAGTGAATATTGAAGAAAGTATTCGCGGATCACATGTTTATGTTATTCAGTCAACGAGTAGTCCTGTAAATGATAATTTAATGGAATTGCTGATCATGATTGATGCCTTGAAACGTGCCAGTGCAAAAACGATTAACGTAGTAATGCCTTACTATGGATATGCACGTCAAGATCGTAAAGCTCGTGCCAGAGAACCAATCACTGCAAAACTTGTGGCGAACATGATTCAAAAAGCTGGAGCAACTAGAATGTTGACGCTTGATTTGCATGCTGTCCAAATCCAAGGATTCTTTGATATTCCTGTTGATCACTTGATGGGTGCACCATTGATTGCAAATTATTTCTTAGAAAAAGGGATTAAAGGGGACGATGTAGTAGTTGTATCACCTGACCATGGTGGTGTAACTCGTGCGCGTAAATTGGCTGAATTTTTAAAAGCACCAATTGCGATCATTGATAAACGCCGTCCAAAAGCAAACGTAGCAGAAGTAATGAATATTATTGGGCAAGTAGAAGGAAAAACTTGTGTATTGATTGATGATATGATCGATACAGCAGGGACGATTACCTTAGCGGCTAATGCACTAAAAGAAGCAGGCGCAGTAAGTGTCTACGCATCATGTACACATCCAGTATTATCTGGACCAGCTTTACAGCGTATTGAAGATTCTGCGATTGAACGCTTAGTTGTAACAGATTCGATCTATCTGCCAGATGACCGTAAGATCGAAAAAATCGATGAAGTAAGTGTCGGTGGTTTGATGGGTGATGCAATTAAACGTATCCACGAAAACAAACCTGTTAGTCCATTGTTTGAAACAAAAAAATAAGAATTAAAAAATTGAATAGTATCACAAAGGGGAGCCTTATGAGGCTGAGATTGAAGTTTTTCTAAACCCTTCGTACCTGTATCGGTTATGCGAGCGTAGGAATTGTGACGATCAATTGACGTTAGTCATGTAACGTTGGTTGTAGAAGTATGTTGTATTTACTTCCTCCTTTGTGATTTCAAATGAACGGAGGAAGTTTTTTTATGGAGAAAAAATATAAAGTATGGATTGAGGGGACACTTGTAGCTGCACTAGCGATGGTGTTATCCTTTATCCCTCTTCAAATAGGTAGTAGCTTTGAAATTTCATTAGGACAGATTCCACTGACATTGTTTGCGTTAAGAAGAGGCTGGAAGGCAGGGATTTTATCAGGATTTATTTGGGGGATTTTACATTTTCCAACAGGACAAGTGTATTATCTCAGTGTCATTCAAGTATTGATCGAGTATCCGATTGCTTTTACTTTTGCAGGATTTGCAGGAGTGTTCGCTAAAAGGCTGCAAAACAGTCTAACGATGGGCAATAAAAAAGGGATGACAACCACTATTATATTAGGAACTTTAGTTGGTGTTGGTGCTAGATATTTCTGGCATTTTGTCGCAGGCGTCGTTTTTTGGGGAAGTTATGCTTTGTGGGGAATGAATCCATGGCTCTTTTCTTTAGTCATGAATGGTGCAAGTGCCTTGGCTACAGGAATTGTTACAATGGTTGTTTTGCTTGGGATCGGTCGGACAGTTCCAGCTTTGTTCATCGGGAAAAAATAAACGAAAAGAGCCTCAGTCACTATAAAAGTGTCTAGGCTCTTTTTTTATAAGTATAAAATGATGGAACATCCAAGCATCAGCTTAAAGGAGTATAGTTGAGTTCCGCAGCTTCTCCTACAAGCTCCCAGCGTTTTTCTTCTGCATGATAAACTAAGGTGCCAATTGCTTCTTCATCAAGGTATCTTGTTCCTTTTAGCTTCCAAATATAATCTTCAATGACATAGATCGGGATATGATAATCGTTATCGATCAATCCACCTTGTTCAAAAGAAAAAATGATTCCTTCTTGCATCAAATTACGCATATTCTTCAGTAATTCCACACTAATTTTTTCGACCGGAATATCTCGTTTGAAAAACGATTTTTTCTCATTGATTTTTTTTGACAAGATGATACTTAGTTTATTGGCAAAGATCCGATAAAATTCATCTAAATAGCGGTAATAGATTCGTTCTAATTGATCGTTAAGATCGAAGTAGACGAAATTATTTTGTAATTTATAAAAAAATGGTGAGTGAAGATGGGTCTTCATGTGTCCAAAATATAACAATTCTGAAATTTCTAATGGCGTTAATTCTTTCAGCATCGTTAAGTCGTTAAAATCGATCCATTTTAAATCACTCGAATGATTACGATTACGTGCAGAAGAGAAAAAGCGTTGGATATTTTCTGTTCCACGAATCACTTTCAACCCAGTATGGGATTCGTATTCACCAGCATTTTCTGAAGGATCTAATAACAATAAATTTTGTGGGAAATGCACGATGTTGTTTGAAAAATCACTAATAGTCAGCCCCTTAGTCACAACCGCATTGCTAGTAGTATCAATATGTACATAAACTGACTCAGACATCATGCTCCTCCTCTCACTCATTATCACTTTCATTTTACAACATTTATTAAAAAAAAGCTTGTTTCTTTTATTTTAAAATTCCATTACAAAATCACTTTTTTTTGTGATAAACATGGACATTTTCATTGTTTTTGTATAAATGGATGGAATGGATTTTGTTATAGCTTTTACAAGAACAATGTATTCATTTTAGTATTTCTCAAAAAAATAGTATACTTTAAAAGAATATATTTGTCTTGTTATAATAAAAAAGGAGAAGATTATGCTGATTCAACAAGTGTACGGTTCAGAAAAAACAGTCCTCTACTCTACACTTCAACGAGCCAAACAATTGCTACCCTTTTATGCTACCCATCAGGAAAGCCGTGATGCCTTTTGGTTGGCAACAAAGAAAAGGCAAGCTTGGCGGATGATCGGTAACAAACATACCCTTTATTTTATTGCCGAACGAACCAGTGAACAATGGCTGATTAAAAATGTACTAGTGGTGGGTGACATGCCTAGTTGGACGCTTTTTTTTAAAGAGATAGAGTGGTGTTCCCGTTTTTATTTCAAAAAATATTGTTCTTTTCAATGGATTGAACCACTGTCGACATATTGGCAGACACTCCTATCTCATCATGGTTATACGCAAGACAATCAGTTGGCTCAGACAATCTGGCAAAAAAAACTGACCTATCATATTGGTTTAGTATTAGGTGGCGGTGGCGCTCATGGTGCCTATCAAATCGGTGTTTGGCAAACGTTAAAAGAACATCAGATTCATTTTGAAGTAATTACGGGAACTTCAGTTGGTGCGTTAAACGGTGTATTGATCTTGCAAGATGATTTATCGCAAGCTCTTTCTTTATGGCAATCCCTCGCAACGAATCAAGTATTACAGCTACCAGAAACTGCATTATCAGAAGATCTACGGAAAAGGTTTATCCAAGAAACACGGCAAATGACGAGAGCAGCAATTATCAAGGGGGGAGCCTCAATCACCCCTTTGGAAAAGTTACTCAAAAGTAAATTAGATGCTGAGAAGATTTTAAAAATGAAAAGTCCTCGTTTATTTACCGTTTCGACTCGACTTCCTGATTTTAAAGAAGTGGTGACACCGATCCAGCAATTGGCAAGCAATGAAATTGCTGATTGGATCCTAGCTTCGGCCTCGTTTTATCCCGCTATGAGTTATCGAAACATTGCTGGACAAAAATATATTGATGGTGGTTATCGAAATAATTTGCCTGTGGATGTAGCAATTAAAGAAGGGGCAACGGAGTGCTTAATAGTAGATGTGGATGGTCCCGGAGTGACTAAGAAGATTACGATACCAGAAGAGACTGTTCCATGGCTCTGCCGCTCTAATTGGTCATTGGGAACCTTCTTGATTTTTGATCGGCAGAGAAACCAATTCAATCTCCAATTAGGCTATCTGGAAATGAAAAAAAAGTTAGGTGATTTTGAGGGGAATTGGTATACGTTCTATTCAACGAAACTTGCAGAACAATATTGGCGTAAATTTTTAAGCTATCTAGTGAATGATCTTCAGCTAGAAACAACTTTTGTTCAACAACCAAAATTTTGGCAAACTCTGCGTAATATATATAAAGACAGGGTAGTAATTGAAACATGCGGGGTGGCGATGCTTGAACTATTAGCCAAAAAAAAGCTCGTTTTACCGAATAAAGTTTGTGATGTAGATGAATTGATCGAACAGATCATTCAAAAAGAATCAAGTTCATTTTTCGATCAAATGATTCGAGAGGTCGGACAATTAAATAGTAATGAGTGGCGCAGAGTTCAAAAATACCAAAAAAAGCAAAAGAGTGAACAGGAACAAATCAATGAAATTGCTCATTTAGTTAAACAAAAAAAGAACGAGCAACTTCAATCTAAGCTTCATACGCAGTTATTTGACACCCTATTGAATTTATATTTACTTTATCTAAAGGAGGAACAACCATGGCACAAGAATTTTCCTACGAAATCATAGAAGAGATCGCTGTTTTATCCGAAAATAATAAAGGATGGCGAAAAGAACTGAACCTAGTCAGCTGGAATGGCCGCCCACCTAAATTCGATCTTCGTGACTGGGCGCCCGAACATGAGAAAATGGGTAAAGGGCTTACTCTAACCAATGAAGAATTTGAGGCATTACAAAAAGCTATCGAAAATATGTAACAGAAAGGACCCTGTTGAATGAAAAGTATGACTGGTTTTGGTAAAGCCACCCGTGAAACCGCAGAGTATCAAATAGAAGTTGAGATCAAAAGTGTCAATCAACGCTTTTTAGATATGCAAATACGTAGTCCTAAATTGTTAAATTATCTCGAAAATGATATTCGCCAATTGATGAAACAACATTTAAGTCGAGGTCGAGTCGAAGTTTTTATCAACCTGACGTATTTGGGACAAAATCAAAAACAAGTTTTTGTTGATTGGAATTTGATTGACGAGCTGATGACGAACTTAACTGAAGGAATAGCCCAACGTTATGGAGAGAAACAGCAATTACAGATTGGACGTCTATTAGAAACTTTGACAACGAATGAATCTTTTGTCGTGATTGAAGAAAAAAATGAAAACAATATGGATGAACTGACAGCTTTGGTTTTAGAAACGGTCCATGAAGCACTAGCTGAAATTGAAAAAAGTCGCCAAAAAGAAGGGACAGCCTTAGAGGCGATCATTCAGAAAAACAGTGATGAACTGAAACAAGTATTAAATGACTTACAACAATTTGTTGAGTTATACGAACAAGAGTATCAGGAAAAATATCAAAAGAAACTAGAAGATTACTTGGGAGCAACGGTCGATCAACAAAGATTGCTGACTGAACTCGCTATTTTATTAGAGCGAGGAGATATTCATGAAGAATTGGATCGCTTAGTGATCCATATCGGCAAATTGGATGAATTACTTCAAGTAAAACAGCCAGTTGGCAGAGAACTCGACTTTTTGATCCAAGAAATGAATCGAGAAATCAATACGATTGGTTCAAAATCAAGTGCGATTGAAATCAAAAACCAAGTGATCCAGTTAAAAACGATTTTAGAAAAAATCCGAGAACAGATCCAAAATATTGAATAGCAAGGAGACGAAAAAAATGAACTATTATGATATCACGTTTCATGAATTAAGTGGGAAAACGGTCATCAAAAGAAATGTTCCTTCTGAAAAAGCAGGATTTGAAGCTTGGCAAGATGCCTGTGCGCAAGTGACGGAGAAAGAAATCCAATTGTTAGTTAACGATGGGACTTATGTGACGATGAATCGTCAATTTATTGTGAGAATCGATGCAGAAGAAGTGAAAGACCCAACTGAAAAAGCACTCTCTCGAAAAGATGAGATCATGGGTGTTGTCAATACCTTGTCAAACATGGGTTTTTAAAAACGACGGTAATCGGCATGTTAGTGAGAAGAGCTGCAACCATATGTTGCGCTTCTCACTATTTTTTTGAAAAAGAATGCTGCTCAGTTAGAACCTGTAAGGTGAGAGGGACCTTTTTTTGAACTTTTGAATGAAGGATGAACTTGATAGTTAATCACTATCATCAAAAGCCCGAGTGAAAAGCAAAGGTTTTGCCAGTCAAAGGCGCTTTTTTTTGCTATAATCAAAGATGCCCTTGAAAGTTGTCGAAAAAAAGTGCAAAATAAACGTTAGTATAAAAAGACTAGTTGAAAGGACGTCGTCATGTCAGAGCGTGGATTATTAATCGTGTTGTCTGGACCATCAGGTGTAGGAAAAGGCACAGTGCGAAAAGCAATTTTTGAGAGTGAGGATAATGATTTCCAATATTCGATTTCAATGACTACTCGTAAGATGCGTGAAGGAGAAGTCGAAGGAGTCGATTACTACTTTAGAAGCAAAGAAGAATTCGAAGCAATGATCGAAGCCGGAGAAATGCTGGAATATGCTGAATATGTAGGGAATTATTATGGAACACCTTTGTCTTATGTCAATAAAACATTGGACGAAGGAAAAGATGTATTTTTAGAAATCGAAGTCCAAGGTGCTCAACAAGTCAAAGAAAAAGTACCAGATGGCGTATTTATCTTCCTAACTCCTCCCGATTTAGCCGAATTAAAATCAAGAATCGTTGGCCGTGGGACAGATGCAGATGAAGTAATCGAAGAACGAATGAAAGTTGCCAAAGAAGAAATTGAAATGATGGCACTATATGATTATGCCGTAGTCAATGACCAGGTACCCCTGGCGGTAGAACGAATCAAAAATATCATTGCCAGTGAACACTTTCGTGTCGACCGTGTGATCGGCAAATATATCAAAATGTTAAAGGAGATGTAGTCTTATGATGTTGAAACCTTCAATCGACTCATTGTTAGATCGCGTAAATTCAAAATATTCTCTAGTTATCTTAGCAAGCAAACGTGCACACGAGCTAGATGCAAAAGCACAACCTACGATGGATTCATTTGAATCAGTAAAAAGTGTTGGACAGGCATTAGAAGAAATCGAAGCAGGAAATGTGATCAATGATCCTCATCCTGAATTAAAACGGGAACGCTTGAGAATGGAAGATGAAGAGCGTAAAGCCAAAAAAGATCGTGAACAACAAGAGTTAGAGTCACGTATCCGTGAAGAGCAAAACCAATAAAAAGTGCTAGATTCTTTGGATAAGCCGAAATTTCCGAAATTTGTATTCTCAAATTTTTGTGGAATTTCGGCTTCTTTTTAGGATCACGTTTTAGCATATAAGAATGACTTTTCTGCGGAATGCTGCTGCGCCGTTAATTTTTTGTAAGGATTCATCAGAAAATAAGACAAACCAAGCAATCTCTAGTAAAATAGGCAAGAACGATTTTGTCTATTTGATAGAGTAACTAAAGGAGGAAGGAAACCATGCCAATCACAGCTGATGTTATCGTCGATGTACCCACTATGCAAACCGATCAGCCTTTCACCTATCTGGTTCCTTCTGAAGTAGAAACGGCGATTCAAGTCGGGATGCGAGTAGAAGTTCCTTTTGGTAACGGCAACCGTCATGTTCAAGGGTTCGTTGTAGGTTTGCGAGTACAAGATAGCATCGAACAAAAAAATTTAAAAGCGATTGTCCAAGTATTAGATTTAGCACCTGTGGTTAATCAAGAACTACTTCAATTGGCTGATTATATGAAGACGATCACTTATGCGTTTAAGATCACTTGCTTACAAACGATGCTTCCTGCTGTCATGAAAGCATCCTATGACAAACAAATCTATCCTGTAAGTGAAGCGGCGGACGTCCAGGCATTCTTTAAAGGACGAACAGAAATCTCCTGGAAAGAAGCGCAAGAAGAGGGCATTTTATCCAAATTGATCCGTTGGCGTCAGGACAAGTTAGTAGATATCAGATATGAAGTACACACTAAGAACAAAGTCAAAACGATTCGTTTGATCCGCTCAAATTTGAATAGTGTCCAGCTTGAGGAAGAGTGGGGAAAGTTAAGAGCGAATGCGAAGAAACAAAAAGAACTTCTGCTTTGCTTATCTGAGCAAAAAAAGGCTGAACCAATTAGCTATTACAAAGAAAAAGGTATCAGCACGGCAACTTTGAATCAAGGAAAAGACAAAGGCTGGTTAACTTTTGAAGAAGTAGAAAGTTATCGTGATCCTTATAAAAATCGCACGTTTGAACAAACACAAGCATTCCAGCTAAATAAAGAACAACAACATGCAGTAGAACGTATCGTTGAAGCAGGGCAACAAGAGAAGAGTCACACTTTTTTATTAGAAGGAATTACTGGAAGTGGAAAAACAGAAGTTTATCTACAGGCCATTGCTGAGGTATTAGCTCAAAATAAAACAGCGATTATGCTTGTTCCTGAAATTGCTTTGACACCACAAATGGTAGAGCGTTTTAAAGGGCGTTTTGGAGAGGCGGTAGCTGTCTTACATAGCGGGCTATCTCAGGGAGAAAAATACGATGAGTGGCGTAAAATCGAAAGAAATGAAGCCCAGGTTGTTGTTGGCGCCCGCTCGGCAATTTTTGCCCCTTTAGAAAATATCGGATTGATCATCATTGATGAAGAACATGAATCAAGCTATAAACAAGATGAAACGCCACGTTATCATGCCAGAGATCTAGCGATTTGGCGTGGAAATTATCATCATTGTCCAGTAGTACTAGGAAGTGCGACACCATCTCTTGAATCACGTGCTCGAGCACAAAAAGGGCTGTATGAATTACTCCATTTGAGTCAAAGAGCCAACTTGTCTGCTCAACTTCCAACAATTGAAGTTGTTGACATGCGACAAGAATTGCAACAACATAATACGTCCACATTTTCCAAACAGTTACAAGCAAAAATCCAAGACCGTTTGGCGAAAAAAGAACAGATTGTGCTGTTACTAAATCGGCGAGGATATTCTTCCTTTGTGATGTGTCGGGATTGTGGTTTTGTTTTACCTTGTCCCAATTGTGATATTTCTCTGACCCTTCATATGGACACCCACTCCATGCGTTGTCATTACTGTGGACATGAAGAACCAATCCCACACCGTTGTCCTAACTGTGGAGGGAATAAAATTCGTTACTATGGAACAGGGACCCAAAAAGTCGAAGAAGAATTAAAGACCCTTTTCCCAGAAGCTGGTGTTTTACGTATGGATGTTGATACGACCAGAAAGAAAGGTGCGCATGAACGTATCTTGCAACAATTCGGTCAAAAAAAGGCGAATATCTTACTGGGGACGCAAATGATTGCCAAAGGGTTGGATTTTCCTGATGTGACATTGGTCGGCGTTTTGAATGCTGATACTTCCCTTAACTTGCCTGATTTTCGTTCAAGCGAGCATACGTTCCAATTGCTTACGCAAGTTTCGGGAAGGGCAGGCCGAGCCGAAAAAGCAGGCGAAGTGATTATCCAAACCTTTAATCCGCAACATTATGCAATTGAATTAGCAAAAGAACAAAATTATGAGCGATTCTATCAACAAGAAATGGCCGTCCGACATCGTAGTGGATACCCACCTTATTATTTTACTGTCAAAATCACGACCAGCCATGAGGAAGAACAAGTTGCTGCTAAGAAGATTTTTGAGGTTGCGAATCAGTTACGGCAAGTGTTAGGAAATCAAAGCTTGTTATTAGGACCGACCCCTAGTACAGTGAATCGGGTAAAAAATCGGTACTATTACCAGTTGATCATTAAATATAAACATGAGCCTAATTTAGCGAATATCTTAAAAAATATTTTAGACCAGAGCCAAAAAGAACAACGACAAGGATTATTTGTCGCGATTGATAATGAACCATTACACTTTATTTAAGAAGGGAATTTACATGCGCTATCCTATATTGATCCACCCCAATGATAAATTGAAACGTGTCGCACAACCAATCGATGTGATCACAGATGAAACAATTACTTTACTAGATAACCTATATGAAACGATGGTTGCTAACGACGGTATTGGCATTGCCGCTCCACAAGTTGGTCAAAACAAGCGAGTTGCAATCGTAGAAGTAGATGAAGGTGAAAAGTTTGAATTAATCAATCCAGAAATTATTGATGCAAAGGGAGAAAGCATTGATGTAGAAGGTTGCTTAAGTATCCCTCATGTTTATGGGACCGTCAAACGGTTTGACGAAGTAACGGTTCGCTATTATGATCGTGAAGGTGAAGAAATCGAAGTAGTAGCCTTTGGTTACTTAGCTCGTGCCTTTCAGCATGAGATCGACCATTTAGACGGTATATTATTCGTTGAAAAAATGATTGAGCAAATTCCAGAAGCCGAATTAGAAGAGTATATGGAGGAACATCTTGATGACTAAATTAGTATTTATGGGAACGCCAGCTTTTTCAGTACCGATCCTTGAAGGCTTGTTAGAAGAAGGGTATGAAGTAGTCGCAGTCGTGACACAACCTGATCGCCCTGTGGGACGTAAAAAAATCATCACCCCTACCCCAGTAAAAGAAGCAGCCGTGAAACACGGTTTATTGGTTTTACAACCTGAAAAAATCTCTGGTTCAGAAGAAATGGAAAAAATCATTGCCCTACAACCAGATGTGATTATCACAGCTGCATTTGGTCAATTTTTACCAGAAAAATTATTACAGGCACCTGTTCACGGAGCTATAAATGTACATGCATCTTTATTGCCAAAATATCGAGGAGGGGCGCCAGTTCATTACTCGATTATCAACGGGGAAAAAGAAACCGGTGTAACGATCATGGAAATGATCAAAAAGATGGATGCAGGGGGCATTTATGCTCAAGAAAGTTTACCAATCACTAAACAAGACGATGTGGGAACCATGTTTGAAAAGTTAAGTGCATTAGGGAAACAACTATTACTTAAAACATTACCTGATATTTTGAATGGAAATTTGAGTCCACGTCCACAAGATGAATCAAAGGTAACTTTTTCGCCAAATATCACACGGGAGCAAGAAGCAATTGATTGGAACAAGACAGCAGAAGAGATCGACAACCAAGTCCGTGGGATGCGACCATGGCCGATTGCATTTACGACATACGAACAAACCCGTTGGAAACTTTTAAATGTAGAAGCGTTAGCTGAGAAAACTACGGCTGAGCCAGGGACCATCATCAAAAAAGATAAGAAAAATCTGTGGATTGCTTGTGGTAAACAAACGGTGTTGGCAATCAAAGAACTACAGCCAGCAGGTAAAGGAAAACAAGCGATCAATGAGTTTTTGAATGGTAGTGGACAACAGGTAATGATTGGGCAGCAGGTGAAATAATGGCAAAAATACCAAAAAAAATGAAAAAATCTGTTCGTTATATGGCACTGATCACCCTTGAAAGAGTAAACAAGGGCGGTGCTTATTCTAATTTATTATTGAACGAAATGATCAATCAAGGGGATTTAAATCAAAAAGATGTTGGCTTGTTTACTGAATTGGTCTATGGAACGATCAGTCGTCAACTTTTACTGGAATTTTATGTCGCTCCATTGATAGCAAAAGCAAAAAAAGTGGATGATTGGGTTAAAACATTACTTTATTTGTCAGTTTATCAGTTGGAATTTCTAGATAAAGTTCCAGCTCATGCGATTTTAAATGAAGCGGTCGAAATTGCTAAGATCAAGGGAAATCCTGGTACTGGGAAATTTGTAAATGGTGTTTTAAGAAATTATCAACGACAAGGTAAACCAGATGTTGAACAAATCAGTGATCCGATTGAACGCTTATCCGTAAAAATCAGTTTACCGATCTGGTTAACCAAGCGATTGACTGATCAAATCGGTTATGAAGAAACGGAAAAATTAGGACTTTCCCTCTACCAGCCAAGTCACGTCAGTGGTCGAGTAGATATCAGAAAATACTCTAGAGAACAAGCAATCGAGACACTCCAAGCAGAAGAAATTTCAGCGACAGCAAGTAAACTTAGTCCTTATGGGGTAATTGCTGAAAAAGGACATTTAGCATCTAGTTCCTTATTCCATGACGGGGTCATGACGATCCAAGATGAAAGTTCGATGCTGGTCGCACCCGCTATGCAAATCGAGCCAGAACATCATGTTTTAGATGCTTGTGCGGCACCAGGAGGAAAAACAACGCATATTGCCACGTTTTTAGATCCAACATGTGGTGGCGAAGTTACAGCACTGGATGTTCATGAACATAAAGTAAAACTCATCGAAGAAAATGCGGAACGCTTAGGTGTTTTTACAACTGTTTATGCACAAAAAATGGATGCACGTGAAGTGAAAGAGGAATTTTCAGCTGAAACATTTGATCGTATCTTAGTTGATGCCCCTTGCTCAGGATTAGGACTATTGAGAAGAAAACCGGATATTCGTTATAAAAAAAATGCCAGCGAGTTAGCTAATTTACCAGCGATCCAATTGGCGATTTTGGAAAGTTGTGCATCTGTGTTAAAATCTTCTGGAATATTAACTTATAGTACTTGTACGATTCTTAAAGAGGAAAACCAAGAAGTCATTGAAACATTTTTACAGCGACATACTGATTTTGAAAGGATTGATGTTTTAGTTGATCCTGTGCTACAATCATCAATCGAAGATAAAATGTTGACTTTATACCCACATCAGTTCTATACAGATGGGTTTTTCATTTGTTGTTTGCGTAAAAAGTAATGAGGTGAAAGAATGCAGATTGAATATCAATCAGATGTAGGAAGACGACGTAATACAAATCAAGACTATGCGAGTGTTTTTACGAATCAAGCTGGAATTAAACTAGCAGTATTGGCAGATGGAATGGGCGGTCATCGTGCAGGTGATATCGCGAGCCAGATGGCAGTGACAAACTTAGGAACTGCTTGGGAAAATCTAAGTTTAAGTGATGACGAAAAAGTAGCGCAATGGTTCATCCAAACGATCCAAGAAGAAAATACTCGTATTTATCAACGTGGCCAAGAGCAACCAGAATACAATGGGATGGGAACGACGATCGTAGCAGCAGCTTTATCAGAAGATCAGTTTACTATTGCTCATGTGGGGGATAGCCGTGCCTACTTGATCCGTGAAGATAAAATCATTCAACTGACAGAAGATCATTCTTTAGTGAATGAACTAGTAAAATCTGGAGAAATCAGTGAAGAAATGGCAGCGAACCACCCACGAAAAAATATTTTAACTCGTTCTGTAGGAATGCCAGGATCTGTAGAAGTCGATGTATCGACTTATATTTGGCAATTAAAAGATCGTTTGTTGTTGTGTTCGGATGGGTTAACGAACATGTTATCTGAAGAAACGATTGGAACGATTATCAATCAAGAAGGGGCTTTGTTCGACAAGGTAACAGAATTAATCGAACGTGCAAATGAAGCAGGCGGAGCAGATAATATTACCGTTCTTCTGATCGAATACAAGGAGGACGTAGCATGATTGAGTTAGGCAAAAAGTTGAATGGTCGTTATCAAATCACTGGAAATATTGGTAGTGGGGGCATGGCAAATGTTTTTCTAGCCCATGACCTTATTTTAGATCGTGATGTCGCAGTCAAAGTGTTACGATTCGATTTCCAAAATGATCAAACGGCAATTAGACGATTCCAACGAGAAGCACTAGCTGCGACTGAACTAGTTCATCCTAATATTGTTAGTGTGTATGATGTTGGAGAAGAAGACAACATGCAGTATCTCGTGATGGAATATGTAAAAGGAATGGACCTGAAACGCTATATTCAAACCCATTATCCTGTTCCTTATGATACAGCAGTCAATATTATGCAACAAATTTTATCAGCTATTTCTTTAGCACATACGCACCAAATCATTCATCGTGATTTGAAACCACAAAATGTCTTGATCGATAATGAGGGCGTGGTCAAAATCACTGATTTTGGTATAGCAATCGCATTATCTGAAACATCGATCACACAAACGAATACGATGTTAGGCTCTGTCCATTACTTATCTCCTGAACAAGCTAGAGGAAGTATGGCTACGAAACAATCAGATATCTATGCCTTAGGGATCATTCTTTACGAATTATTAACTGGCAGTGTTCCTTTTGATGGTGAGTCTGCAGTGACGATTGCCTTGAAGCATTTCCAAGATGAGTTACCTTCAATCAAGGATCTAGACCCAACAACGCCGCAAGCTTTAGAAAATGTGGTATTGAAAGCTACTGCAAAAGAACCGGCAGATCGATATAAAACAGCAGAAGAAATGTCAGAAGACTTAGCAACAGCGCTGTCTCCTGCTCGGGCAAATGAAGCCAAATGGGTGCCACAAGCAATGACCAAAGAAACTCAAGTGATCACACCATTAGAAGAAGATACACCAATGCCAGAGTCATTTAAATCCATGCCATTACCTAAAGAAAAATCAGAAGAAACTCCTGTGATGGCAGAAGAGACACTTCCTGATCCAAAGAGTAAAAAGCATAAAAAATGGTGGATTATTTTATTGGTTATCTTAGCCTTATTAGGAATCGGAACAGCCGTCTTTTTTGCTTCTGGAGGTCGTGGAGAAGTTGAAATTCCTGACGTTTCGGGATTATCAGAAGCGTCTGCCAGAGATACTTTAGCAAAAGCTAAATTAGAAGCAGCAACAAAAACCGAAGAGATCCCTGATGAACAAATCGAAGAAGGAGACGTTGTCAAAACGGACCCAGCAGCGGGAACTACAGTGAAACAAAACCGTGAAGTTACCCTTTACGTCAGCACAGGTAAGAAAAAAATCAAGTTAGATGATTATACTGGGATGAATTTTGACGAAGTAAGTAGCCGATTGAAGAAGCTTGGTTTTCCAGCTGATAGTATCGAGAAAAAAGACGAGTTCAGTGATGAAGTAGAAAATGGACGAATCATTTCCCAGTCGGATGAAGAAGGAACGGAAGTCGATCCAACGACAGATAAGATCACATTTGTTGTAAGCCAAGGCGCGCAACCAACGATGGGGGATTATACTGGTCAAAATTATGACACCGTTCGTGGGATATTGAGCTCAAATGGTTATAAAAGGATCAGTGAGACTTATGATTACAGCGATACGGTTCCAGCTGGTTCAATCATTAGCCAATTACCTAGTTACGGTGAACCATTGACTGAAAATAGCTATATCAGTTTTGTCGTTAGTCAAGGACCAAATGCGAAAACATTAAATGATATTTCAGGCTATACGAAAAGTGATGCACAAAGTTATTTATCAAGTATTGGCGCAGAATACATCGGACATGAGTCTTATGAATATTCTGATACCGTAGAAAAAGATAAAGTGATCCGAACAGCTCCTGGCGTGGGGGCATCGATCACTCCAGGAACGATCGTCAATGTCATTTATTCAAAAGGACCAGAACCAACCAAAGAATCAAAAGAATCAAAAGAATCATCAAGTTCAACCAAAGAATCGTCAAGTAGCAAAGAAAGTTCAAGTACTACTACGTCTAAAGAAGAAAGCACGTCGTCTTCATCCAAATAGTAATAACAATAAAAAATAGCAGAGCGTTTCTAAACGTGCTCTGCTATTTTTTATTGAGTTTCGCTAAGTTTCTTGTCAGGAACGCCACATGATTTTTCTTTCCTGTGGTAAAATAAGGAAAACTGGAGGTGGCATACATCAAAGGACAAATCAGAAAAGCAATTAGTGGGTTTTATTATGTACACGCAGACGGTGAGACCTATCAAACGAGAGGACGAGGAAACTTTCGTAATCGAAAAATCACTCCGTTAGTGGGTGACCAAGTACTATTTGAAAGCGAAAACAAGACGGACGGTTATTTGTTAGAAGTGATGCCTCGTAAAAATCAACTGGTGCGCCCACCGGTAGCAAATGTCGATTTAGGTGTCGTAGTTACAAGCTTGGTAGAACCAAATTTTTCTTATAATTTATTGGATCGCTTTCTAGTGACTTTAGAATATGAATCCATTGACCCTGTCATATTTTTGACAAAAACAGATCTCGCTTCGAACGAACAGCAAATCGATGAGATCAAGCAAACGTATGAAACGATCGGTTATCCAGTGATTGTTCCGAAATATCCTGGAGATACTGCAGAATTAATTCGTTACTTCCCAGAACGATTGACCGTTTTTATGGGCCAATCTGGTGCTGGAAAATCTACACTCTTAAACCAAATTTCGCCAGATCTAAACTTAGAAACGGGGGAAATCTCTGATTCTTTAGGACGTGGGAGACATACAACGAGACATGTGGAATTACTCCCATTGTATGATGGTTTAGTAGCAGATACACCAGGATTCAGCTCGATCGATTTTTTGACGATCGAAACGACTGAATTGCCAAAACAATTTCCTGAATTTGTCAGTGCATCGAACCATTGCCGTTTTAGAGAATGCATGCATGCTAAAGAGCCTGGGTGCGAGGTGAAACGCCAGGTCGAAACAGGTGAGATTGCCCAAACACGTTATGAGAACTATTTGCAATTTTTACAGGAAGTCGAAAATCGAAAACCAATCTATTCTAAAAAAGAAGGTAAACGAAAATAGGAGGAAGCATTGATGAAAATAGCACCATCTATCTTAAGCGCAGATTTTTCTAATTTACAAAGAGACATCGAACTAGTAGAAAAAGGAGGGGCAGATTACATCCATGTAGATGTAATGGATGGACAATTTGTTCCAAATATTACATTTGGTCCCAATATCGTACAAGCCATTCGACCAATTACTAAGTTACCACTAGACGTACATTTGATGATTGTTGACCCGGAAAAATATATTCCGGCGTTTGCGAAGGCTGGAGCAGATATCATCACGGTGCATGTGGAAGCCACTCCACACATTCATCGAGCATTGCAAATGATGAAAGATCTAGGCGTGAAATCAGGAGTCGTGATTAATCCAGGCACACCTATAATGATGATCAAACATGTTTTACCGATAGCAGATCAGGTCTTAGTGATGACTGTTAACCCAGGATTTGGCGGACAAAGTTTCATTGAAGAAACGGTAGAGAAAATTGCTGAATTATCAGAATTACGCGAGCAAAATAATTGGCATTATTCCATTGAAGTAGATGGCGGTATCGTTCCTGAAACCGCACAAATTTGTCAAAAAGCTGGAGCAGATGTTTTCGTTGCCGGTTCTTATATCTATAACTCAGAAGATCCAGTGGGTCAAATCAACCAGTTAAAAGAGGCATTGAAATAAATGCAGGTTTTATTAGTGGCAGGAGGTTCTCCTGAAAATTGGCCAGAACTACAAAACAGTTATGACTGTTATGTAGGCATTGATCGTGGTGCATGGTATCTTCTTCAAAACAATTTCCCCTTGGATTTAGCAATCGGTGACTTTGATTCGTTATCGGTAGATGAAAAAAAACAAGTTGAACAAGCAACGAATGAACTGATCCAAGCACCAGCAGAAAAAGATGATACAGATACGCAGTTGGGGTTGTGTCAAGCCATTGAACGATATCCGGAAGCAACAATCACGATCATTGGCGCAACTGGTGGTCGATTGGATCACCTGCTTGCTAACCTTTGGCTACCGTTAGAACCAAGATTTAAACCACATGCTCAAAAGATCATTATTTGGGATCGTCAAAATCATGTCACCTACTATTTACCTGGCAAACATGTGATTACCAAGATGGATAAAATGCGTTATTTGGCCTATTGTTGTTTGACGCCTGTAACAGAGCTGTCCATCCAAAAGAGCAAGTATGAACTGGAAACAACTGATGTGAGCCAAGCAACTTCTTATGCAAGCAATGAATTTGTTTCAGATACGGCTGATTTTTCCTTTTCAACTGGGATGGTCGCAGTGATTCAAAGTAAAGATTAAGTTTGCTCTAACCGAGTAAATACAACAGAAATAGTTAAAAATGACAAGTCAAATTATTTACTAAAAAAAAGCTTAAGAGAGGTGTCATACCTTTTGTTTCGCCTCAATTAGTGATAAAATTGACCATAAGAGTCTAATTAATTCGAGGTGTCTTTGTGAAGAAGTTCAATCCTAATAAAAATATTATTATTACCTTAATCATTGTTATCATTGTGGTGACAATCTTAAGTGTGACTGCCGCGCAACGAGCGAATGAAGGAAAACCTAATTTCTTCCAGTCTTTTGTCAATGACAGTGTTTCATTTGTTGACCGTGCAATCTCTGCGCCCGTAAGATGGGTCGAAAATGGAGTGGATTCAGTCCATAATCTTTTCACGACTTATTCTGAAAATGAGCGATTAAAAGAGAAAATCGATAGTTATGATGAATTAGCATTAAAAAATAAAAATGACCAAAAAGAAATCGAAGCATTAAAGAAAGAACTTAACTTAAATCAAACATTGACTAACTATGAAAAAGTAACGGCGAATGTGATTACACGCTCACCAGATACTTGGCAAGATATGTTGATCGTTGATAAAGGATCAAAAGATGGCATTGAAGTGAACATGGCGGTAATGGCACAAAAAGGATTAATTGGTCGAGTAGTTGAAGTCAATCGTACTTCTTCTAAGATCGAGCTGCTGACTTCGTCAAATGAAAGTTCGAATCATTTCCCAGTTCGGGTATCTTCTTCTAGTGGAGAAGCGTTTGGATTATTGAAAAACTATGACGAAAAACTGCAAGCGTTAGTCGTGACACAATTAACTGGAGATACGAATATCAAAGAAGGCGACGTCGTTCAAACTTCTGGCTTAGGTGGGAACTCACCGGCAGATCTGCCGATCGGAACAGTCATCAAGACCAAACCAGATAGTTATGGCTTGGATCGTGAAGTATATGTTAAGCCTTACGCTGGAATGTATGATCTGCCAGTTGTGACGATCGTGCAACGACTGGTGGAGGATTAACCTATGCTGAAAAAAGATACAATGAAATATTACTTGCCAGTTGTATTGTTCTTATTGATGTTGATCGATGGGCATTTGACTAGAATGTTTGTCGAGTGGTCAAATGGGCAATACATGGCTAGTGCCCATTTTCTCATTTTGGCTTTGCTGTTTTGCAGTATGAAATTTCCTAAAAGGTATTTATTGATTACAACGGTCGTCCTTGGAGCAATCTTTGATACCTACTATATCGGTGTAATCGGGATCTATGCGGTGGCATTACCACTGATGGTCTTTATTATGTATTCGATGAGTTCTTATATCCACTTTAATATCTTTACAGAATTTTTTAGTATGATTATTTTTGTTACGGGGTATGAGTTGTTCACTTTAGCTGTACAATTGATATTCAAATTAGTATCTGTAAATAACACTTACTTTATTACTAGATATCTTGGGCCAACTTTATTATTAACGATGATTCTATTCGCAGTTTTTGTTTTTCCATTCAAGAAATTATTCAGTGATGAATAATTTCTTTTTTTTGTACTGATTTCTGAAATAAATGTCATATTTTGTGAATAATCATTGAAACTTACATGTTTGTCATTTTAAGATTTTATTTTGAAATGTTTTTGTAACATAACTATTATATCGTTGACATACTGCTATGGTACAATTTTTATATCGTTAAGAAAGACTTAAATATATTTAGATATTTATTAAATTAAGCCAGTCGGAGGAATGAAGAGTGAAAAAGAGTTTATTATCAGCGGTAATGCTAAGTTCAATCGCTTTAACTGCCGTAGGATCACCGATCGCTGCCGCGGCGGACGATTTTGATTCTCAGATACAACAACAAGACAAAAAAATTGCAGACTTACAAAACCAACAAGCAAGTGCACAATCACAAATTGAAGCATTAGAAGGTCAAGTTTCTGCTATTAACACAAAAGCGCAAGATTTATTAACTAAACAAGATACATTGCGTAAAGAATCTGCTCAATTAAAACAAGAAATCAAAGATTTACAAGAACGTATTGAAAAACGTGAAGCAACAATCCAAAAACAAGCACGTGAAACACAAGTAAAAAATACTAGTTCAAACTATATTGACGCTGTGTTAAATGCAGATTCATTAGCAGATGCTGTTGGTCGTATCCAAGCAATGTCTACAATCGTTAAAGCAAACCAAGACTTAGTACAACAACAAAAAGAAGACAAACAAGCAGTAGAAGCGAAAAAAGCTGAAAATGAAGCAAAACAAAAAGAACTTGCTGACAACCAAGCTGCTTTAGAGTCACAAAAAGGCGATTTATTAGCAAAACAAGCTGACTTAAATGTCTTGAAAACTTCATTGGCTGCTGAACAAGCAACAGCAGAAGATAAGAAAGCTGACTTGAACCGTAAGAAAGCTGAAGCAGAAGCAGAGCAAGCACGTATCCGTGAACAAGCTCGCTTAGCAGAACAAGCTCGTCAACAAGCAGCTCAAGAAAAAGCTGAAAAAGAAGCACGTGAACAAGCTGCTGCACAAGCTGCACAAACACAAGCTTCATCATCAGCATCAACTACAACAGAAAGCTCATCAGCTGCACAATCTTCAAGTGAAGAATCAAAAGCTCCTGAGTCTTCAACAACAGAAGAATCAACATCTACTGAATCTTCTACAACAACAGAAAATTCATCAACTGGCTCTTCTTCTACTGAATCATCTTCAACAGAAGAATCAACAGTTCCTGAATCTTCTACACAAGAGTCAACACCTGCGAATACAGAAAGCAGTTCAAGCAGCTCTAATACAAATGTAAATAATAATACAAACAATAGTACTAATAACAGCACTAATAATAGCACTAATAACAGTACAACAAATAACAACAATAACAATAATACTGTAACACCAGCTCCAACACCTACACCAACGCCTGCTCCAACACCAGCACCAAATCCTTCTGGTAGTGTGAACGGCGCTGCGATTGTAGCAGAAGCTTACAAATATATTGGTACTCCATATGTATGGGGTGGTAAAGATCCAAGTGGCTTTGACTGTTCTGGATTTACACGCTATGTATATTTACAAGTAACTGGCCGTGACATCGGTGGTTGGACAGTACCTCAAGAATCAGCTGGAACAAAAATTTCAGTTTCTCAAGCAAAAGCTGGAGACTTGTTATTCTGGGGTTCTGCTGGCGGAACTTATCACGTAGCTATTTCATTAGGTGGCGGACAATATATCCATGCACCTCAACCAGGTGAAAATGTTAAAGTTGGTTCAGTTCAATGGTACACACCTGATTTTGCAGTAAGTATGTAATAATAAATAGAATGAACAGGAGGAGAAACCTTCCTGTTCATTTTTTTGTGGCTCTATTCTTTTTGATGTTGGTGAAATTCACCAACATCTTTTTTATGGTTTAAAAAGTATAAAAATGATACCCTATGATTCTAAGGTTTCTTTTTACCAATATCCTTTGACAACGTGTCTTTTTTAGTCTGTAATGCAATCAGTGAGTAAAGAATGAAGTTTATATGTAGCTATAAAATAGTAGGGGACATTGGTGATTTTCACAAAAAATGATCATGGATGTTTGGAATGAGAGACGAAGCAACCAAAATAAATGAGCTAGAGTGAAGAAGGTTGGTGTAAACCAATCACTATTCTCTCTAGCTCATTTGGACTTATTAGTCAAAATAGGATTTCCAATGAATGAAAAAACTGCTATTTTTACTGTTTATGAATCGATCATTTTATCTAGTAATGATTTAGCTTGATCAATTAATGTACATATTCTTCAGAAAGTGTCATGAAACTATTGATATCCTCTAAAACCATATCGATGCCTGCTTGCCAGAAATCTGGTTTCGTTAAGTCAACACCTAAATGTTTTTGAGCAAGTTCTTCGGTTGTCATTGAAGCTGTATCTCTTAATAACTCAATGTATTCTTGCTCAAAACTTGTTCCTTTTTTGTTTGCATAAGCATAAATACCTAAACTAAATAAATAGCCAAACGTGTAAGGGAAGTTATAAAAAGGAACATCATCAATAAAGAAATGCAATTTAGCTGCCCAGAAGTGTGGGTGGTAAGTAGCTAAGGCATCATGATAACCTTCTTTTTGAGCTTCAACCATCATTTGAGTGATTTCTTCTTCTGAAACAAGTCCTTCTTGTCGCGCAGAATAGAAACGATTTTCGAAAATGAAACGAGAATGGATATTCATAAACATGGCCAAAGCATTTTGTAATTTAGTATCTAATAAATTGATTTTTTCTTCTTTCGTTTTGGCTGCTTTTAAGGTAGCATCAGCGACAATCAATTCAGCAAACGTGCTAGCAGTTTCTGCAACATTCATTGCGTAATCACGGTTCAATGCTGGCAGATCCCACATGACACTACTATGAAAGGCATGACCTAATTCGTGGGCTAGCGTAGCTACTTCATTGACTGAGTTACTATAGGTCATAAAAATTCTGGATTCTTGGGTTTCTGGCAGCTCAGTACAATACCCGCCAGGTCGTTTTCCCGGACGATCCTCTGCTTCAATCCAACTTTTTTCAAATGCAGATTGTGCAAAGGTTGCCATTTTGGGACTGAATTTTTGGAAATTCTCAATGATAAAAGAGGCAGCTTCGTCAAAGGTAAACGTCTTTTCCTTTAGATCTCCTAAAATAATTGGTGCATCTTGATCTTGCCACTCCATTTTTTCTTTACCGAAAAGATTGGCTTTTCTTGTTAAGTAATCAACTAACGGTTGTTTATTTTTTTGGATAGTTGCCCACATCACATCAAGTGTTTCTTTTTTCAAACGATTGTATTCTAATGGTTTTTGTAAATAGTCGTTCATACCATGTAGTTTATAGGTTGATAAACGGAAACCATCTAAGTGATTTAATGTGTCCGATAGTAAAGACGTTTTTTCTTGCCAAGCTTTTTCCCAGGCAATAAATAACTTTTCACGTACGAGTTGATCTGGATCACCCATCATTTTATTGAAGGCTTGACCTGCTGACAAGTCAGTTACCTTGCCATTTTCTTCAAATGGAATCACGATTGTTCCCACAATTGTGTCGTAATGACTGCTCCACGCGTTCAGCCCGTCTAATGAGAGTGTATTGATGATGTTTTCTTCTGCTTCGGACAATAAACGATGACCGTCTCTGCGAATCTCATTCATACGAAAAGCAATCAAAGAAAATTCATCTGTTTGGAGCAATGTTTGCCAATTATTGTCAGATATTTCTGCAAATTTTTTCGATAAAATCGTATCGGCGGATTGCCAACGTGGTAATAGTGCATATAATTTTCCTGATAAAAGCTTTGCTTGGGTATCTTTGACATTCGCAGATAACAAAGCCGTAATATAACTATTACATTGAGAAAAACCTTCTGTAATTGTTTCTTGTTGTTTGATCAGTGTCGTAAGTTCATCATTTGTACTGACTGAATGATCCCACTGATTAACGGATTGATAATAGGTATTGATTTGTTTTTCTAATTGTTCTAAACGTTCATTTAAGGCTGGGGAATCACTTCCACCTGAAAAAATTGAATCAAGATCCCAATTTAGTGAATATGTCATGAAAAAGCTCCCTTCAATTTATAATACAATTAGTATAGCATTATTTTCTTATTTAAGTCTCTAAGAAAAGTTTGTTGTTTCGCAAAAAAAGAGCTATTATAAATGGCAGAGGTGACTTATGAATTCAATAAAAAAACAAATGAAAAATGGCAACTTTTATTTAGTTATTGCAGTACTCATCATGGCTCTCTTATTTTACAGTTCATCGCAAACTTACGGACAACAATCCCAAGTCTCCAGGATCGAAGAGTGGTTTCCCAATCATCCGTTTAAACAAGTATTTGATAATATTCGTTTTACTTATGGCGATGGTGTAGTGAGTGTAGATCATTTAGGTTATGGTAAATTCGTTGAATTTTTCTTACGAAAAGGTGCTCATTTTGGGTCTTATTTTATTTTAGGTGGTAGTTTGTTTTTAGGGGTCTTTCCTAAAATGAAAATCTGGTGGTTAACAAGTGTCTTAGCTTGGTTATCGGCGACCGGTTATGCTGGGTTAGATGAATTTCATCAGATGCTTACAGGGGATCGAACACCGTCTTTCCAAGATGTCATGCTCGATTCAATGGGGGCATTGACAGCGATTGTCTTATGCTTGATCGTTGGTTTTGTGAGAAAAAAATTTTAGGTAGAAGTATCAATTAGTGTACATGAAAAAATGAGTTATAGAAGTAATTAAAATTGAGTATGAAGCCGAAAAATCCTAAAATAGTTTTCTATTTTAGGATTTTTCGGCTTCATTTCGTAGTATACTTGTGATTCATTTTTATAAAATAGAACTTGTGGATCAAAGCCAGCTGTTGTTTATTTATGGATAGATTGGATTGTAATTTATTTTAAGAGTGGTTGATTTTATCCTTGAATCATTATCTGTACCTCTCTTTGGGCACTAGTTTTTTATACGGTGACGCCTTTTGTGTATCGCTGTATAATCCTTTCATTATTTCTTCAAACAGAAGTTCATATGTATGTAATAATTTCTGGTGATTAGCCAACTCATTGGATGATGAGCGAAAAAAACTATTCCATAGCGAATTATTTTGATCTTGATTCGCGATCGTAGTATGAATATTATCCAGTTGCTGAAGGATTGAACGGAGGAGGCCCTCACCATTTAAAAATGATTGCATTTTTCTCTTGTCACTAGCTAGTTTTTTGACTAAAATCTTTTGTTCAAATTCATTATTCTCTGGTTTGACGAGTAGTTTTTGCTGGTCTGCGATACTGGCGGATAATTCTAAGATCTGTTGCTCAGTGTAACCAAGAAACTGTTGATAATAAGTTTTTTTAGCTTGTAACTTATCGTCCATGTTATTCCCCCTTTGATAGTGATAGACGTAAAAAAACTGGTCTCTCTAAAGTTTAAGATAAACTTTGTTGAGAAACCAGTTTTTTTATGAATTCATTTTTTATTGAAGCTATCAGAAAATGATTACTGGTGTACCTTTTTCTACCATGCCAAACAATTCTTTCATGACACTTGGTGGCGTATTGACACATCCATGAGATCCACGAGTTTTCCAAAGATCGCCACCATATTCAGGTTGCCAGTCGGAATCATGGATACCAACACCGGTCCAGTCAACTGGCATCCAGTAGTTTACAGGACTTGCATAAGGGGTTCCATCATCATTCGTTCCTTTTAATGTAGCATTTTCCTCTTTGTTCCAAACATAGAAAACACCAGCTGGAGTAGGGGTCTTAGGTTTTCCAGACACGATGTCAGTTTCTAGCGCAACTTTACCATCTTTGTAATACCACATATGCTGGTTTTTTAAATCAACTTCGATATAGGTATCTTCTATTAAAGGATGATCAGCTGTTGTGGCACCTTGAACAATTGGTGATCGGGTAAAGTCTTTACCTGCCAAAATGGCTGACTTTAAAGCTTCTGTTTCTGCATCAGTTTTGATTGACCAACTATAGGTACCCACAGGAACCGTTACTTCACCACGTTTTGTACTTTTAAATTTTGTGTCATTCGTACTTGTGTTATATTTTTCTCCTAAACCTGTTACATAGTTTTTAACTTGTGTTGTATCTAAATCAACTTTACCATCTGTGTAAGTTAGCCAGTTAGCAATTTCAGAACGAGGTATCTGGAAAGTATTGCCGTTGATACTATAGGTTCCTTTGATATTAGCAATGGCATTCATTTCATCGACTTGTTTTGTTAAATTTTTATCGGTCGCTGTCACTTTTGGTTTTGTTTGAAATTTAGTTAAATCAATTTTGTTTTTGCCATCCTTCACACTGGTTTTCAGCGCGTTGATAGCTGCTGTCACATCAATCGTATCGCCAGTTACTTCTGGTTTTATTTTGAAAGAGTCACCAGATTTTTCAATCGTCGCATCTTGTGTCTGTGTCCGATCTTTATTTAATTCGGTTAGCTTATTCGTCGTGGAAGCCAACGTTTCATCTAGTTTTTGATGATCAGTATCTTGTGGATCAATTTCTTGTTTTTCACTAGCGGAAACATAGTTCATGCCCCATGACCAAGCATTTTGTTGGTTTAACAATCGAGATAAATCTGCTGAAAAGTCATCTTTATAACCAAGCTCAGATTTTGCGATCTCTTCCCAAACTTTCCCATTTTCTTCAATCGTCAGCTTTTTATTGGAAAAGGTGTCTTTTAATTTGTCATTTGCCTGTTGCACGGTCAGGTTACTTACATTGATGGAATTAATTTCCGTGTTAGGTAAAAAATGATTGGTGTAATATGTACTGCGGTAAGCGTAAAAGCCGATTAATGCGAGGAATACGCCTAGCGTAGTTAATAGACCAATGTGTAGCGATTTCGATTTTTTATGATGAGAAGATCTTGTCATGCGGGCAGCTCCTTATTTGATAGTTTAGCGTATAACGAACTAATCATAGCATATTTTGAGAAAAAAGACGAAGGGGACAAATGATTTAGCAAAAATTTAACGATCGTTAAGTAAAAAAAACAAGCAGAATGCTGACATTCTGCTTGATTAAGTGGTTAAATTTATTCTAATTATTCAGCGTCTAATTTAGAAAAAGCTTCATCTAAGATTTCTTTTAATTGTTTAGCTGAAGCAGCCATACGATCTTGTTCGCTGTCACTTAGAGGGATTTCGATAACTTTTTGGATACCTTGACGGTTGATTACTGCAGGGGCACCAATGTAGATATCGTTCAAGCCGTATTCACCATTCATAAATACAGATAGTGGAAGTACAGCATTTTCATCATCTAAGATGGCACGAGTGATACGTGCTAAGGCTACAGCGATACCATAGAAAGTAGCGCCTTTCTTTTCAATGATTGTGTAAGCAGCATCACGTACACCAAAGAATAAGTTAACCATTGCTTCTTCATCAACGTCTGGATTGTTTTTAACCCATTCATAAATTTGTAAACCAGCAACGTTAGCATGTGACCAAACAGGAAATTCTGAGTCACCGTGTTCACCTAAGATATAAGCATGGACGTTACGTGCATCAACATCAACTAATTCTGCAAGTGCTTGACGGAAGCGAGCTGAGTCAAGTGAAGTACCTGAACCGATTACGCGTTCTTTAGGGAAGCCTGAGAATTTCCAAGTTGAGTAAGTTAAAATATCTACTGGGTTAGCAGCAACTAAGAAAATACCATTGAATCCTGATTCAACAATTTGTGTTACTACATCGCGGTTGATTTTTAAGTTTTTATTTACTAAGTCTAAACGAGTTTCACCTGGTTTTTGTGGTGCACCAGCAGTGATAACTACTAAGTCAGCATCATGTGCATCTGCATAAGTAGCAGAGTAGATTTTTTTAGGTGAAGTGAATGCTAGAGCATGTGATAAATCAATAGCATCTCCTTCAGTTTTTGCTGTGTTGATATCTACGATACCTACTTCTTGTGCAATGTTTTGAGTAACTAGAGCAAAGGCATAGCTAGAACCTACGGCGCCATCTCCAACAAGAATTACTTTTTGATGATCTTTTTTTTCTGCAGCTGCAGTCATTATATATCAATCCTTCCATTGATTTTGTTTTTTCCCATGCCTATGCTAACATTTATCAAGCCCGCTGTCACGCTATTTGGCTATAAAATATAACAGATAACAAGGTTGTATTATATGTAAAAGCTTACATGTGCGTGATTTCACTATTTTTAAAAGGTTATTAATTTATTAGACTTTGAAGAAAATTTTAATTTCTTTATCATTTGTTAAACATTCTCTTTTTGTTGAAACAGGTACTTGTGTGTTATACTTAATAGTAGAAAGTAAAAAAATGAAAAAATGAGTCAAAGACTGGATTGCTTTAGGGCGCTCCAGCCTTTTGTGCTGCTTTTTTCAATTAGGTGGTAGAACAAATGAAAATGATCGTAGGGCTTGGAAACCCAGGAACCAAATATGCACAAACCAAACATAATATCGGCTTTATGGTCGTTGATCGCATGGCTGAAAAGCAACAAGCTGTGTTTAAAAAAAATACATTTGAAGCGGAAGTTGCAGAGTTTTTCTATCAAGGAGAAAAAATCTTATTAGTGAAGCCGCAAACTTTTATGAACGAATCTGGTCGTGCTGTAGGACCATTAATGACTTATTTCGGTATTTATCCGGAAGAATTAGTTGTTGTTTATGATGATTTAGATCTTGTAACTGGCAAGATCCGCTTGCGCCAAAAAGGGAGTGCTGGAGGGCATAATGGAATAAAAAGTATCATTTCTCACTTGAATACGAATGTATTTGACCGTATCAAAGTAGGCATTGGTCGACCAGAAGGAAACAAAACTGTTGTTCAACACGTGCTAAGCCCATTTAGTAAAGAAGTTCAACCATTGATTGAAGCAAGTATCGATCAGTCAGTGGCAGCACTCGAGTTTATGCTGGATGGTCATTCGTTTATCGATACGATGAACAAATTCAATTAGCGAAGGAGGAAAAAAATGGATATCGTTCAATTAATTGGTAAAGATCCACAGGTAAAGGAATGGCTCAACCAGATAGAAGAAAAATCACCAAGACAATTGATCACTGGTTTAGCTGGTTCAGCCAAAACTCTTCTCTTTGCTCGAGCGTTCAAAAAAACAAAGAAAAACTTAGTCGTATTAATGCCTAATCTGTATTATGCGAATCAACTAGCAGAAGATTTGCAACATGTTTTGCCAGCAGAACAAATACATTCTTTTCCAGTAGATGAAGTTCTTTCTGCGGAAATGGCTTTTTCTTCCCCAGAAGCAAGAAGAGAACGAGTTGCTACACTAAATGCCCTGCAACAAAAACAACCAGGGGTCTATTTATTACCAGTAGCAGCATTGCATAAACGATTACCCAGTCCAAAAGTTTGGAAACAAGCCCAATTGACTTGGCGAACGGGAGAGGAAATAGCCGTTGACGATCTGCCTCGTCTATTGACTTTATTAGGCTACGAACGAGTTGAGATGGTGGCAAAAACAGGAGAGTATAGTATTCGTGGCAGCATCATTGATATCTATCCGATCAATCTCGAACATCCCGTACGTATCGAATTATTTGATGTAGAGATTGACTCCATGCGATATTTTGAAGTAGAAACTCAACGCTCGATCGAAAAAGTAACAGAAATTTGGATCGCACCGACAAGTGAACAGGTCTACGACCAAGCTGATTTACTTCATGGGATCGACCGACTGGAAAAGTTGTTAGAAAATAAACTAGCGACGATTTCAGAAGAAACAGACCGTCAATTCGTGCAGGATTATTTTGGACAAGTGATCGCGCAATGGCAAGCAGGAAATCCGACAGAAGACGCGAAACTTTATGCTGATCTTCTTTATCAAGAAGAAACGACGATCCTTGATTATTTTCCAACAAGTAGTTTATTCATTGTGGATGATTATCAACGAATCATGGAAACAAATCGGGAGATCGAAAGAGAAGCAGCTGAATGGCACACACAAAAAATTAGTGAATTACGTGTCTTCTCAGAGCAAGTCTTTGTCAATGATGTGCATAAATTAGTTCAAAAAGAAAAATTTGTGACGACTTTTTTTGCGCTTTTTCAAAAGGGTATGGGGAATTTACGTTTTCAAGCGATTCACAATTTTCAATATCGTACGATGCAACAATTTTTCGGTCAAATGCCATTATTGAAAACAGAAATGGACCGATGGCGTAAGCAAGAACAAACAGTAGTCATCTTTATTCCTACGAAAGAACGGATTAGAAAAGCGGAGCAGATGTTACGTGATGAAGAGATCCTAGTCGTGGAAACCGAAAAAGAAAAACTGATCAGAGGACAAGTGCAACTAGTGGAAGGGGCGCTGCAAACAGGGTTCGAACTTCCTCAAGAGAAAATAGTCGCAATTACGGAAAAAGAAATTTTCCAAAAAACGACGAAGAAACAAACACGGCGACAAACCGTAACGAATGCGGAACGTTTAAAAAGCTATAATGAACTAAAAGCAGGCGACTATGTCGTTCACGCAAATCACGGGATCGGTAAATATATTGGGATGGAAACGTTAGAAGTGGATGGTGTCCATCAAGACTACATGACGATCCTTTATCAAAATGACGATAAATTATTTATTCCGGTTACCCAGCTGAATTTGATCCAAAAATATGTTGCTTCTGAATCAAAAGCACCTCGTATCAATAAATTAGGCAGTAGTGAATGGACGAAAACCAAAAGAAAGGTTTCGTCTAAAATTGAAGATATCGCAGATGATCTGATCAAACTATATGCTGCCAGAGAATCAGAAAAAGGGTATGCGTTTGGACCGGATGATGGGTATCAAAAAGAATTTGAAAATGCCTTCCCATACTCTGAAACGGATGACCAATTACGGAGTGCCGCAGAGATCAAACGAGATATGGAAAAAGAAAAACCGATGGATCGTTTGCTCGTTGGTGATGTTGGCTACGGTAAAACGGAAGTGGCTTTACGAGCTGCTTTTAAAGCCGTCAAGGAAAGTAAACAAGTTGCCTTTTTAGTTCCTACGACCATTCTCGCCCAACAACATTATGAAACGATGTTGGAACGTTTTGAAGGATTTCCAGTAAATGTAGGTCTATTGAGTCGTTTCCGAACGAAAAAACAACAAAAAGAAACGATTGAACAATTACGTACTGGACAAATCGATATCGTAGTCGGAACGCATCGTATCTTATCTAAAGACATTGAATTTAGTGACTTAGGGTTATTGATCGTTGACGAAGAACAGCGTTTTGGTGTAAAACATAAAGAACGTTTGAAACAACTACGTGCCCAAGTGGACGTCTTGACGTTGACAGCGACACCGATCCCACGGACACTCCACATGTCAATGCTCGGGGTTCGTGATTTATCAGTGATCGAAACACCGCCTGCCAATCGTTATCCGATTCAAACTTACGTGATGGAAAAAAATCCTGGAGCGATCCGTGAAGCTATCCATCGAGAAATGGGGCGTGGCGGTCAAGTGTTCTATCTCTATAATCGAGTAGAGACGATCGAACAAAAAGTGGAAGAAATCCAAGAACTTGTACCAGAAGCACGAATCGGTTATGCGCATGGTCAAATGACTGAAGCACAATTAGAAAATACATTGTTTGATTTTATTGAAGGACAATATGATGTGTTAGTCACAACGACGATCATTGAAACGGGTGTCGATATTCCAAATGCGAATACGCTCTTCGTTGAAAATGCTGATTACATGGGGCTATCGACTCTTTATCAATTACGAGGTCGTGTGGGACGAAGCAACCGAGTGGCGTACGCCTACTTCATGTATGAACAACAAAAAATCTTGAATGAAGTCAGCGAAAAACGTCTTCAAGCCATTAAAGATTTCACCGAACTAGGCTCTGGTTTTAAAATCGCTATGCGGGATTTATCGATCCGAGGAGCAGGAAATCTGCTAGGTGCGCAGCAGCACGGCTTTATTGATGCTGTCGGATTCGACATGTATTCGCAAATGTTAAGTGATGCTGTTTTACGTAAACAAGGAAAGAACAACCAAGTGGAAAAAACAGCAGTTGAAATCGATCTTGGGGTCGATGCTTACTTGCCAGAAGAATATGTTTCGGACCAAAGACAGAAAATTGAAATCTATAAACGGATCAGGGAACTTGATTCACAAGAAATGCTTGATGAATTAGAAGATGATCTTTTAGACCGTTTTGGGGAATACCCTGAAGAGGTGGCACATCTCTTAACGATTGGCCAAATCAAAATGGATGGCGATCGCGCCTTGATTGAAACAATTCGCAAGCAACAGCAGACTATCGTCTTTAATTTAAGTAAAGCAGGAACAAAACGCTATACTGTAGAACAGTTATTTGAAGCTTTGACTGCAACAAAACTAAAAGCAAGTTTAGGTGTAGAAAAAGAAAAAATGGTGATTCGACTAACGGTTCCTAACAAGACCGATGAAGCAGTTTGGTTGCAAGAAATCCAACGTTTTGTCAAAGCATTACGTGAACAAAAATATCTGACTGCTTAGGAAGGAGCGAATACTTTGGACCATAAAGAGATGCGTCGCGTGATGCATGGCGCATTTATATTGACGATTGCTTCTTTCATAGCAAAAGTCCTAAGTGCGCTGTACCGCATTCCGCTCCAAAACTTAGTTGGTGATGAAGGATTTTATGTATACCAACAAGTATACCCAATCTATGGGATTGCCATGACTTTAGCGTTGTCTGGTTTACCGCAATTCATTTCAAAATATGTCGCTGAACGAAAAGATCCAATTCAGCGAAAAGAAGCACTGCAACGGCTTTATCCATTAGTTTTTTGGACAGGGATTGTTCTGTGGCTGTTTACTTTTCTCTTTAGCCGTTGGATTGCTTGGATGATGGGGGATCAGCAATTACGACCGCTGATCCAAATCGTTTCATTTACTTTCTTACTGATGCCAGGACTATCTTTTTATCGAGGAAATTTCCAAGGCAGATTTTTGATGGAACCGACAGCTGTTTCACAAGTCGTTGAACAATTTGTGAGAGTGGCGATCATCGTTTTCAGTGCCTTTGCTTTTCGACTATTTGGCTGGTCAGTTTACCAAACAGGAACTGCTGCTATGAGTGGTGCAGTCATCGGGGGACTTTGTGCCTATGGTGTGTTGCGCTATTATGAACAAAAAATCCATGGTGGAGCGTTAAGTTTTCGACATTTTTCGGTCACGAAACGACCTGACAAACGATTGATCCGGCGTTTTTTAGTTGAAGGGGGCTTAGTGTCAATCTATAGTGGTCTGCTGATTTTCTTTCAGCTGATCGACTCATTTTTTGTAAAAAATGCGCTTCAAGTTTATGGACTTTCTGAACAAAGTGCAAAAATTGCAAAAGGGGTCTATGATCGTGGGCAACCGTTAGTTCAATTAGGACTAGTGATTGCGACTGCATTAAGTGCGACTTTTTTACCTGCATTGACGAAGTACTTGATGACGGCTGTGCATAGTCAATTTCTAAAGACTGCCAAAATCTATTTACGGTTAACAACGACTTTAGCATTAGCTGCTTCTGTAGGACTAGCTATGCTTTTACCGTATATCAACTATGCGCTATTTAAAGATTACGCTGGGAATGCAGCGTTGGTGCTATTCGTCTTTGCAATTGCTTTAACAGCAATCATCCAAACCTATCAAAGTATTGCCCAAAGTAAAAATTCTTTTCGTCCCTCTTTGAAAGGTGCAGGCTGGGGGCTGTTAGCCAAAGCTTTGGCAACCCCGTTTCTAACTGGTTATCTAGGGACAGTAGGAGCTAGTTTGTCGACTTTGCTAGGATTGGCTGTCACTCTATGGTATTTTGTCCACACGGAGACTAGTGAAATCAATCAGTTCTGGAAAGAACGTCGCTTTGGAAGTAAATTGCTTCAATGTTTGGGATGGATGATCTTAGCCTTACTGATTTATTATGGCGGACTGACGATGATTTTTGGACCGGTTGCTCATCGGTCTTCTGCATTCTTTGCCAGTTTAGCAGGTGTAGGAATCGGAGCGTTCGTCTTTGTGAATGCTGTGATCTGGACAAAATTATTTACGGTTAGAGAATGGTTGATGTTACCGTTTGGAAAAAATATTTTACGATTTAATAAACTTATAAAAAATAAAAGTGAGGAATCCTAATGCGATTAGATAAATTTCTTAAAATTTCTCGAATTATCAAACGCCGCTCTGTAGCAAAAGAAGTGGCAGATAAAGGAAGAATTCAAATCAACGGAAAATTGGCTAAATCTTCTAGTGATGTCAAGGTAGGCGATCAATTGAAGATCCAATTTGGAAACAAAACAATGGAAGTAAAAGTCAATGAATTACATGAGTCAACGAAAAAAGAAGATGCTCAAAAAATGTATGCGATCATTTCGGAGATTCGCAAGCAAAACACTGACGAAATAGATTAGACAACCCTCAATGATATTGGTATAATGAAAACGACAATCAAAAAAGATTGGAGCGAAGAGAAGTGACAAAAAAAAGCAACAAAATTGCTGCTTTAGATACAGAGTATGCAAAGAAAAAATATGTCGAATTTCAAGAACAACAACGCCAGTTGATTTTTCGTAGACGTCGATTAGCAGTTATTTTTATAGGTGCTTTGGTCATTTTCGCAATTTTAGGTTTTCAAATTTTTCGTGATATGCAAAGAATGAATCAATTAAACGAATTGAAAGTTGAAGCAAATACGGAATTAAGCCAAGTCAATGCTGATGTGGATCAGCTAACACAGGATGTCTCATTATTGAAAGATGATGACTATGTGGCGAAACTTGCGAGAAGCAAATACTTTTATTCAAAAGAAGGCGAGCAGGTTTATCCAGTATTAGAATCAAATACGGATGACACAGACCAAACAACTAGTTCAACAACTGCAAAATAAGCAGTATTATAAATAGGTTAATAATTAGGAGGAACATTTTTTTTATGTCAATCGAGGTAGGAGCAAAACTGCAAGGAAAAGTATCAGGAATTACAAATTTTGGCGCGTTTATTGATTTAGGAGCTGGAAAAACTGGTCTAGTTCATATCAGTGAAGTCTCAAATGGCTATATCAAAGATATTCATGATGTTTTAAGTGTCAGTGATGAAGTAACTGTTAAAGTTATCTCAGTTAATGATGATGGTAAAATTGGATTATCAATCCGTCAAACACAACCAAAACCAGCGGAATCAACAGAATCAGATGATGATAAGCGTCCAAAAAAATACCAACAAAGAGATCCTCGCGATAATCGAGGTCGTTCAACACAGAAAAAACCTTTTTCTCGCAGTCAATCTTCTAATAACCATAAAGAAGACTTCGATTCATTAATGAGTTCATTTTTAAAGGATAGTGATGATCGATTGACTTCCTTGAAGCGCAATACAGAAGGTAAACGTGGCGGACGCGGCGGACGTCGCAGCTAACCAAAAACTTAAGAGCAGGCAATTGTCGCAGACTTTTGTCCGCTCTTTTTTTCATTGGAATCTTTGATGGTAGGTTGATCGAAGCCGAGAAGGAACAAGGAAGTGATTCGATGGAAGAAGAACAAGACGCAAGGAAGATCAGACAACGTTTTTTGACAAATTGTGAAATCAATGGTTATTTGAATGAAAAAACAAGAGCGCTACTGGCGGTTTCTGGGGGAGTAGATTCTATGGTTCTTCTGGATTTAATGATGGAAGCGCAAAAAAAATGGGGTTTCTTTTTGGCAGTGACCCATATCAATCATCAATTAAGAGAAGAATCTGTTCATGAAGTTGCGTATTTAAAGAAGTATTGTCAACAACATCAACTCCCATTACAAGTGGAAGTTTGGGAAAAGCCAACAAAAAAGGGCATTGAAACAGCGGCTCGAGAGTTTCGTTATCAAGTGTTTGCGAAGCAGATGCAAAGCGGCAGCTATGACTGCCTAATGACGGCACATCATGGGGATGACCAAATGGAAACGGTTTTAATGAAGTTGTTGCGTGGGGGGCAACTTAGTACCTATGCTGGGATCAAAGAAGCCCAACCCTTCTCCAATGGTCGATTGATTCGTCCGTTACTAGGATTTAGTAAGGCGCAATTATATCAATATGCTTCAGAGCGAGAGCTGGTTTATTTTGAAGACCATACGAATCAAGAGTTGGATGTTCAACGTAATCGCCTTCGTCATTTGGTTCTGCCTCAACTAAAACAAGAAAATCCACAAGCAATGGTTCATTTTCAACGTTTTTCGCAGCAGATCCAATGGGCAGATCGATTGATTCAAACACACATGAAGAAAGTCTTGATGGAAAATGTCGTAGAAGAAAACGAATGGGTGCATTTTCCTTGGAAACTATTAGCGGAGATGCCAGAAGAAGAAAGCTATTATTTCTTATACGCATTCTTTGATCATTTTTTTGAAAAAACAGCGATCGTGATCAAAGAAAAACAAATCCAACTGATTTTACAACAGTGTCAACAGAAAAAAGGCCAATGGAAAATTACTCTTGAACGAGGGTGGGTTCTGCAACGTAGCTATGAAAAAATCTATCTTATCCAAGAGAAAGCTGATCCCTCAAAAACAATACAAGAACGAACAGAGGCGTATAAGTTGGAGTTGAATCAACGCATCAGGTTAGATGAAAGCTGCTGGATCGGCTTGTTTACACCTGAAGCAGCCGAAGAAGCTAGAAAAGCAGATGATTGGGACGAGTTTTCTCATGATCTTTGGCTATCTTCACATCAAGAACTGTTTGTAGGAAAGAGACAAGCAGGAGAGCGTATCCAGCTAAATAGCAAACTAAAAAAGAAAATATCCAGATATTTGATTGATAACAAAGTACCTGATTCACAAAGAAAAGAGGCATGGGTCGTGAGGGATCAAAATGAAAATATTTATAGTTTGGTCCCATTTACCTATTCCTATTTGAGTATTGGTGTAGAAACTGATAAAATACACTACATACTTCTTTACAAATATCACAAAGAAGCAATTGGAAGGAGAACCTGATGTTAGAAAAGGATATTGAAAAAGTTTTGATTACAAGAGAAGAAATACAAGTTCGTTGTGAAGAACTAGGCAAAGAATTGGCAGAAACTTATAAGCATAATAATCCACTCGTTGTTGGTGTTCTAAAAGGCGCTGTTCCATTCATGGCAGATATCATACGTTCGATTGATGCTCACTTGGAAATAGACTTTATGGATGTTTCAAGTTATGGAAATGCAACGGTTTCATCAGGAGAAGTCAAAATCGTCAAAGATTTAGATACCAATGTTGAAGGCCGTGACTTACTGATCGTTGAAGATATCATCGATAGTGGAAGAACACTCGCTTATTTGGTTGATCTATTTAAATACCGTAAAGCAAAATCAGTGAAAATTGTCACATTGCTTGATAAACCAGAAGGTAGAGTAGTTGATATTGAAGCAGACTATGTTGGATTCAATGTTCCTAATGAATTTGTAGTGGGTTACGGATTAGATTATGCAGAAGCTTACCGTAATTTACCATACATCGGTGTATTGAAGCCTAGCGTTTATCAATCAAATTAGTGCTGTATCTACTATAAATTGTGTTACAATAGAATGGTCAGGATTGATAAAAAAAATGCTAAATTAAAATAACGCATAGGGAGGGCAACTATGAACAAAAAAAACAATGGCATGATGAAAAATGCCTTGTATTATGTCCTCGTAATCTTAGCGATGGTTATGGTCGTATATTTTATCTTTGGTAATAACGGCCAACGATCGTCAGATATCGAGTACACAAAATTTACAGAACAATTACAAGCAGGGAAAATCAAAGAATTTGAAGTGCAACCTGCAAATGGTGTATATAAAATTTCTGGAGAGTATAAAGAACAGCAAACCGTCTCTAACAGTGGTGGACTTGCTATCTTAGGATCGACAGATACAAAAACGACACACTTTACAACGATTATTTTGCCAAACGATACCACACTTAGCCAAGTGACTGATTTAGCGAAAGAACATAACGTAGCTACAACAGTCAAAGAAGAATCAAGCAGTGGCGTATGGGTATCCTTATTGCTAAGCTTCTTACCAATTATCATCCTTGTGTTCTTCTTCTATATGATGATGGGGCAACAAGGTGGTGGCGGAGGCGGCGGTGGCCGTGTCATGAACTTTGGTAAATCAAAAGCCAAAGAAGCAGACAAAAAAGCGAACCGTGTACGCTTCTCGGATGTCGCTGGTGCAGAAGAAGAGAAACAAGAGTTGGTTGAAGTTGTTGAATTCTTAAGAGATCCGCGACGTTTTGTTGAGTTAGGCGCACGTATCCCAGCTGGTGTTCTTTTAGAAGGACCTCCAGGAACTGGTAAAACATTGTTAGCAAAAGCTGTAGCTGGAGAAGCGGGTGTACCGTTTTACTCTATTTCAGGTTCTGACTTTGTAGAAATGTTTGTGGGTGTTGGGGCAAGTCGTGTTCGTGACTTATTTGAAACAGCGAAGAAAAATGCTCCAGCAATCATCTTCATCGATGAAATTGATGCTGTTGGTCGTCAACGTGGCGCAGGCATGGGCGGTGGACATGATGAACGTGAACAAACACTGAACCAATTGCTAGTTGAAATGGACGGATTTGATGGGAATGAAGGTGTTATCGTCATTGCTGCAACAAACCGTTCAGATGTACTTGACCCTGCACTTTTACGTCCAGGACGTTTTGACCGTCAAATTTTAGTTGGTCGTCCAGATGTGAAAGGCCGTGAAGCAATCTTACGTGTTCACGCACGAAACAAACCGATGGCAGATGACGTTGATTTGAAAGTCGTGGCACAACAAACACCAGGTTTTGCTGGTGCAGATTTAGAAAATGTCTTAAACGAAGCAGCTTTAGTTGCGGCTCGTCGTAACAAGAAGAAAATCGATGCTTCAGATATTGATGAAGCAGAAGATCGCGTGATTGCAGGTCCAGCTAAGAAAGATCGCGTAATCAGCAAAAAAGAACGAGAAATGGTGGCTTATCACGAAGCAGGTCATACGATCGTTGGTTTAGTCTTGAGTCGGGCACGTGTGGTTCATAAAGTTACCATTATTCCACGTGGACGTGCAGGTGGTTATATGATCGCCTTACCAAAAGAAGATCAATTCTTGATGACAAAAGAAGATATGTTTGAACAAATCGTTGGTTTGCTTGGTGGTCGAACAGCAGAAGAAATCATCTTCAACGTTCAATCAACTGGGGCTTCTAATGACTTTGAACAAGCAACAGCTTTAGCACGAAGCATGGTAACTGAATATGGAATGAGTGATCGTTTAGGTCCAGTTCAATATGAAGGAAATCATCAAGTATTCGTTGGTCGTGACTATGGTCAAACGAAAGCTTACTCTGAACAAGTGGCCTTTGAAATTGACCAAGAAGTGCGTAAGATTTTGATGGAAGCTCATCAAAAAGCGCATGAGATCATCGAAGCACATCGAGCGCAACATAAATTGATCGCTGAAAAACTGTTAGAATTTGAAACACTCGATGCGAAAGCAATCAAATCTTTATTTGAAAAAGGTGTTATGCCTGAAGGTTCAGAATCTGCTAACTATCCTAGTGAAAAAGAAGCGCAAACTTTTGAAGAAGCAAAACGTGCTTTGGAAGAAAAAGACGCAGAAAAACAAGCGGAAGAAAAGCAAGATTTTGAGCACGATAAGAAAGAATTTGAAGAAGAGAAAAAAGAATTAAATGAAGAAGAACATCAAACTTCTTCAACAGATGATTCGGGTGATCAACCGAAATAATCGCTAAAAAATGAGAGCTACGACAAAAGTCGTGGCTCTTTTTTAGTAGTTGTTTTATTTTTTATTATAGAATAGGCAAATAAAAGAAAAGATAACATTCATAAGTTGAAAATTATCAGCGTAACTAGTATGATTCACTATGAATTTAAAAATCGGAAAAGAGGTACATAAATAAATGGAAGATTATTTGATCAAGGCACTGGCCTATGATGGCTATGTACGTGCTTATGCAGTTCAAGCAACAAATACTGTTGCAGAAGCCCAAAAACGACACGACACTTGGCATACATCATCGGCTGCATTAGGTCGTACGCTTGTTGGCGGACTTTTACTAGGTTCGACGCTAAAAGGCGAAGACAAGTTAACTGTGCGGATTCAAGGGAATGGTCCGGCTAATGGGATTGTGGTAGATGCGAATGGTAAAGGAGAAGTCAAAGGCTATATCCAAAACCCTCATTTGAGCCTACCTTTGAATGAAGCAGGAAAAATTGATGTGCGTGGTGCTGTGGGAACGCAAGGGATGTTCAGTGTTACTAAAGACCTCGGTTTGAAAGAACCATTTTCGGGACAAACACCTATTGTTTCTGGAGAAATTGCGGAAGACTTTACCTATTATCTTGCAATCTCAGAACAGATTCCTTCAGCAGTTGGATTGAGCGTTTTAGTTAACACGGATGACAGTATCAAAACAGCTGGTGGATTTATGATCCAAATCATGCCTGGTGCAGATGAAGAAACTATCAGTAAAATCGAAGAACAATTAAAAACGACACCACGTATTTCTACTTTATTAGACGAAGGATTAACACCTGAAAAAATTCTTGAAGGTTTACTAGGAACTAGTGAGTTGAATATTTTAGAGAAAATGCCGGTACAATTCAAATGTGATTGCTCAAAAGAAAAATTTGGGGAAGCAATTATTGCTTTAGGGGCAGAAGAAATCCAAGCGATGATTGATGAAGATCACGGAGCAGAAGCCGTTTGTTCATTCTGCAACAACAAGTATGAATACAGTGAAGCAGAATTATCCGAGCTAAAAGCAGAAGCGCTGGGAGGAAAATAAGTGGAACATACATGGAAAATCGGACATGTTGAAATTCCCAATCGAGTAGTTGTCGCACCGATGGCTGGAATCACTAATTCAGCTTTTCGTGTGACCGTCAAAGAGTTCGGTGCTGGATTAGTCGTCTGTGAGATGATCAGTGACCAAGGAATCCATTTTAGAAACAAGAAAACATTAGAGATGCTGCATATCGAAGAAACAGAACATCCACTAAGCTTGCAAATTTTTGGTGGAAACAAAGATACTTTGGTCGAGGCTGCCCAATTCGTTCAAGAAAATACAGCGGCTGACATCATTGATATCAATATGGGTTGCCCAGTGAACAAAATCATCAAAGCAGAAGCAGGCGCTAAATGGTTATTGGATCCAGATAAAGTTTATGAGATGGTGCAAGCTGTCTCTTCTGCCGTTGATGTACCAGTTACTGTGAAAATGAGAATCGGTTGGGATGAACAACATGTCTTTGCTGTGCAAAATGCTTTAGCGGCTGAAGCAGCTGGCGCCAGTGCAATCGCCATGCACGGACGTACGAGAGTACAAATGTATGAAGGTAAAGCAAACTGGGAAGTATTGAAAGAAGTTAAAAGTCAGCTCAAGATCCCATTTATGGGCAATGGAGATGTCAAAACTCCGGAAGATGCTAAAAGAATGTTAGAATACGTAGGAGCGGATGGTGTAATGATCGGGCGTGCAGCGTTAGGCAATCCTTGGATGATCCATCGCACCCAGCATTACTTAGAAACCGGGGAGTTAATCCCTGAACCAACACCAAGAGAAAAAATCGAGACCGCTAAATTACATTTGAAACGTTTAGTCGATTTAAAAGGAGAGGTTGTTGCGTGCCGAGAATTTCGGACACATGCTTCCTATTATTTAAAAGGAATCTCTCGAGCAGCAAAAGTAAAAGTTGCAATCAATCAAGCAGAAAAACAAGTAGAAATCAATGAACTGCTTGACCGCTTTTTAGAGAAAACAGAAAAAGTATCTGTGAAATAATCCAGTGATTTTCTAAGTTTTTCGTGAATTTTCAAGTCGAACTTTAAGTTCGGCTTGCTTTTTTTGTGTTTCATTGGCATTATAGGAAAGAGAATAACATGAGAATGGAGGAACTTTTGTGACACAGGAACAACAACATCAAGTAGAAGATTTAAACGATCAAATGCTTGTTCGCCGTCAAAAAATGGAGCAATTAAGAGAAAATGGGATTGATCCTTTTGGTAAACGATTTGAACGTACGCACAATTCAGAAGAATTACATGAATTGTTTGATCCAAGAACAAAAGAAGAATTAGCAGAGATGGGGCTAACTGCAAGTGTAGCCGGTCGAATGATCACTCGTCGTGGTAAAGGAAAAGCTGGATTTGCTCACTTACAAGATCGTGAAGGCCAAATCCAAATTTATGTACGTAAAGATCAAGTAGGTGATGAAGCCTATGATGTATTCAAACATGCTGATTTAGGCGACTTCTTTGGCGTAACAGGTGAAATCATGAAGACTGATACTGGCGAAGTTTCAATCAAGGCATCAGAAATCACTATTTTATCAAAAGCTTTACGTCCGCTACCAGATAAATACCATGGATTGACTAATATCGAACAACGTTATCGTCAACGTTATCTTGATTTGATCAGTAACCGTGAAAGTTTTGATCGCTTCATGAAACGTAGCCAAATTATTAGCGAAATCCGTCGTTACTTAGATGGTAATGGCTATATTGAAGTAGAAACACCAGTCTTACACAATGAAGCCGGTGGTGCTGCAGCTCGTCCATTTATTACACACCATAACGCACTAGATATTGATTTATACTTACGTATTGCGTTAGAACTTCATTTAAAACGCCTAATTGTGGGTGGAATGGAAAAAGTTTACGAAATCGGTCGCGTTTTCCGTAATGAAGGAATCGATACAACTCATAATCCAGAATTTACGATGTTAGAAGCTTACACCGCTTATACAGATTTCCAGGATGTCATGAACTTGACTGAAGGAATCATTCGTAATGCAGCCCAAAAAGTTCTTGGTACAGCAGAAATCACTTATGATGGCCAAGCAGTTGATTTGGAAAGTGACTTTAAACGTATCCATATGGTAGATGCGATCAAAGAGCAAACAGGTGTCGATTTCTGGAAAGAAATGACATTAGAAGAAGCATTAGCACTTGCTGAAGAGCATCACGTAGAAGTGACCGAAGCAATGGGCGTAGGACATGTCATCAATGAGTTCTTTGAAACTTTTGTGGAAGAAACATTGACACAACCAACTTTTGTTTACGGACATCCAGTAGAAGTATCTCCATTGGCGAAAAAGAATCCAGAAGATCCACGCTTTACCGATCGTTTTGAATTGTTTATCGTTGGTCGGGAATTTGCGAATGCCTTTACCGAATTAAATGATCCAATTGATCAAAGAGAACGTTTTGAAGCCCAAGAAAAAGAACGTGAGCTAGGAAACGATGAAGCACACGGTGTCGATGAAGACTTCTTGGAAGCTTTAGAATATGGTATGCCACCAACTGGCGGTCTAGGTATCGGAATTGACCGTTTAGTTATGTTATTGACGGATGCACAGTCGATCCGTGATGTTTTGCTATTCCCAACGATGCGTTAGATATGGTGAATATGAATAAAAAAGAAGCCAAGAACTCTTGGCTTCTTTTTTTATAATCTAGTAAAAGAGAGAAGTCAAAGGATCACTCTATTTCTAGTAGATAGCGTAAAACTTACACCACTTTTTGTCAGTTTCTTTTTTGAAATAATGAGGTACGGTAAAAAAATGCAAGGCGAGGATAATCGAGAAATTTATTATGTGGAGGCATAGATAAAGGAATTGCTTGCTTGTATTTGAGTGGATTGATTAAACGATCTTTCTTATTTATAACGAATATTAAAGAATAAGGGATGAGTAATATCGCGGGAAAACTATTAAAATACGAATGATTATTTTTAAAATTACAGAAATGATCGTCCAATGAAAAAAACTTGAAAAAATACAAAAAATTCGTTGACCGTTAAAGGTTTAGTTGGTATATTATTATTTGTTCAAAAGTTATCACTAAATAACTTCTGACAAAAATAAAAAATAACTTCAAAAAGTTCTTGACGTGTGAGAGATCACATGATAAGATAACTGAGTCGTTAAAAAACAATAGCTTACGAAGCTTGATTCTATCGAAAAAAACTTCAAAAAAGTTGTTGACAAATAACAAACGATGAGTTATGATAAATGAGTTGCTGAAACACTTCTGAAAAATGAAGTT
>NZ_JBFOFP010000007.1:0-186531 GCF_040887305.1 Enterococcus sp. C57 | reverse complement strand
CACACGGGCATTGCCGTTTTTTAGGACGTTGATATTGATGTGAATAAAACTCGGATCATTAAATTTTCCTACCACTACGTTTTGAGTATATGGGTTTGTAAAAACAAGTGGTACTCCTCTATAACTATTATTAATATCATATTTAAAACTAATTTTTCCAGATTGATTAGCCTTATCTGTAGCAGAAATTTTCAATTGGTTTCCACTTTTATTGACTATCACTCCTGCAGAATTAGCTAAGGGAGTACTTAGATAATTTGAAAATGATCTATTAATATCAGTCAAAGTAATACTTTCGCCGACTTTCAAGGTTACCGTTTGTCCGTTAAATGAAGGTTTTGTATAAAATTTATTTACATTTGCCATGACATTTGACTTGAAAGATTGATAATCTGCCATTGAAAACTCACCTGTAATACTGGTAGGCGTGATCCCTTGTTGTTCCCAAGTTAATATTTGAGTCATAATTTCTCGCTGAAGCGTATACCCTGGTAAAATTATCCCGTAATATTTGATTAGTGAAATACGTTTCATCAGCTCTGTGTCTTGGAGTACCGCAGTGTATCCACCATTTGATCCTACGTTAACTGCTACACCTTGTTCAATACACATAGCGATTTCGTTATTTACTCGTTTTCCATACCAACCATACTCTCGTCCACCGTTTGATAAATGAATATCAATATTTGAAATATGTGCATTAGGATCAACGTATACGATACTATTACCACTTTTTAAAAGATTGTTAAATCCTAACATGTCATTAATTGGAACAGACGTATAATTGTCAGCTGTTGTCGTGTAAAGTTTTCCGTCTTCTCCTTGAACTAATTTATTTTCCTGCAAACATCGAGTGAGCTGATCTTGGTCATCTAATTTCGTATTTTCAATTGTTTCTTTTTCCTTAATCCTCTCAGTTGCTTGTTCCGCTTGATCAATCGGTATCGTTATTGCAAGTCCTGTTTGACATAAAAATGAACTTAATAGCATTCCAATAATAAACCAAATTCTCAACTTTATTTGATATTTTTTCATACAAACCTCCAATTTTATATTTTTTATACTAAAAAAAGAAGACAAATTAATGTCTTCTCTCTAATATAATTCTAGATAATATTTTTCAGTACCATCCGACCAATATTCTGTATAAATTCCGTATCCATTCCCACCATTTATACCATGTTGTTCCCCAGCATTTACAGCCGAACCATAACTTCCATAAAAACTCCCACTACCTGTGTAAGGGTTCAAAGCATAGGGCTTTTCTGGAACAGGTGGTGTTGGAGTTGTACTGCTTCCCCCAGTTGAACCACTTGAATTACCACCTGCGTTGCTTCCTGTTGAATTGTCGTTTGGGTTAGAATTATTTGTTCCTCCTAAATCAGGACTGACAGGTGGTTCGGTTGGATATATTGGTGTACTTGGTTGAGTCGTTGGTGCTTCAACTACATTTTGTGTCGTATCATTTCCTGGAGTTTCCTCGTTATTAGTATTTACGATCTCCTCACTTTGTTCAGTTAGCTGTTGGTCTTCTTGACGGTTTACTTCTTCTGCTTCTTTTGATTGCTCTTTTTCATTTAATCCTTCTTCCATCCCCTTTAATAATTCTCTGAAAGAATTTTTTGATTTCTCGTTCTTGATTTCTTCCACTTCTTTTTTTAGCGAATCAAATATATCTCGATCTGCTTGATCAGTCACTTTTCCTTCTGGATAGAGTTCATTAATCATTTTTTGTACTTTAGTAATTTGATCAACTTGCTTTTGTGAAATTTCAATTCCCTTATTGATCGCCGATTGAAATTTCTTTGTTTCATCTGCTTTATCTTGGTAATGATTCTCTTTAACTTTTTGCAATTCTTCTGCAGTTAAATCATCAATAATGATAACCTCTTCATTTTCACTAGCGCCACTTAGATACGGCGATTGAAATAAGTGATTCACCTCGTTTTGTGCTTTGAATTTATGCTGAATGGCTTTCACTTCATTTTGTAGCGCTGACAGATTATTAACATTAAATTGGTACTTTTTTCGGTCATTTTTTCGTAAATTTTCAATATTCACACTAAAAGCTTGACTTGATTCTAAATACTTATTTACATTTATTTCCAATAGATCGATTTGTTCTTGTGAAATTTCCGTCTGTAAAAACTCCTTGGCATCATCTAAATATAAAGAATTAATTTGTTTTTTTATTTCTTCTACAACCTGGTCTCTGTTCGACTGTTTTTTAGCTACAGCCTCTACTTGTTTACTATAATTTGATTCATGAATCATAAAGTTAACAACACCTAAGATGAGTAATGCCGTTCCAACTACAATTCCCCAACGCACTTTTTTATTCATTCTTCTCCTCCTTTATGTCAGCGTTTTCTAAATAATAACATGCTTCTTTCTTGTTTCAGTTTACAGTTCTTTTAAATCACTGTTGTTTCTTTAAAAAGTGAAACTTTTTTAATTTTCGTAAAAGCTCTTTTCTTTCTAAATGATCCCCATAAATTTTTATCCTTTGTGGTTCCTCACTATCAAAATAAGATGCTTTATAAAAGCTATAAGAATAATTCAGAAATACTCCTTTAATATTCTTAATACAAAGTCCTTCAATAATGAGATAAGTATGTTTTGACAGCTTTCTTTCAAAACAAATATCCACAAATGGTTTAAAGGGTAACTCTGGACGGTTTAATCGCTGTTTGATTTTCATGTATACTTCAATATCCTCTTGAGTTGGACTGGCAGTAAAAACATTGAACCCGTAATCACGTCTTAAAGTTTTCGTTAATGGTTCTGAAAATGGTATAGAAATAAAGAATCCTCCTTCATTTTTTTCTTAAAGATTGGATCAAAGAATCTGCTACAAACGCTTGTTTTAGTTTTTCATAAGCTAATTGTTGAATAATTTTATTAGTAGAAATACGTTCCTGTTCGTAACCTTGCAAATACGCATCATTATCTTCATAATATTTTTTTGCTCGATTACATTCATATTTCTGCACAAAAAAAAGATCCTGCTCATTAAATACAAGACCTGACAATAATTTTTCACTTTTCAGTATTTCAATATATCGAAAGATAAAATTGTCAACCGAAAGAAAATCTTTTTCTGGTTGAAATAATTCTAAACGCTCGACACCAAACTCTGTTATCTGTTGTTGCAAGAAAGCATAATCTGGCTCACGATGATTTTGATCATAAAATATATAAAAGGTTGTTTCGGCTTTGCGCATTTCGGCTTGAAGTAATTTTTTTATTTTATTTGATTGGCAATCGACAAAAGATAATTCGCTGAGTACATGGTGGATCATTTCTTCATACTGATTTAAATACTTTCCAATTGTTATTGGTTCACCCAGTTGTTCAAGTAACACCGCTCATCTCACACCTTTTTCCAATTATTTATTTTTCTTTTGTCCGAGTACCATAACTTTCAAGCACTTCACGGAGAAGTTCTTCATAACGTAGTTCGCGAATCTGATGAAATCTTTTCGCTATATAAGAGCGAAATTCATTTAAGTTGGTCATTCCATGTGCTACACCTGGATCTTCTTGGAAAGTTGATTTTTTTGCTTCCCAAAAATCACGCAATTGATTATAAAACAAGCAATAATGTTCTTCATATACAACCACTGTATCAAATCCCTCAAGTCCTTTGTGATTCAAATCTTGATAAAATTTGTTTTCAAAATTTTCCATTTCTACGTCAAAAATTTCATCTGCTATCAAACCAATTTTTTTGCTAATATCTCGCATATTCATTTTCCTTTCTTTTACCTCTCTAATATTAATTTCTAACTTAAATGTCCTCGGTAATTTCTCCTTTCTTATCTATCTTAAATTCAAACCATTCAGCAAAATCTTGTTTGAACCCATTTCTTTGATATCTTGCTTGTAATTCAGCATCTTTTTCATTTGCTGGATCAAGGTATGTTGGCTTATCTTTAGGGCGAGCATAGACACCAATCCACGTGGCATAATCTCCTTCAAAAGAACTATCAACAATGTATCCTTTTTTATCCAAGTATTTGATTACTTTCTGGTTTAAAGCTTCACTGTTTTTAGGAACAAAATTTCTATACTGTTTTAGAAAATTTTGGAAGTCATCTAGAACAAAATGGAACTTATTCTTTATTTGTAAATACTCAAACCAAACAATTGTATCTCGCCAATCATCAACTTGTTCGCCAAGGCAAGATAATAAACTAATACGTTTTATATCCTCATTACACCTATCGATTTCAGCTCCTCTTTTTTTAACTACTTTTTGCAAGTATGGTATGTTCAATTCTTTAGACTCATCCAAGGCTTTAATTTCATTTTTTACTTTTAACAGACGATTGGTAACCTTTTCCAAATTCTCTTTTGTCACACAACATTCTTTTGTCATTCTTTCAATAAATTTATGTTTTTCCATTGCTCCTTCTCTACTTTCTTAAAAATAGGTATTTTCCCACGTCAAATTTCTTATTATGCAACTAGCATTTCTTGAATTGAGGCAGTTTGTGCTTCAATCATGTGTAATTGCTTATCACTCAATTCTGCCTCATCAATAATTTCCCACGTTTCTTCCGTGTCATTGTAATCATCGACTTCCATAAGCATTTTGACGGTAGGTGCTACTGTTCGCTTAAACCAATTTTTAGAACGCTCATAAAGTTTTTCATTAGGCTCTGTAATTAGTTTTACATTTTCTACATCCCCAATGAAATGGCGCCATTTTTTATTAACAGGCCAATACTTACGAGAGACATTCGGACGTTTGTCAGTAAAACAAAGGTAATCATCTAAAATACCAAGTAACAAATCAGATAACATGCCACTTTCAACATAACGAGTAATAGCATCCATCGCCCGTTCATCTTTAAAGCGCAGTTCATAACGATTTTTAATCGGCACATCTTCAACAGGTATTCCTAATTTTTTTGCTTGTTCATAGTTCTTTTGATAAAAAGCAATATAAAATAAACTTTTCTTTGAACCTAAATAAATCGACACACCACCTCTTTTTTTCTTGGATATGGAACCCGATCCATTAAATTCATACACTTCAAAACGTGAGATCAATTCTTGGCGATCAATTTTATTCAGTAAAACTGGAATACTTAGATACTCTTTATAGTCATTAATCGCTAAATCAACACGAGTAAATCTGCCTTTATGATCAAAACAAGCATAAAAAAAGTCAAACCATGTTCGCCCTTGCGCTTCAAGAAACGCTTCAAATTGGCGACAGCCTTGACCAGATAATTGAATCAAAATTCCTCGATCATCATGATCCTTGGAATAAAGAACGTGTATATAATCTAATTGATAACCACCGACGTAACCATATAGATGACTAGAGGTTTCCGCAAAAAATTCTTTTTTGATTTTTAGAACCTCGTTAAAAATCTTATTGACATCGTGAAAGGGAAAACTAATTCGTAAGTAATCAATAATACTTTCCAATGGCTCATGTTGTTCTTCTGTTGCAAGAAAATTATAAATCTCTGTCATTTTTTCTTCTGAAGGAAAACTTTCTCCTCTTTCGATCTTACTGATCGTCTTCCGAGATAAACCCACTACTTTGCCAAACTCTGTTTGGGTCATCTTTAATCTCTTACGAGACGTACAAATACTCAGCCCAATTTCACTTAATACACCCATATCGTTCACTACAAAATCCACTTCCCAAAATCAAACTTTTTTTAAGGCACCATGGGAACTAATAAAATCCTTTTATATCAATGGATTCACTACTACTTTTTTATCATTTTATATCCTCATTACCCCCCTGTTAGAATACGGGGGTTCCAGAGGTGCTCGGCGGAGCAAGCTCCACCAAACACCTCAAAAAGCCTAACGGCGCCCCACCTGCTAGCGCAGTGGCGCCTGCTACGGTTGCACAGCAACCTAAGCCACGCCTTTTTTTATTTTATTCAACTATTTTTGTACCGTTACATTGCATATAACGTATTACAATATTATATATTTCACTACTGCTTTATATGTTGCAAATTGTGCTGATAAGATTTTTTAGCTTATCTTACATAGTCTTCACTAATTTTTTTGTCAAAATAAAAAGGCTTCTACAGTCTTCATTCCTTATCATTGAAATCAAAAACAATCATCTTCTCGTAGGTTCTAAAGTATTCTAAAAAGTTAAAGGTTGGTGGCACGAATGGCGTGTAAAATTCTCTTACTGCACCTTCTCCCTCATCCTCTTTTGCACCACCTCCTGTATCAATATAGCCACGACCTTTAATTTTTTTATTGAAGAATGCTTTATTTTTATTTTCATCACCATAAACCATGTAGTAAGCTACCTGCGCAAGAATCCCCACAGTCACTTTACACATCAAATTATCCCTAACTCCTGCTGGAAAATCTGCTGCATCTGGTCTTTGAGTCGCTAAAACAAGAAAAATCCCTGCTTGTCTAGCTTTCAATACCAACTGTTGTACAGCGATATCTACACGCTCCTTCACTCGATAATCCAAAGAAGTATAGAAAGCTTTCCATTCATCAAAGATAATAAAATGTGGCGGAATATCATAAAAGGCATAATTCTTCCCAGACTGATAATTAGGTAAGGACTTCATATATTTAAACCGCTTATCCATTAACTTTACGCCATTTTCTAAACAGCGAATCATTGTTTCTCCAGATCCATAATGAACATGCCCTCTAAACACGGGTAAATCACTCAAATCCGCTAAATCGGCATTCTTAGGATCACAAATATCAATAGTTCCTACATCGAGCATCGCTTTAATAAGCGAATAGAGAAAATACGTCTTTCCTCCCCCTGTACCACCAGCAATTAACATGTGAGGTGCTGAATCGTAATTCCAGTAAACACCTTCCATTAATTTAATCGAGCCATCTTTTGCAAGCACATCTTTAATTTCTATTCTTTTACCAATCACATCCGTCATAAAACCATACGTGACAAAACCAAAATCCCGTTCTTCTGAAACTAAATCTGCCATAAACATCTCTTCTAATTTTTTACCTATTTGCAAAAAACGATCATGATTTTGCCCACCATCTAACGGTAATGTTATTTGAGTAATATGCTTCTTTTTCTTCACATAGACTTTAGGAAATTTTTCTGTTGGTTTCTTTCCTGGTTGTTTGGCTTCATTTTTGATCATAAATCCTGCTGACTTTAGCATATCAGCTATCGCATTATAGTATTTAACCGATAAAAAATAGCCTCCTCTTAATTGAGATATACGCATCATGGTAAAGATAAAGAGATTCGCTAGAACCAGCCAGGGGAAAACAACTAACGCAGGTAAAATCAATTGTTGCGGATCAGTTAATTTCATCACTATCGGATAAATCCAATAATAACCCAAGAAAGCTAATGGAATTAAAAAAGGACAAAGGAACACCAAATGGTGGATCAATAAAAAATGTAAATGAAACTTTCTGATCCTTCTTCCTCTATACTTAAAAATCTCCTTTAACATAATAGGACAAGTCTTTCTATCAGTAAGTTCATTGCATCCCTCCTATAGTTATTTCACTGTTAATTCACGTCTAGTACCTGTGTAACGGTGAATGAGCACGACTTTATTGCCAGCTTTCCGTTCAACAAACCAATTATATGGGCTCAAATGTTTGCTCATTAGAGCCTCTTTTATTTTTCGTGTCGGACGTTTTAGTTGCTTCACATTCATTCTCCCATTTAATTATTTTCTTAAAGCTAAATACAACAAAATGTTCTTTTTGTTCGTAATCAGTAAGGTAGCTAATAATCGCTTGTATTTCTTGTCCTGTATAACTACCTAAACGATCGATTTCTTGTAAAATAATTTTGTCACCCACCTTGTACTGACGGTCATTGTAACGTATTTCAAATGTCTTTAACCCTTTAGCAACGGCAGAAAAATACTGCGATTTTATCTTTATTCGATGCGTATTTTCCTGCATCATGATTTACTTTCAGTGGTTACTTTTTTCTTGTTATCTTCTACTTTGCTAGGATTCATTTTGACAATATCATCTGCCACAATTTTTAAATAATTGTCAGTACGTCTCCCTTGACGGAAGGAGTAATATTCAATTCTTGGATTAACTAATTGGACAATATCGCCAAAATGAAACATTTTCTTTTCCACTGAAATGTCGATGCTAATTACTTCTTCTGATAGTTGTCGCTCTGATTGAACCACATAACGACTTTGTGTTGATACTAATTCTCCTTCCTCATCTTCTTTCCGTTTGTCTTCCTTCATTCTTAAAAACTTTAAACTACCAAATGATTTTTCAACATCCAAAGCAATTTCTTGATTTAATTCATTCATTTTTGCCATCGTATACTCTCCTTAGTTTACTTTTTCAATTTCTCTCACTTTAATCATCCAACCAGAAACAGCTCCAGTATCGCCTGCAGCCTGTGAAAATGGTTCACACCGTACCTCTTTTAAAACGACTTCATCCCCATAATTCAATTTTAAAACGGAGGAGTTTCCTCGATTGGGTAAAATCACTTCAATTGTTTCCTGTTGTTTCACCGATAATAATGCATGATAATGACCTACTACTTTTCTAGATCCATTCACATATTCTGCAAATTCATCTTTTCGACCAACATATTCTAATTTGCCAAATGTTTCTTGAGGTTGTGCAATTGCAAATTCCATATAAATTCCTCTTTTCCTCTAATTTTTTGGGTAAAAAAAATAGTCACTATAAATAAAGTTGAGTGACTGGCCTTTAATTCTTTTGTTCATTTAGTTTGTTTATTTCTTGACGACAAAAGTCAGCATACACAGGTATAAAAACTGTTGCAAACTGCCAAACATGCCGTTTACTGACATTACTATAAGCATGAGCGAATAAATTACGAATTGCTTTAAGTTTATACCAGTTCACTTGATTATTCGTCTGCTCCTTAAATTCATTTGATAGTTTATTCGCTATTTCTCCTACTTGCATCAAAGACATACTGACAGCATGAAAAAACACTCGATCGTGTGCAAAAACTTCGTAGTTCTTACCAAAACGATGGAGTGTTAATTCAATATCTTCACAATAAATCAGTGATCCTTTTAAAATACGTAAATCGTCTTCTTTCTTATTTTTCAAATATTTTTATTCGCTCCTTCATCATTTTTTCTAAAAATTGCTTTTGATAATCAGTTACATTTTGTTCAGACAATGCTTCCATCTCAACTAAATCAATTTCATGGGATACTGCTTCTTTCAATTCTTCAAAAAATTCACCATAAAGTACCCAATAATGAGTTTCAGGCATTCCTTTGGTTTCCACTAAAAAGTCAATATCGCTTTCCGTAGTTGCCTCATTTCTGGCATACGAACCAAAAAGATAAATCACAGGAATCTCATACTTTTCAGCCACTGGTTTGACCCGCTTTTGGATTTCTTTTAGAGTAAAGAGCACGTCAAAACTCCTTTCTTCAAACGTTTTACCCTAACTATAGTTAATTACTTTTATACAAGCAATTCTATTAAAGGCTATTTATTGTTTTAAATACAACTAACTATTCTAGCACTTAAACAAATTTCTTCAGGTTATTTAAAAAAATTTATCTATTTCAAAATCTAAGTTTTCTCATTATTAACATCTTTTGACAAAGAGTCATACAAAAACAACCAGAAATTTTCTGGTTGCACTTTTTTATCATATTAATTTTGTTTGTATTGCTATTACAAAATTAGTTAAAGATGTAAATTCATCGCCATTTCTTGTTTGAAAAGACATAAATTCTGGCTCAAATATCCAAAGTTTTATATCTTCTAAATTAATTCTTTGAGATTGGCACATCGTTGTTAAAAAAATTTCTTTACCCGACTTGGCAATATAATCACTAATAATTTTTAAGTATCCCATCAATTCATCAGGAACAAGTCGACTTCTTGAATTGTTAAAGAAAGCCTCTGGTAAAATAAATTTAACCTTTACATTCTCCAAACTAGTCTTTATTTCTACATATTTGCTACTCTCATTAAAAATAAAATCTTCAATAACAGAAGAAGTTTTTAAGTTTTTATTCGAATCATTTATAGATATTTGAAATGGCAATCTTTCATAAAAACGAGTTTCCATAATTTTTGTATTACCATTCTTATCACTCTTTTGAATAATTTCTGCATCGGGATCATATATAACTCTTGTAGTAATTTTAACATCAGATTTTTCATTTGTTTCTTTTTTCTTTATAGGTTTGTTTTTAGGTTTACTTTCTTCTCTAGCAGGTTCTGATGGATTGAGATACTTTTTCAAGGTATCCATAGCACTTCGCTTTCTTCTACTTATTCCGTCATCAGTCATACGCCCATTTTCCGAAATATATTCTATAGTACTTTTCTCAACTACTTCCTCTGATTCTAAATAATCACAACTTTCATTATGTTGATACGACTTATGTTTTCTCAAATAGTTAGTTCCATTACTTAACCTTGTAAGACTCAGTCTTGCATCACATCCCGAACCAGGGCAGTACAGATTCTCCTTAATTTCTAAAAAATCTTGATGGTGTAAAATTTGATCTACATACATCCGCTCTTCTGTTTGATCATTTTTGTACAAAGCATAATTAAATTTTATAGTAGTCACCTTCTATATTTTTATTACAGAAGAACGTTACATAGAATTATTTAATTGACAGAATAATTGACATTTTTTATAGGTGTCCCCCTGTTGATTATATTATATGATAGCGCTTAAAAATAATAAATATTATTTTATGTTATTCAATCATATATTTTTGAATCGCTTCTTGAATCGTTGGTGCTGGAAACGAATTTATTCCTTCTTCTGTGGCTTTTCCTGAATAATACGGAACTAGATTCCCTTTATCAGAAACTAAAATATCAAAAGCTTGTTTGCTTTCTGGATGATAAAAACAATAAATTGTATCAAGTGGATGTTCATCTAATGTCCAACCCTCAATATTAATTTGTTCAGCATTCATCTTTTTTAGCACTTTTATCATTACCTTTTTTACATCTAAAGTTAAAGTAATTTTTCCCTGTTCAAATTTTGACAGTAACACTACCATCTGAATTTATCCCTCTTTTCCATAATTTTATTCCTTAAAAATAAACATATTATTATTTTCCACTTTCTGCAGAATCTAATTCATATTTTTTTAGTTTTTCTATTAGTGTTTCCTTTAATGGATCAATAACTAGCATAAATTCATGCTTAACTTTTTGATGAATCGCTCTTAAACTTTCAACTCGTTCAGTAGAACATTGTTTAGATAATTTTTTAAAACTTTTATCAATTTGTTTCATTAATTCATTATGTGTGTCATCCAATAATGCAGAGTTACTTACCACTGTGTCTTTTCTAATATTTTCTTTTATTAAACTCTCAATAAACGCCAAATCTCCTAAAGTTTTATCTTTAAATTCTCTAAAAGTTTCATAAAAAAACTCAGTTTTCTTTTTTGTAGTATTCATGAAACACCTCTTTTCTGATTGCTCCTTGTTTAAATACGTCTTTCAACACCAGCGTTTAAATAAATCACCTCATTTTTCATTATGAATTTATCCCTTTTTTTCTAGTAAAAGCTATCCATTCATAGCTATCTATTTCTTAACCATCTTGCAATAAATTCATTAACTGGTCTTTTAAATGATTCTTCTGATTGGTCAAATGCTTTTTGTATTGTTTCATCACTTATTCCTTCATCAAAGAATTTATCAATAAGTTTCCTTACTCTATTTTCCATTAAGCGCCCCACCCATAATTTGACTTGGTGGATCTCATCCGCACATTCCTTTTTATCTATTCCTGCTTTATAAATCACTTGATCAATCCAATTAAGAAATTCCTGTTCCAATCGACCCCAGTGTTCCTCAAACTCTTTAAATGTTTCGATTCTCTTTGACATAATTTTACCTCTTCATTAAACATCATAAAAAAGCACAACCAGAATATTTCTAGCTGTGCACATTTATCCAAATGAAAATCTACTGCATCTTATGTAAGTAATAGCAGTAGATTTTCTCTTCTTATGATTATATTGATTCTTTTATTCATCGTAGTAGAATGCGCATTTACATGCTGATGATAGGTTAAAAGTTCGCTTGCGCTATGAAATAGCCCACATCCATTCATTTCATAGAATCATCTTCAACGGCTAACGATCAACTCGTATGACGGCACGTTAGATAGACCTACGATATACGGTGTACAACACTCCTCCTTTTACTAAACTTCCACATATCTTTTCATTTGATACGTTTCAGTAATCACTTCCAACCTATCTCACGACATTGTTATAGGAAATGATCAGATCATTCAAAAATAGTCACCCTTCAATTATCAAGCGGAAATCACTCCAATGTTTTCAATGCCCTACCACAAAGATTGTAGTCAAAACGGAAAACCTAGTCCTTGATAAAAGCCAGAAACCTTCTACTCTCGAAAAACCATTAGTATGGCTCTATTTAAAGATTCCATTGCCACCTTATGTGCCATTCATCGGCTGGTACACCCCACCTCAACAAGACTTATAACCTCGAATAAAAATTTCATCCTTGTATTATTCTTGCAAATCACTTAAAATAAAATTGTCTAGGTTTTATTTTGAGTGTTTGCGGAATGGAATTCATTTTCTTTCTCGTGAACGCTTTTTTGTTTATTTTTTATTTTTAAAAAGAACTTTAAGTTCTATATCAGAACTATACCATCTTATATAAGAACCGTCAATAGCAAAACGGAACTTTTTTCAATTATACCTAAATTCATGTGATAAACTATATTAAAATAGAGCTAGGAGTTCTGAAATGGAAGTATATGAAAAAATTAAGCAATTAAGAGAAGATAGAAATTTCACTCAAAAAGAAGTGGCTGATTCTATCGATTTAAACATAAGTGTATATAAAAAAATCGAATTAGGTTCTAGACCTATTCGTGAAAATGAATTAGCTTTAATAGCTGACTTCTTTGATGTTTCTACAGATTTTTTATTAAATAGAACCTCTGATCCGACCCCGCCCAAACGCAGTGAAGAGGATCAACTTGGTGATAGTATTCTTTCTCATTTCAGATTGAATACAGCAGATATGGAAGTAGAAGACATTGAAGAACTTGAAGAAGAATTAAATGAATACATGGACTTTTTAGTTCAACGAGCAAAGGCAAGAAAAGAAAGAAAAAAATAAACCAGGAGAACTATTGCATTGAATCCAATTTCCGAAGAACTTTATTTTGAAGCTGCAGATATTGCAAACGAGCTCTCACAAGAAGTTGCTTATTACTGTTCAAAAAAAATTGAACAGGTGAAATGTTTCGATATTGAGAGCTATATGACTGAAGTTGAAGATATTGAATTCATGGACTACAAGTTCAAAAATAACTTAAGTAAGAAAATGCTTGGATCAATTACGAAAGTATATGGTGAGATCATTATCACCACCAATCAAAATATAATGCTTGAACGCCAAAATTTTACAAAAATGCATGAGATCATCCATTACTATAGGGATATACCCTATCTTGGAGAATCTCATGCATTTTCTGATATGATTTTAGAAGATACCTATTTACCAGAAGACTATGAAAAAGAACTTAGAGCCAATATAGGCGCCAGCATACTTATGGCGAACGATCAAGCACTCCCCTATGCACTAAGAAAGTTTAGAAACTTTGACGAAGTAGCCAACTACTTTTTTATGAGTAAGTCAGCGCTTAGAAAAAGAATCCTCCAGTATTTGGAATTTACTGGAGGATATACTTCAGAAGAAGCGTATAGGTTATTTAAAAATTATTACTACAACAAATAAAAAATAACTTTGTGATTTTTGAATAATAATAAATAGCTTCAATAAGCGGTTCTTAAATATATCAAAAAGCAGTTAGTTTATTTAGGATAATCTAAAAAGGAACTATAAAACAAAAACTTAATTCTAATCAACTTCTCTTTTTAACTCTTCAATTTCTAGCGGTGTTATTATCGTATTAAGATTATGACTCTTTGCCAGTTTTTTTCGTGAATCTGAATCCAATAACTTCATTAATTTCATTAATGTATCTTTACCAAAATAATTTTTTGAAATCTTACTGTTATTTAACAACAAAAAGAAAAACTCTATTGCTAAATCTTTTTTCTCTACATCCTGTTGCTTTTCAATTCTATATGGCAATATTTCAATATCCACTTTTGCACTATAACTATTAATGTGTTCTTTGAATATTTCAACCACTTTTTCTGACTTCACTAATAAAGCTTCGTCATTTGTTAACGAATCCAGAATACTTCCACCGTACTTTCCGTCCTCATCATTTAAAATAATTTCTTTAATCCATTGTAATTCATATTCAAATTCAATATTTTTTTGAATAATAATATCAAGAATTTGCGAAAAATTAATTTCACTCCAGTTAATATCTATTGTTTTATCGCTAGGATCTATAGCACTTAAACAAAGCAAAAAGAGATTAGTTTTATTAAAATCATTAACATACCCTTTTTTTAGTAACTCTTTTCCAACAAAAGTAAATTTGTCTAGATCTTCCTTTTTAAACCCTTGAGCGGAGAAAGAATATCCTTGAAATGTATTTATAGTAATATTTCCAGCATCTATAGGGCTATTTAATGTCGTTAAAGCTCCTTGAGCAAATTCCTTAAACTGATTCGATTCTACATTATCTACAATTTTTTTAATTTCACTACGTCTAGAGTTATCATTTTTATTCCACTTTATAAGGATATTTAGATATCTTCCCAATTCTGTATTAATAAAATCATTTACTTCAATCAATTCTGGTCTTTCTTGGTTTGAATACATATAGTCATAATTAAGTTCATTTACTTTTACTTTTAATAAAATATTGAAAGCCGAGTTATCAAACTTTTCATTATCAATTAAGTTATCAAATAGTCTCTTCTCTTCCCAAGTAAAACTATCTCTTTGAAAATTTTTCAACAATACATCTTGAGACTTAATTTTCAAATCAGAATCATTGATATCATTGATGATCAACTCTATGAAAAGCTTTTCATATTTTGGATATAAGAGATCCCCTTTAGTAATAATCACTTCTTTAATTTTTCTTGATATTTCATTATCTTGAACTAAAGTACTAATTAAATAATCAGACGTAGCTGCAATAGTTTTTTCAGTGAAAAAGTCTTCTGATGCAGAAAAAGATTCATTTCCACTGTTTAATAGTAATTCTGCAACAGTGTTTATATCTTCATTTAAAACCTGAGCATCATCAATAAAAGACTTTTCACTTACTATTCCAAATTTACTTTCTCCAAATCCATCTTTATAATCATCTAAAATCTCTATTCCTAATTTATCAATTATATCTCCATTGTTTTCGATAAATTTATTTAGTTCATTACCGAAAATAGAATTTTTAAAATCAATTTTGTCGATTAATTTAAGCAAAAGTCTTTTGTTAAGATTTTTTTCATTACTAATATTTACTAATATTCTTTGAAATAATCGTATTTCTAACAAAGCATTAGGGAAATCCTTTAAAATGTTGTTATCCTCTAAAAATATTTTTTCATTGGTCAAAGATCTATATATGATTTTAATTAATGTATCAGAAATAATATCTTTGATAGGTGAATAAAGATAAGTTGCTTCATCCTTTGTTGATTCAGCAATTATAGGTATCATCTCTTTAGTTAACCTTATTGTAAATATTGTATTTTCTTCATAGAAGATGTTTCTATCATATGGATTTTCTTGTCTAAAACGTTCAAGTAACCAATACCCTAACAAATCTGGATCGCTCGAAAAAGATGTAGAAATAAGTTCTGGGATTTTTGCTAAGTTCATCCATATTTCTTCTAACGACCCCTGATCATTTTCTATTAATTTTTCATAAGTATTAAAAATTAAATCCCATCTAATATTCAATCTATACTTTTTAAAAACCTCTATTATTGTATCAATTTGTTCTTTTTCTAATTTTTCAAAATTTGCATTAAGCATATTCCAGAAGCTGCTAATATTGATAACTCTTTCTACTAAAATTTTACTATTAAAAGTATTCTTCAATAATTTTATACTTAATTCTGCATCCTCGATTTTGAAAAGATCATATAAATAATGTTCATCTTCTACATATTTTTCAAGAATTTCTTGATAGAGTTGATCGTCTGTCAATGTGCTATGAAGGGAACTCCAATCATCTACTCTTTCTGGAATCTTCAATTTCTCTTGAACTGCAGTTACAATTTCATTTATTCTGTCAGGTAAATCTTTATAATTATCTCCATACCAAAAAATTGTTGTATTATTATTTTTTTGATATGTTTGATTATATATTTTTCGAAATTCATTTGTTTCATTCGAATTTGCTTTCATCAATGCAAAATTCTTCGTAGTTGCCGGAAGTAGAGACAAAATTTCTTCTTCTTCCATACTACTTCCTAAAAATAAAACCACCGGATTTTTCTTTTCAAACCACAACCTTAAATTATTAAAACCTTCTGTCTGTTTTAAATATTGACGAGAGTAATCGTTTGATGAATTTACAAAAAAATCCCACTTTCCAGCAGTAGTTCCATGCAAGTGTAAAACATCATTTGAACGTAGAACATTATCTAAATCTCTAAATTCTTGAATATTATTAATTGGATTAAATGCTCCCTTTTGTTTAGAACGCTTTAAATGTCTCTCAATCTCAAAATCATAATTTGAAGTAACAAAAATAGGGTTTAACATTATTAAATCAGTTAAAATTTTATTTTCATTAAAATCTGGTACCACCTTATTAAAAAAGTAGTCTTCAAATTCTAATTTCACATCAGAGAATTTTGGTCCTAGAAGGTCATATAGAAGGGTATGCAATAAGTCAATTTTTCTTTTATTTGTATTATTAGATTTTAATATTTCATCAAAACTATTCAACAATTGATTACTTACTTTAACTTCATCATAATTTCGTATATTGAACTGCCAAAAATGTATTAATTTTTCAATGTAACCATCCCAATTAGGATAACCTTGAGAAAGTGAAATTCCAGCCCCTATAAAAACAACTAAATTAAAATCTTCAGCTGCACTTGCTAATGAACTTACCAATGTACTAAATTCTTTATCTGTATAGTATTCTCCCATACTAGTCTCCAATCGTATCTTGTATATAATAATTAATAGACTTAATGAATATAACTTTTCTAGTTAGATTATTAATTATATTTTTGAATTTAACTGAACTCTAAGCTCATCAATCGTATAAGCAGGTCTCTTTCTATGAATCATTGCATGACAGTTTGGACAAACAGGCTTCATGTCCTCAATAGGATCAATTTCATAGGATTCATCGATCATGCTTAATTCTTTTTCATGATGAACATGAATAAATTCTTTACCAATTTTCCCATATGTTTCTTCAAAATTGAATTTACAGACTACACATCTATATCCATAATGAGCTAAACATGCTTTTCTTGCTTTTGGATCTCTTTCGTAAATATTTACATATCTGCTAATTTTTCTTCCTTCTAAAAATTTTTTTCTTTTTAAAGTTTGTTCTTTGATAATTACTGAGTCGGTTGGCACAACCATCTTCCATGATATGACAGCTGTTTTTCTGTCTTCATAATCCACCATAATTCCTAATCCTTTATATTCAAATTTAGGGTCGTTACTATTTTCTCTAATAAAAATATGAACCGGATATTCACCACTTACCATCTTTTGAATGGTTGGAGTATTAAAAGTAGTATTTTCTTTCGCGTACCAATATAAAATATCCCCTTTTATTCTATTTCCATAATTATGTCCAGTTCTCCCCGCAGACAATATATTAGTAAAAATAAAAAATTCATCTTCATGACGAACATACCCCGTGCTCCAAATTCCACCAATTTTTTCAGGTTCAGAATATCCTAGGAGCTTACGTATTTCTTTTCTAGAATATTTTTGCTCAATATTAAAGGAATGCATTGTGTCTCCAATCTGATTATAGTACATTTAATTACTTATTGAACTTACTTGTTGTCTAAGTCAACTGTTATTAATAAGTCACTGTTATTATACATCAGTTTGATTAATATATACTATTTTATCAGAAAGTTTAAGTTTAACATCATTAATGCATATTAATTAATAAAAAAAACTTAGGATAGTGTACTAAAAAGTAACACAATCTTCTATAGTAATTTTTAAAATTAAATTATAAGAAAAGTTCTATTTTAAATAACCATACGGTATACTTAGTATAAGAAAGGAAGTTGAATTGACTTTGCTTAGAAAGTATAACGTTATTACCATGGATATAGAATTAGATGGAAAGTTAAACACAAAAGAGTTATCCGGGACAGAAATACATTTGTTGTCTAATAGAGACGTTGTATATGTTTATGTTGGAGAAAAGAAATATTATATAGGACAAACTAAAAATTTGTTAAGACGTCACCAACAGCATAATAGTAATTCTAATAAAAACTTTGTCATGAAAAATTATGATAGACTAATTGTTATTTATGGAAAATTGATTGATAAAAATCTTGATTATCTTGAAAAACGTTTGATTACTTTATTTGTAACTGATAACGAAAAAAGAAAAAAACAAGTTGTCATTGATAATCGTACAATGGGTAATAATTCTAATTACTATCAAGATGTTAAAGAACTAGAATCATTAGTAGTTTGTCCTCTATGGGAAGAAGAATTAACAAGATTAGGAGTAACGAACAATACAAAAATAAGTACTTTAAAACAAAAAATACTAGCAAAATACTCTCCTTTTATGGATCTCACAGATCAACAACAAGCAATAATTGAACAAATCACAAGCAATCGTAACAATTATATAATTGAAGGCGGTTCTGGAACTGGCAAAACAGTGTTAATGACTAACTTAGTTGCGCAAATTTTTGATAAATTTAATGGTACCAAAAAAATTGGAGTTGTTATAAAAGCAAATTGGAGAGAAAATGCTAAAAAAATTTTCAAGGACTATGGTATTAATAAGAATGTACAAGTAGGTACTTGGGGATCTCTATTAACAAGTGAACAATACTTCGACTATATTATTGTCGACGAGGCACATCGTTTGCCTAGATTCTATGGAAAGCTCCACCCATCTGAACTTAAATACTTTAACAATAAAAAAGACAAAAATAGTTTAGAACTTTTGAGGGAATGTACACCCTCCCTAGTCTTATTTTATGATCGATATCAGACAATTAGACCCTCTGATATTCCGGTATATACCTACGATAACTATATTCTTAATAACAAGTTTAAGAAAATTGTACTAAAAACACAGTTTAGAATTAATATTCACGATGAAGGAAAGACATATACGTCTGATGATTATTTAAAAGGAATAAAATATGCTCTTCAAATTTCTAATGATAATTCTTTTGATCACTCACTTTTTAGAAATAATGATAAAGACAGTTATTTTGGTTTTGTAAATTCAATATCAGAATTATTTGATTATATTGAGCGAATGGATAATTTACTTCAAGATAGTCAAAACCGTGTGATTGCTGGATATGCAAGAGAGTGGCTAAGCAAAAAAGACAAAGATGCTTATGATTGGTTTGAAAGCGATAAAAAGTGGCACTGGAATAGCACACATGAAAACTGGATAAACAAAAAGAACAGTTGTGAGGAAATTGGTTCTATACATGCTGTTCAAGGAATTGATATCAATTGTGTAGGTTTAATAATTGGAAAGGATCTAACTATTTCTAATGATAAAATTATCGGTTTAAAAGATAACTACTATGATAGAAATGGAAAACCTATACAAGAAGAATATACAGAAGAACAGTTTACAGAGTTTATAAAAAATATTTATTACACTTTGATGACTAGAGGTATAGATGGTATCCGTATTTTTATTGAAGATGAAAAACTTCGCAATTATTTTATTAGTGTGCTCTCTTAACTTTTAAAAATTTTAATATAATTATTATGACTTAAATTTAAATTTTTACTACCAGATAGATTTAATTTATTTAAATCAAAAGAATGGATATAGTACATCAATGCACACTTTCGATGTACTATGTTTTTTTATATAGATATGAAAATGAAATTAAGTTAACTTTACCAATTAATAAAAATATATTACTCAAAACTTTTCAGTCACAGTAATAACAGATATGCTCACAAAACGGGATATGGATATACGCAGAAACCTTTTGTTCTGCGGGATTGGTTGTTTCATTCATTAAACTAAATTCTCCTTACGTCGAAAAGTCGTACCTGTTTTCGACCACTCTTATAAAAGCATACTAACTGTATTTTCCAAACAAATCCACTAAAAAATCCAAGAATCGACTTCTTGGACTAGTTTTTCTTTGGTTGTATTGGTTACTTGGTTATAAATTTCTAAAGTTGTTTTCATGTTGGAATGACCCACTCGCTCCATGATTGCTTTGATTGGAACGCCTGCTTCTGCCAAGAGAGAAATATGTGTGTAGCGAAAAGTATGCGTAGTCACATGTTTATTAGAATAATTGAAATGGAAATAACATGAGAAAAGAAGTAGCTATAATTAAATACACAATTTTTTGCATTTTTCACCTCTGTTACGCAAAAAAAGAAGACTGATTTCCTCATCAATCTTCTTTCTTTTTTATAAAACACTTAATTATAAATTTTTAGTTCATCATATGATCATTAATTGTGTCGACAACACTTCTTTTTAATTGATCAAAATCTTCTGAATCATGCGTAGCTATCTTAACAACAAAATCAATGGCTTCGTTTTGTTTAAAGGATACTTTGACCTGATTTAACCGTAAAAAGACATCCATCGCCATAAAAGCGGTACGTTTATTTGCATTTTGAAAGGGGTGTTTCTTAATAAGATTAATTCCTAAGATGGCTGCTTTTTCTTCAATCGTTTCGTACAACTCTTGACCAAATATTTCCTGACGCGGCTGGTTTACAGCCATAGCTAATGCACTTGCATCTCTTACACCGGTCATTTCACCTGGTGTTTGCCAGCTGATTAAGTGGACATTCATTTTAATGATATCTTTTTCTGTCAGGTAGTTGATCAATGGTTTGCCAACTCCTTGTACATCTGTTCATAGTCATGAAATGAATCATTAATCAATTGGTCTATTTTTAAGTCGTGTGAAGATTTTGGCTCTTTTTTACTGATGGCTTCAATTAACTTTTCTTCATCTACATAAACAAAATCATTTTCTTTTACACCAATTTTTTCCAATACTTCTTTTGACAAAGTCAAAACGATTGAATTTCCACTTTTTCTAATTTTTCTTTCCTTGATTTCCATCTTAAACGCCTCCTTAAGTTATACCGTATATACAGTATAGCTTAAACCAGAGCGTATATCAATTTAAGGAATTTTTTGTGTTCTCTTTCTCATTTTCTTGTTCTGCGATTGAACTAAATAAAAGTTTTTCTGATTCTTCCAAACTTCTAAAATCTGGTTCTAATTGTTCCATTCCATTCATAGGTAGCACATACTTCGTTAGTAATTCTTGATCTTGTTCTTGATCAAAATAAGCTTTTCCTGCTTGGGTTAATGCAAGTTCTTCCAAGTTATCCACGGTCACATTTAGATTATCCATCTCTTCAGGATTCTGTGGTTCATCAAACTCCTCTTTCGCCTCTTTCTCATCTAGTGATAGCTCTTGTTCGAGAGTTAGCTCATCTGATTCTGCCAATGAACGATCTTCTGGATTTTCTATAGGAATTTCCGTTTACATATCTATAAAGATAATTTGATAAAACCTTCTTCTTAGATTTCTTATTTATTTTTGTACTTAGCTAATTGACCCACCTGTTTGGATAGTTGATCAAAATTAGTTGTCACAACATTTGCTCGAATTACTTCAATAGTTGAAGCCAATCACTAGCAAACAAACGCCAGTAAAAACCACTTTATTCGCTTTTTGTTGTGACAATTTTTTCACTTTCGGATGTTTCTCTTTTTTCTCCTTTTTCTTGATCTTTTTTAAATTCATAGTTCCTCCTGATTTCTTATTTTTAGGCAAAAAAATAGACCTAGTTATACTTGAATTTCCAAGGAAATAACTAGGTCTATATGCTATAATAGTTGAGACAGTAAAGTTTATGCGGTGGCTAATCCCAATAGAAATGGGGTGATGCCTATGTTGATTTGTGGCTTGATCCCTAGAAAGGAATAAGCTTGTCTGTTTTTGAAGCGCTAATGTTTGCAATAGCTTTTGCAACGTTAGTTCTGACAATCAGCAATCACAAAAACGACAAAAAATAACCGCAATTTAAACTTAGGCAGTTTGAACGGTTATTTTTTGTAACTATTATTAAACTGAGCCACCGTCTTAAACGGTGCTGTCAAAAGGGAACTGTTAGCGCAGTTCCTTTTTTCATGTTCATTATAGCATATCCTTTCTCTTTTGTTCAATTGTTTCATCATTCTACATTTAACCTTCCACAAAGAGCAGACATTTTTTGACAAGATCTTCTCGATTTGAGTAAATTCTCAAAATCAACAATTGTTTTTCTACCTCAGTCTTATAAAGAATTATATTGTAATCTATCTGTCACTCTAATTTGAAAAACTATCAACTATAATCCAACCTCTTCCACCATCTCTTTATTGCACACTACCACTTTGCTCCGCTTTCATTAATTCTTGTGAAACTTGTTTCGCTATTTTATAATTTTCGTATTCTTCCTACTCTTTAATATCAATTACCGCAAATTTTCCATACCCATTTTTTATTAAAAAAAGTAGTAACAGTAAAGAATAAGATATCTACAAATACATATAGCGACGTTTGGACATTTCCTGTTTTAAGTAATTTTTTTAATTCTCTACTTTATTTATAATGAACGCTCAGATGAAGTGACTTATTACTATTCAAAATAACTTAAGTAAGAAATGCTTGGATCAATTACGAAAGTATATGGTGAGCTTATTACCACCATTAATCAAAATATAATGCTTGAACGCCAAAACTTTATAAAAAATGCATGAGATCATCCATTACTATAGGGATATACCCTATCTTGGAGAATCTCATGCATTTTTTGATATGAATTTAGAAGACACCTGTTTACCAGAAGACTATGAAAAAGAACTTAGAGCCAATATAGGCGTCAGTATTCTTATGGCGAACGATCAAGCGCTTTCCTATGCACTAAGAAAATTTAGAAACTTTGACGAAGTAGCCAACTACTTTTTTATGAGTAAATCAGCGCTTAGAAAAAGAATCCTCCAGTATTTGAAGTTTGCTAGAGGATATTCTTCATAAGAACTGAAATATTTAATAAAGGGATGATTGATTTTTCCATCAAAGGTTAAAATGAATATTAATGAGTAAAAAGCCATATACACGTTTCAGATATGACTTCACTGTTCAAAATTATTTATCCAACCCAACTAATTTTCGTTGCTTGCGATTGGCTTCATCTGCTACATATTTCATCACTGTTTTAAATTCTTTTGCTGTAGCATTTTCTGATAAATCAGCAATACTTTTATTATACTTTTTCACGATTTGTTGCACTTGTTCTTTCTCAGTCATGTAATCTCTCCTCCAACTCTTTTGAAGTATACTGTATCGGTAGGACTAAGCGGATATTATCTGCTGCATAATGCACTTCAGAAATATTATTTGGTAATCTTTGATCATTATATGAAGGACTACTTCAGGATGCCTTTCCTTCACTAATACACTTATATCCATTATACGACATTTATAAAAAAGCGTAATGATAATTCTAATAACTGTAGTTTAGTTAATAGTAACAACAGATATACTCACAAAACGGGGCATTGATATACGCAGAAGCCTTTTGTGCTGTGGAATTGGTTGTTTCATCTATTGATTGTTTTATCCGTGCACTGCTTCTTATTAAGTAATTCCCTATGCTATAAAAGTGTTTTCAAATAATAGCTTTATTACTTCTATCTTTTTAAACTAAATAATAATTTTGAATGAAATTAATACTAATATATACAATGACTTTTGGTATATTGTATCCAATTTTTATGCAAGAAAATCACTTCTACGTGTAATTCTGTTTTATATTCGGTTACCATAACCTTTTTTAAGTTTGAGTAGTCTTTCGAATCTGTTAATTTAGATATTTTAGTTACATTATTCGTCAATTTCTCCGATTCCTCTACCCCCTACACTTCAACGTTTTTTTCTTCAGATTTTATGTTCTTTGTTTGATTTGTATAAACAGATACATTCACTTTTAATTCGTCACAGTTTGACAAATTCTTTCTCTTATAAAGTTCTACTTTAAAAATTTTTAGAGTGAATCTCTTTCTTCTAACGTGTAACTGTTTTTTCCTTTGGACCTAAAGACAGAAACCTACCATTGAATCAAGCGATAATACTTCATGATCCAATGGTAGGTTTATAATTAATATTTATTTATTTCATTTCTGTGTTCAAAAGCAGAAATATAATCCATGAAATAGATATCTTTTTTTTCAACATTCTCATGTGTAATACCAGAAAGTATACGAACATCAGACTCCAAAAGTGAACTATTTGTTTCAATTATCCCAACTGATTCATCAAAAAAGACATATAACTTGTCATCTTCTAGCAACGAATCTGTTCCATCTGTAATAAAAGATGGATGTTGATAATATTTTCTACTCTTTTCATTATTTATCACATAAAAGAGCTTTATTGATACTTCTTTTGATTGATCAAAATAGATTGAATTCACGACATTTGTTACTAACAATTCGATGCGTTTTTCTGGTAAAAACTCAATCGATTTTTCTTCAACATCAACTATTTCTTTCAAAACATTCATTGCTTTCTTACGTTCATTAACATATATAAATGAATCTTGATACCTTCTCAATAACTTATGAAAATCTAACAAATTTTTCTCCTTTCATCAATTAATAGCGACTGTTTCCTTATTAATTATACCTGAACGCCACCCATGTAAAAGATAATAGGCTTGCAAGTTTGACACAGAAACTTTAGCTTTAGTTTATTTGTGGGTATAGTCACAGTAATGAACAGATATGCTCACAAAACGGGATATGGATATACGCAGAAACCTTTTGTTCTGCGGGATTGGTTGTTTCATTCATTAAACTAAATTCTCCTTACGTCGAAAAGTCGTACCTGTTTTCGACCTTCTTTAAACGGTGTTCAAGCGATTGCTTCTACGGAATTAAGTTCAAAATATTCAAAAATATGGAAAGCTATTTTCGATTTTTCGCTCTTAATTCTTGAAGCATACCATCGCTTTCACAACCTCTCATATACGCATACTAACCGTATTTTCCAAACAAATCCACTAAAAAATCCAAGAATCGACTTCTTGGACTAGTTTTTCTTTGGTTGTATTGGTTACTTGGTTATAAATTTCTAAAGTTGTTTTCATGTTGGAATGATCCACTCGCTCCATGATCGCTTTAATCGGAACGCCTGCTTCTGCCAATAAAGAGATATGAGTGTAATGGTAAAGACAGTAATGTTTATACAGTGACTAATCAAAAAAGACCAGGCACATGGTAATTCAACAAGTATCTCCTCAATTGCTGAACTTATTAGCTATTTCATTCTGTCTTTTATGTTGTATGTACGTTTTAAATCTAATTCTTTTAATCATTCTTTTCTTTAGGTTTATCCATTTGAAAAACTCTGCATCACTTGATACAACCTCTGGGGGTTTACACACTTTTTTATAGACTACCTTTCAAAAGTTGACTCTCGTTTAGTTCTTGAAAATTCTTTGTTATTTTTTATAGCAGTATTTGTTAGTTTTTCTGAAAGAGTAGGTTTCATTGACTGGCCTCTTTTATTTCTTCTGTTATTAGATTGTTCAAAGTTATTAATGAGTTTATTGTATTCATCAGTATACTTTGTTGCTAACGAGGGGCTTAATTTTCCTTTTTTTACAAGCAACTCTATACAATTTTTCTCATTAATTATTGCATATTGAATATTCGTTTTTTCACACTTTAATGTTGGAAGGATGATATTCTCAAAAATATTAAGATTTTTTTCTGTCTGCTGAATATCACTAGGAGACATTTTCTTATTCGAGCGTAACTGTAAATGGAACTCATTAATTTGTTCACGTAAATATTTTATATTTTTAGTTGCCATGTTGAAATTGCTTGAAAGATCTTCAAATCTTATTGCTATAGATTCTTCTTGTGGAGAAAGAGTAGGTAGCGCTGTTGTAGGTTTATTCGTTATTTCAGGCATACTTATCGTTGTTTTATAAGTGCTATCCAAATGGGTTCCTTTTGATTTTGTAGACTTTTGTGAAAAAATAGTAGGACTTTCTGTTTCAAGAGAATGCACTGCAGGGGTTCTCAGGTAGTTTATCTCATTTTTTAGGAATCTTGTTAGCTTTCTACAATTCGCTAAAAAACTATTGGCCTCCCTTTTTTTGTTTTTTAGATTGTCTAAGTCCATTATGTAACGAAACTCATATTCTTCTACTTCTGTTCTATTCTCTATTCCATCATTTTTTAAATATTTTTCAAGCGATTCCAACTTCTGTTCTGTCTTATTCACAAAAGTTTTTAAATCATTCCTCACAAGACGTAATTCTTTGCATAATTCTTCAGACTGCTCACGGTATGATTTTAATAGATTAATTTCTGCAGGTTTTTCAGTAATATATCCGTTTAAGAGTTTGATAAATTCTGACTCTTTTTCCACTAGTTGATAAATTGCTCCGTCATGAGCTTTTTGATCCTCGAGATGCTTTGAAAATTCTACATCAATTTCTTTTGATTGTTTAGATTTTTGAGCTGAATAGGGGTTTGGATCATCGACTTGCATTTCGTCTAATAGTCTTGAGGTTTGGTCAGTGTTCATCACATTATTGTGTTTCGAGTGTCGAACTTTGTGTGGATGAATTTCACCATTTTTTTTAGATTTTTTTTTAGATATTTGAGCTGAATAGGGGTGTCTTGGATCATCTCTTTGCATTTCGTCTAGTAGTCTTGAGGTTTGGTCAGCGTTCATCCCATTGTTGTGTTTCGAGTGTTGAACTTCGTGTGGATGAATGTCATCAGGTAAAAAATTAATTCTACCCAAGTTTTCTACATACGGATTTCGTTTTAATTCCCTTCCTTGATTTTGGTGTCCTAAACTACGTGCTTCATTTGCTATGCTCGCCACACCAAGAGCAGCAGTAATCAGTTTACCTATTTTCATATAGTATCCATCTCCTTTTCATTTAATGCTTTTTACTTATCCTATGGAAAGTAAAAAGCTAGACAAAAAACACAACAACTATAAAATCTATGCCAAACAAAGAAAATGCTTTCTAGTCGTCGCAAATGTAGAGTACCACAACGACAATTTAATGCCATAAAAAGTTTCATTTGGATGTGAGACATTATCTTTAACACATTTTAATAGTCACAGTCATATCTACGTTTAAGATATGACCTTGTTCAAACCATTTTTATCCACATTAACTAATTTTTATTATTTACTGCTTATCCCATTAACTATGTACTTCATCATTTCTTTTGTTTTTTGGCCAACAATTGTTTAACCAATCAGCGATAATTCTGTTGTCTTTTTTTCATGATTTTATGTAACAATCTCTTTATTGCTTATGATTATAACGATGTTTTTTTAATGGCTTACGATTATTTCATATCCCCAAGCATTGAGAACAAGTATTACAATTCTCACATAAATAGGAAAACGATAAATAATAAATATGTTAATCAATTCAAAAATCACTAGTAATATTAAATATTGAACAAATAGCCATATTTTAGATAAATAATTCATATAAAACACCAGCCAATCAAGATTTCTTTACTTTATTGGCTGCGTACACTTATGATTACTCAACAATCAATATTCGAACCCCTTTTCATCCTGGGTGTTTATTTACACGAATAATCATTCTTTTACTTGTATGAATCGTAGTTCCGATAGAACCAGTAATAGCTTGAGCTATCCTAAACCTACATAATGTACAATCACTGCAAGCCCAACAGTTTTTGCAGTAGTCGCAATATAAGAGTTCAAATAAATATCTTTTGTTTCGTTATTGAAATTAAATACTTTATTTACCCTAGCCCTAAGTAGCTCTTTTCTTCTTTGTAATGCTATTTTGCTAGCAGTAAAAATTGTATATGGATCAATTCCTTATTGTTTCAAAATAGTGATTAAATCGTCAATATTTAAATTAAATAATTGCCTGAATCCTTCAGTAAGCTTTTATTCAGTAATAGTTCTGTCTATTGATTGATTCAACGAAATTTCTGTATTTTCATTAGCAAATACATTTGATCCTATCGAGATTGATGGAGTAATAGAGACAACCAAATCAGATGTAAGTAATACTAATTTTCATTTAAAAATATGTATCCTCCCAATTATTTTATTTGTCTTATATGACGATACAACTGTAAACTAATAACGATGTTATTAGTTTACCTCATCATAAAAAGCGTTTTTAAAGTCATAACTGTTTGAATTTTTTAAATAAAAGAACTAATTTTAGTCAGCCAGTTACAGTAATGAACAGATATGCTCACAAAACGGGATATGGATATACGCAGAAACCTTTTGTTCTTCGTGATTGATTGATTCATTCATTGATTTTTGTTCCCCTTAATCTTATTTTATTTTGTTTCTTTCTTATGTTATAAAGCAACTTTAATTTTTCTTATTTGACTAAATAACTTTAACTTCCATCAATTCTAATATACTTACGTTTTCACGGATAAAAAGTTTTTGTTTTTGTCCTTTTTCTTGATCTTTTTTCAGTTCACAATCCCTCTTGGTTTCTTATTTTTAAGCAAAAAAATAGACCTAATTATACTTGAAATTTCAAGAAAATAACTAGGTCTATATGCTATATATAGTTGAGACAGCACAGTTTATGTGGTGGCTAATCCCAATAGAAATGGGGTGATGCCTATGTTGATTTGTGACTTGCTTCCTAGAAAGGATAAGCTTGTCTGTTTTTGAAGCGCTAATGTTTGCAATAGCTTTTGCAACGTTAGTTCTGACAGTCAGCAATCACAAAAACGACAAAAAATAACCGCAATTTACACTTAGGCAGTTTAACGGTTATTTTTTGTAACTATAATTAAACTGAGCCACCGTCTTAAACGGTGCTGTCAAAAGGGAACTGTTCGCGCAGTTCCTTTTTTCATCTTCATTATAGCATACGCTTATTCTTCTATTCAATTTTCAAAACAAAAGAACAGTTGTTTTTCATTTTTAAGGTAATAATAACAAATCCTATATGCTATAATCAGTTATGACAGTAAAGTTTAATGACGGTGGCTATCTAATCTGAAAGTGAGGTGGTGCTTATGCACATAATCTCAAACTTTAGAGAAAGGAGACGCCTTTTGTCTGTGGAAGCAGCGTTAGGGCTAATGATCAGTTTTGGATCTTTGATCGCAACACTGATTTTTGGCATTCTAACCTTAGCCCACAAAAACGACAAAAAGAAGTAACCGTCACTTTAGCGAGAGATTGGTTACTCCTTTTTGAGATAACTATATAACTTGCCACCGTCTTTAGCGGTGCTGTCAAAAGGGAACTGTTGACGCAGTTCCTTTTTTCATGTTTATTATAGCATACCCTTTCTCTTTTGTTCAATTGTTTCATTATTTTATATTTAAATATCCATAAAGCGTAAAAGTTACTTTATTTGACAATGACTTTCCGATCCTAATACTCGAACCTAGAACTTTACAAAAATGTATGAGCTCCTCCGTTACTATGAAGATATTCCCTATCTTGGAAAATCTCATGCATTTTCTAATATGATTCTAGAAGACGCCTATTTACCAGAAGACCATGAAAAAGAACTTCGAACAAATATTGATACAACCCAGTCTTTTTATAGCGAACGCTCGCATAATACAGTACCTATAAAAGTATAGAAGGTTTAACGAAGTTGCTAATTTTTCTTTATATGTGATTCAGTTTATACTCTCTCTCCGCAACAATCTTAATTAGTTTATCTTTATCATCTGGCAACTCAAGTTCATGAATTCTAGCGTGACAGTTTGGACATAATGCAATACAATTTTCAATTACATCTTTCCCCCCTTCTGATAAATACTCTATGTGATGACAATGCAAATAAGGTACACCGTCTTTTATAAATGGTGCTTTTTCTTGACAGAGTTGGCAGATACCTTTTGCAAGTCGCTTAACGTATTCGGATATGAAAACATTTCGTTTATATACTTTTGTTTTTGAAAATAAAAACTCTTCTTTATTACCATATTTAACAGCCATTTTTTTGTTATAACTGCTAATTTTTCTTGCCTCCTCTTCTATTTTAATATTAGACAAATTACGAACATATCTAATTTGATTCTCTTCATGACTGTATATCTCTTTATCTTCTATCAATTGCTTTTGATTTATTAAAGCTAAAGGAAATTTATATACTTTCCTCATTTTACCGCTATTATCTTGCTCATTATCAGTATATATTTTTCCTGCTAAATATACTTCTCCTAAATATGTGTGTTCTTTTGGTTTAAAGGTTTCAAATAGATGAAGCTTTACAAAATTAGATTTTGAATTAGCTAAAACTTTATTTTGAGCTTTATCTAATAGTTGGTCACCATTCAAACCCATACCTGTGTATTGTAAAATACCATTTAACCATTTATCTTTATAAACATTGCCTCCTGTTTGATCACTAAAGAGTACAAGAGTATTAGTTTTATGAGATCTTCTCATTCCGCCTTGCATAGAACATTTAAATTTCTCTGCAATTTCTTTATTAGTAAAAACTTCACCCACTTCTATATTACCCAATATTTTTTTTGACCATTCTTCTCTCCATGAAATCACTTTGGCAAAATCAAACATTTCTTCATCTTTTGGCATACCATGTCTAACTAAATAATTTAATACTTCTGTAGTTATATCTAATTTTTTAAGTAAATCTTTTTTAGTAATTAGTGTTGTTCCCATAACAATGTATCCCCTAATGGCATCAATATAATTATGATCAAAAAAATTCAAAAGTTTAATAAAAAATATCTTATTGTTCAAGATATCTATAACATATTAAAACATCTTTATTATACATCGTCTACGTTTACTTTTACTAGCCATATTTCTGAAAGATTACTTTGTAGATATATACTATTAACTAAACGTTATAAATAAAAAATCATTTTAAAAAAACAAGATATTTGTATCCACAGATAATTTTTCTTCTGCAAAATTAATCATTTTCTTTATACTGTTCAAAAAATCTAAAAGCAAAAAAGTCATATCAAATTTCAGATATGACTTGAATATTTATTATTTAAAATTTTAAATCTTGTATTACTTAAACTCTCCTTACCCCGACACTTTATTTCAGTAAATTATTTCTTATTTTTCTTTACAACAACTATCTGCCCGATAATCAAAATCAACGTTACTCCAAAGCCGCTTCTTAGAAAGTCTCGATTCAGTAAATATTCGATAAAAATACCTATTAAACTGGCTACTAACGCCACAATGATAATACTAGCGTATGGATGGTTTTTCGTATACTTTTTCCAGTTTTTATACAAGAAAACTCACTCCTCTATATTATTCCGGCTATAGCTATTCCAGCATCATTATAGCTAGTTCTCGTAGGAAACCAGCCTAACCTTTTTTAATTCTATCTTATTTTCTTGAAAATGCTGTATTAAGCGCTGATTCTAAAGTTGCTCAACGTAAATCAGAGATAATCTTATAGTATTTTTTCATGATGTTCTACCATAGTTTTTTATAGTTAATGTTTTAAAAAACGTCTTATGATTATTTCATATCCCCACCCAATGAGCATAAGTATGCCTATTCGTAAATAAATAGGAAACTGATAAATAAGATATGTGTTAACTAATTCAAAAATGATTAATAAGATTAAAATAGAAATAAATGACCAACTTTTAGTGATATACTTCATCTAATATCCCTCTCCTTATGAATTTATTCCGCGCACTCTAGCCTTAGTCGTATTCCAGATATTTACTAATAAGTTGACCCCATATCATTGTGAGGATGAGTTTGAGCTTTAGATTGAATATAACCTATCTCTAAAATTACGGTTTTACTATTTTGGAACAGATTAGGTGCTGTTTATTTTTCTATTGATTGAGTGAGACACATAAATACCGATTTTCAACGTTTGGTCTTATTTATTTTGATTGTCCTCATATATTCTAATTCTTTTTTTACATGAACAAGCATATAATAATCTTCAACATAAAGGCTTTTTACTAATATAAATAAATTATTCGATTTAAAAATCCCAAAAATGAATGTCAATGGAAAAAGACTGATTAGAAAAGTACTAAAATTTATACTGCCTTTCTCAAAAAAATTTTGGATAAGATAGATCGTGATAGGAAAACACAAAGCTACGATAAAGTTTTGGTAGATACTTAACATACTGGTTCCGTGGTTTTCTTTCTTTTTGATCAAGTATTCCACATCAAAAATCAATTGATTGATACTTCGTTCGTCGAGCATTCTTTCGGCTTTTCGTTTATATAAATAATTATGGTATTTTTTAGGACGACCATGCTTTGTTCGATATCTTTTATAGTAACAGAATAACAGAAACGCAGTCGCCACGATGAATTGGTAAAAGATTGTTTCAATATTATTATAAGCATGAGGATTTCCAGTTAAATATAAAAAACTACTACCCAAAATAACTAGAATAAATAACGTATTAATCCATAGGCTAAGAACATATAAAAACAGATAAAAGGGTTTGATTACCCACATGTTTCTGTATGAACTTGCTTCTCGATAAATATCCGTATAAAATTTCATTGCTTCAATTTGCTTTACTTTGAGTATTTTTGTCATTTATCCATTCTAGAGTCCTTTCTTAATCACTTGTTTGAACTGTTTATTCTTTCTATTGAAAAATTGACGGGGAATTATTCCCAAGTATGGCTGCATCACATATTTTTTGTGGATTTTTTAAACTATAACGCTGTCTTAGCGTCCATAGTATTGAATAGCATTCAATCGAAGTATCACTGTATTAGTATATGTAGAGATTTTGGAAAAAGAATCGCTGACTAATGTAATCATTCCGTTGTGTTGAACTTTTCTGTATGACCACAATGTAAGGAACATGCTTTAAATAGATGGCCGGTTTTTCCATTCCGACAATTAATTATGATTCCTTCGCTACATTTGGGGCATATTTTTATACCCATTGGCAAAGAATTTAAAAGCTGAAATTTTAGCATCGTATCTGGTATGATTTGATTTAATAATTGTAATAACCCGTAGCGATCATACCACTCGATTTCTTTTGCTTTTTCATTTTGTTCAATTTCTTCATAGACCTGTTGATAAAAAAATGAAGTGGTGATAAACATTTTTTTATCCCAATTTTTATTTGAAATTCCTGAAAAATTAGTGATATCTTTACGTCCAATCAGTGTCGGCGTGGGTTTTGCGTTTAAGCGATTGGATTTTGCTTGTACCGCGATCCGCTTTTTTTCTTTCGTCAAAATTAAATCGACACCCCCATCTCCCACATACTTACGATGATCTTTGACATAACTTTTCTTCGTTATCTCAACCCCGTATCCTGCTAATCGGAAAGCTGCTGCTAAAAATTGCTCAAAATGTTCTCCTTGCCTCACTCGATCATCTTGGCTACTACCGAAATCTTTATCCATGTCACTTAAAAAGTCGATTACGATCTTCTCATCTTTCTTTTGCACAAAAGACGTTTTTCTTATTTCTAAGTATTGTTTGGAAACCACTTCTTGGGCGTTGCTTTCCAGTTGATTGGCTTCTTTGAATTTTTGTAAGAATTTAAAAACCATTATTTTCTCCTCTCGCTTATCGTTCTGACAATTACATTGTAAATCAATAACAAGAGTATTAATTTGTTATATAATAAAAATTTTTAAATAATTTTTATTAAAAGAATCAATCCGTTGATACTTCGCTTACTAGAACTATTGTGAAAATTACAGATTTTTTTAGGCGTTCTCGTTGATTATCATTGGTTTGAACTATCGTTTACTGGGTATCATTCCTCTCCTATGCTCAAAGAAACTTTATCAAAAAGGCTCGATTATATTTTAAGGAAAGCTAACTTGTGTCCGAGTCACACAAAGGATTTTTCCTATTTGGAAAGATTGGTTTGTTACTTGTTCTTGTGTTGATCAAAAATTTAGATCTACAACAAACATCCGAAGAACCTCGAAAATAACTTACATCATTTTCAGGTTCTTCGGATGAACTTGGTTATAGTAGTGGATGGCTGTCTTGCTTTGCAAGGTTTACTCTAAAAAATAACCATTCAGAGTTTTTAGTCAATTACTTAAAACAACTGCGTGTATTGACTCGCTAATCTATGACCCTTGATTTGCTTATTGGTAATAGGGTTGGCGTTTGTTTGAATCGAAGTGTCGTTGATATTGTGAGATTCTGTGATCGCTTTTGCTAGTGCCATTTCTGCTTCAACAACTTCTTTATGGGTTACTTGATCATTGCCCATTGCAGTGGTCTCACGATTGACTTTAGCTAGTACTGTTTTTGCTTCAATCAACGCTTGTTTGAGTTGGTCATTTTTAGCAGAAAGTTTTTCACCTTCATTGATTCGTTCGCATAGCATGGTAGTGTCTGTTAACTCCATCGTTGTTTTGATTGCCTTACCTGATTTAAATTCAAATTGCAATCCTGCTGAACCAACCTCTTTAGAAGTTAAAAAAGTCGACGAGATATTCATTACTTGACCATCAAATTGATAATCGACTCCTTCGTTTAAGCTTCCTAAAACATTCCCTTCAGAGCCAATGTAGCGGATACTGGTAAATTCATCATCGGCTACATCAACTAAAAATTGAATTTGGTTATTGCTATCTTGCCGCATCGCAGGATTTTGATCATAAACAAAAACATGAGGTGATATGCTAGCTTCAGATCCGATTTGACTGTTTGATGAATAAACTTGAATTTCCGTCATACTTGGAGTGTAATATTCTGTCGGTTTTTGACTCGTGATCAATAACCGTAGCTTTGCTGATTCGATTTCCCCAAAATCATTTAACGTTAAGTCGTGACCCATACCATCATCTCGCTTGGTAAAGGTTTCCCACTCTCCATCTCTAGTCAACTTTTGTAGTTCAAAGGATTGAATACGTAAATTGGTACCTGAATCAGAAAATTCATCAAGATAAACTTCGTCAAATTTAGTGTTTTTTTCAAAATCAATTTCAATTTTAATAGGATAACCTTCAGTCATTAGCTCTGGATCTGGGGCTGCCCATCGAGTGGTTGTATCGTGATCAACTAAGTTATCTGCACTATAATAGTAGTTATTGTGTGGATGCGTATAATTGGCAGTGATGGGTTTCTTGTAAGCTAAGTTTTCTTTTTCTCGATCCTTTTCTATCTCAATTGGCTGATCATCGATCGGGTTTTCCACTTTTTCTCCTTGGATATATTCATGGATTCCGATATCTGGTGCTGTACCATAATACAATTGTGTTTCAAAAAAGTCAGTTGTTCCTAAACTACGATGGTAACGTCCGGCATCAATCAGTGGTGAAGTTTCTTTTAATTTAAAAATAGCTGCTGAATTGCTAATATTTTGAACTCCGTTGCCTTGTTTATAATTTAAAGGATTGCCCACAAATTGCGGATTTGCCGTTATTTTTTTAGGATCATTTGGTTCTTGTGGTGAGTGTTCCCCGCCTGTTTCAAAAAACGCGTTATTAGAAAAAACTGCATGATTTAATGCCCCGTCCTTACGGTACCATTTTGTTGGTGTAGTAGTTGAAGTATTATAAAAAACATTGTTCATAAAATAAACTTTATCTTTAAAAACTTCATCGTGGAACCAATCCATTTTTTCTGCATCATAGACAAAAATGTTATTGGTAATAAACGTAGGCGAATAATTAGTTGACAACATATTTTTCATGATCACGCCATTATCATTGACACTTAAATTGTAACGTGCGATGGAATTAGAGCTGTTGCCCATATAAGCCATCCACCCAGCCGCATTATCATGAGAATAATTATACTGGTACGTTACATTGAAATTAGTATACTCTAAATCCCAAGGAGTTCCATCATACTCATCCCAAGGTCCATCATATACTTCATTGTATTGCATGACGGTATCTGCTCCAGCCCATAGATATAACCCGCAGGAAACAGCATGATACCTTTGTAAAAATCCATTTACTTCATTATATTCGACTACCATATCTTTTGTATTTGCAAGTTGAATGGCCCCTTGACCGATATCTTCACAATAGTTATTAGTTATTTTGACATCTCGACTATACAAATCTCGATTTCTGACCCAAAGTTGCTCCCAGCCTTCATGAAATTTACCTGTTTCATCGTATTCTCCTGATTCATAATCCCGATCGTAGAACCAATTAAAAGCAAATTCAATCGCATGAAGTTCGGTCTTTTTAAATGAATTATTTTCAATAACGATATCTTTAAAATAATACTGCCCTTCGTCATATTCCTTATAACTTTTTTCTCCGAATACTTGAAAAACGATCCCACCATAATGGATCTGTTGCCAATCAGTCGGACCATCGATATCGTGGATATAACAATTAGTGATCTTGATGCCGTGCATGATCCGATTGGTTTCTTCCGGAGCGAACTTATCCGCATTGATTGAGACAGAAATCCCATCTCTCACTACTGACTTAATCTTAGCAGATACATTAATGTCTTCGTTGAAATCATCATCATTGGAAAGCTCTAAATTATGGATTTCCCAGTACTGCTGATTGCGAAGAACGACCGCTCCAGTCAAACCAACTTTGTCTTTATCTTTTTTGAACGTACCTGCGACGTAGTTCACAGGATTTTCAACATTTCCATTAGTGGCGATATAAGGTCGACCTAAATCAGCATCACCATAACAATCGATGGTAATTGGCTTTCCTTCTTCACCAGAACCCTTTGGCCATAATTGTTGATCTTGCCATTCTTCCCCATTTTTTAAAAGAATGCGATCGCCTGCTTGAAAAGTCACTTTATTCGCTCTTGTGACATTTTGCCAAGGTTGTTCTTTTGAGTTCCCTGTATTTTCATCGTTACCTAAAGTGGCATCAATATAGTAATCTGTACCGCCATAAGGGTTTGTGCTATTTCCTGGTAAGGGAAGATACTCTTCTTGAATGACTTTTTGTTCATTTACCAACGATTTGATTTCTTTTGCTAACCCTTCTACCGGCAAAAGCAATGGGACAAGTAAACATACCAAACAAAGCAACACTTTAAATTTTTTTGTTTTCATTTGTTACTCCCTTCTTCTAAATAACCTGGAGAATCGCTTCTTTTAATCGTCGTTCGCTTTTAGTCGTACGACTCGAAGAAATGACGGATTGGACATATGCCTCAAATTTTTCATTGATGATCGTTTGTTTGATTTTTTCATAATTTTTTTCCAATGCTTCGTCTTCATTAACAATTATTTCCTCTAATCGATAAAAATAAACATTGGCTCCGTTATCAATCAGAGCAGAACATGAACCTACTTGTAAATCAGCAATCTTATTCATTTTTTCTTGCTGATAAGCGTTTAAACTTTGCACCTCAGCCAATGAAATATATTCTTCATTCTGCTTTGCTTCTGGAGTATGTTTTAACCACTCCTCTGGTGATGGATATTCGCTATTTTGAAATAATGAATACTCTTTTGAATCTTTGGGTAAACTTACTTTTGTTAAGCGATAATTTGTACCAGCTCGCAACCACTCCTCTTTGTTGGTTTGAAAACGTGTATAAACATCCTGATCAGAACAAAACAGTGGGCCATTCTTTTGTGACAGCTTTTTGATCAGACTTGTTTTCGTTTCAGCCAAAAGATGACCATAAAACTCATTCAATCCAAATCGTGATAGACCGTAGACGATTTCGCCTTTGGAAATTTTCTCCTCTCTCTGTTTATTTTCATCTGCCATCGTATTCACGATTTCAGCATATGAAGTAAAATCTCCGATCCCCTCCTTTTTTGCAATAAAAAAAATGGCTTTATCCCAAATCGCACGCTCCCAAGAAGCCGTTTGTAATTCTTCGATTGCTTTTTTATTTTCAGCTAACGATCCAGTGATTTGCTCATTTTTATATCGATTCTTAACGTTTGCCAGATGATTTTTAATTTGCATGTGAAATTCAGTTTGCGTGATAGTCAAATCTTCAAACTTACCTACGTTTTGATTTCTATTCATTACGTTTCCTCCTAAAAATAAGAGAATACATATACCAAAAAAGAACCCACCTATTTTTTTCATCTCTTTTTACCTCACTTAAAATGTGTCATAAAAGAAATCTTCATCCACTTTTGATTGATCCCCTATCAATTGTTTCATCGTCTGCTTTTCCAACTGACTTTTAATGAAAGTTGTCCATCGGAAATTAATAAAAAACCTATAATTAAAAATAACAACCTCATTATTTTTCAGTGGAGATTTATCAAAAAAACACACTCATTTCAGATAAAAAAGCACAACACAAAAATTGTTTGTGCTTTTTAACCTATTCCTGAATATTAAAATACCTTTCCATCTTTAGATTTAGCTAACAACTATTTTTTCTTGGAATTAGTGAGTCATTTCCTTTCTTGCTTAGCATTCCACAATCAATTACCTTCACTCATCCACCATAGCTGATCACTTAGTAACTGAAACAGTTCTTCTATTTTATTCATAAGAGATCAGTGCTTGGATGGATGAATGCTTTTAGTTTTGTAAAAATAGATTTTAAACGGTTAGTTATTTGTTCACCAATAGTGCATAAAGTCCTGATAAAGTAGGATACTCTCTGTAAGCAACAAACTCTAGCTTGATTTGTGTGGTGGTGATTTTCTCAAAATCAATGATACGTTTATATCCAATTGATTCAATCTTCGCCAAAGGTTGATAGCCTTCTTCTGTCAAATAGGAAATATTGCATCCCTCTACTCGTTGACTAACTGAAATGTCTTCTTGCAAAATCAATGTATTGAGCGTTTTTGCAGTTTGCCAAGACAATGTCATCATTGGGGTGGAATCATCTGCAGCTGGTTTCCAATTGCTTTTCTTTTGTTCTTTTTGTATTTGAAATTCGACTGGATCTACTACTTCACAGGAAGAAGAAAAAACTAATTCGCCTTGTAACTCAGGTTGATTTGTTTTGATTTCTTCAATCATCCTTCCTAGTTCTGCTAACACCTTTTTATCAGGATCAGCTAGCTGGCCTGCTGGTGTTGGTGGAAGGTTTAATAAGAAAGTACCATTTCCGCCTACAGAACGTCGATAGAGTTCAAATAATTCGTTACTACTTCGCACTTTCTGATCTTCATTTTGATGATAAAACCAACCTGGGCGAATCGAAGTATTCACTTCGGCTGGGTACCAAACTAACTGACCAGTATAATTTCCCAACGCAGTACGACTACCTAAATCTTCGTCAACGCTAGAGACTTTCTGAGAAAACAAACCATCATCAACTTGCTGTGAATCCTTGGCAATTTTTTCAGCATTTCTCAATGTGACTGGAACCACACTCCACTCGTTTTTTCTTGTTTGACCCGCTTCGTTGCCAACCCAGCGAACATCTGGTCCACAAACAGCAATCACTGCCTGTGGTTGTAGACGACGGATCACCTCATAATAACGATCCCAATCGTAAACCTGTTGTTTGCCATTATCCCCTTCACCGTTGGCACCATCAAACCAGACTTCAAAAATTTCTCCATACTGTGTTAATAATTCAGTTAATTGATTGACATAAAAATCATCATAGCTTTTTCCTTCACCGTATGTGGCTTCAGTTCGATCCCATGGAGATAAATAGATGCCAAACTTCAAACCTGTTTGGCGACAGGCATCAGCAAATTCTTTAACCACATCTCCTTGTCCATCTTTCCACAGACTTGAGGCAACGGTATGTTTCGAATAAGCACTTGGCCAAAGACAAAAACCATCATGATGTTTACAAGTTAAAATCGCACCTTTCATACCGGCTGACTTCATGGTTTTTGCCCATTCCAAACAGTTTAATTCTTTCGGATCAAACAGGTTGGGATCTTCGTGACCCAATCCCCATTCTCTGTCCGTCATGGTATTCATGCCAAAATGGATAAATCCATAAAATTCCATTGCTTGCCAAGTCATTTGACGCTGGCTTGGGTAAACTTGTACTGCTTTACTAATATCCATGTTTGTCCCCTGTTATTTAAATTTTCTATTGTAGTTCCATAATTGTAGTAGAACTCCTGCTAAACCGAGTAACTCAATAAATAAAAAGTGATAGCCAATCGTTCGTTGTCCATAAATAACTAAAGACACACAAAAGAAGAAAAATAGCAGATTCCCAATAATATTTAGTATAGTTTTTGCCGATTCAGTCATCTAGTTCACTCCAAATCATTTCATAAGGTTGTAAAGTCATCTGTTCCACCTGTGCGTTGCTTAAGTAGATGTTCGTTGTTTGAACTTCAGCAGAATTGTTGATCACACAATAACGTTGTACTTCTGGGAATAAAGAGACTTCGCAATAAATGTTTTCTGCATAGCCATTATAAATTTCGTCTTCTTTATTCGCTGCATAATACAAGCAGCGCATGAGTAGTCGAGCATTTTGAAAATCAAATGGTAAACCAGCTAAATAGACACTACGACCTTTTCCAAATTCATGACAAGCTAAATGGACTTCTTCTTCGCTGTATTCTAAAATTTTAGTTTCTTCGGACAATGCATAGACACTCTTGACCGTTTCACCGAATTTGAATGCTGGTATAGACTCTGTAATAAAATGGTTCGATGTGACTTGTTTAAAATATTTATCACTTGAAAGTGACAAGCCTCGTTCTTTCTCTACCCCTAACACATGAGCCAACTGGAAAAAGCGTCCTTGATGTGGATAACTAGCTGGTTCGCCGATTCCGATGAAGCCTCCACCTTGTGCGACCCATTCTGTAATGATTTGTGGTAATGCTGTTTCGGTCCAAATCTTTCCTCCAGAAAAAGCTGTATCTGTTAAACCAGCGTTGATGATCACATCAATACTCGGATCAATTCCATGATTTAAAATATCCTCAAAGCTGATAAAACTTACATCCACATTCATTCCACTCAAGGATTCTAACACGCCATAATAAGAATAGGCTTCTTTACTGTAAAGCGCATGTGCAACAGTGAAAGCTTGCCATGTTCGTAATTTCCCCCAATGATTTAAAATAGCTACTTTTAACCCAGAATATGGTCGAGTGTGGTTCATCTGTGTATGAATCATTCGAAATTCTTCGGTAATCATCGCTACGGTATCGATGAATTTAGGAAACTTATTTGCTAAACTTAAATATCCGCCATACCCCATGCGTTGAATCGGACTACGCAAGATTGCTCTTCTTGCTTGAACCCAATTAGTCATTGCTTCAATCGATGGATCATTTCCTTCATAAAATGTATCAGGGAAGAAATAAGGTAAAAAACGACCTTCTGTATAATTCACGTGTGGGATATCTGAGATCATCCGTAGTGTCGTACCGTCACCCACACTACCAACCACTGCATCAAGTTTCATTTTTTCTGCTAAAGGTCCATAGGGCTCCGCCCCGATCCATTGATCCCCTAAAAACATCATGGCTTCTTTTCCTGCTTCGTGAACCATTTCTGTTAGTTCTGCCACAAAATCCACGACGAATGCTTGAACCAACGACATATAATCTTTATAACGTTGATTCGGAATACGAAACGAAGAATTATAATATCCTTCATCAACAAAATCCTCAGCTGTGAGGGAATACCCATAGGTTTCTTCAAAGCGAGCAAGCATTTTAGGTGAAACACTTGCACCATAGCCAAACCAATCGACAAACTTCTCTTTTCCTTGATGATTGAATACTAATGAAAATTGATAAAAGAACGTGGTGAACCTGACGACATCAACCTCTGGATTATCTTTAAGCCAACTTTTCATTGTATCTAAAATAAATTGGTGGGAATGAGGCTGAAGTGCATCAAATGGAATCTCGTGTTCCTTATCTCCCCAATCATTGGTTAAATGATTGTACATTTCTACTGGATCCCAAATGATATATGCTAAAAATGAAACGGTATATTCATGCCATGGGGTGGTTTCTTTGATCATCACACGATGCTGTTCTTGATCAATTGTCCATAAACTAGCATCGATCACCTCGCCAGTTGTCCGGTCAATTACTTCCCAATATTTTTTAGGATTATCCCGATAATTAGGAACCAATTGGTCCGGATAGTAAGTTTTCATAAAGGCTATCGTTAAAGAAGTCTCTTTTGATAAGATTCGGTCCGACATTAAATAAATTTGCGGACACTCTTCCATATGTTCTTGTATAAAATCGTTATGTGCGCGGGTAGGAAAATACGCATTATAGATTTTTAAACCACTGTTTTTTATTTGTTTGTCTAATTTTGTACCGTCGCTATCACGGATGGCATCAGCCTTCCATTTTTTAGCTACCGCCATTGTTTCATCATAATAATTTTCTTCGCTGGGTAATGTCACTCGTCCCTTTTCCATGTCGTTTTCCTCCTTGTTATTCTTTGGATCCGCCTTGAGCCATTCCTTCGAGCATTTGTTTTTGAATGAAGGCATATAAAATCAAAGCTGGTATCATGACAATGACCATCCCCGCATAAAGCCGACCATAGTTTGCAGCTGCTTTTTGTGCGGTCATCAAATTCAGTAAACCAACTTGCAATGTGCGTTTTTCGCCTGGAATTAATGTCAATGAAATAATATAATCATTCCAGTAGGATAAAAAATTAAATAGGATAACTGTGATTACTGATGGTTTTGCCATCGGGATAAAGATTTTTACCATAATTTGAAAACTTGTCGCACCATCAATCATCGCAGCTTCTTCATAAGTAGCTGAAATGGTTTTGAAATACCCTTGTAGCAGATAAATCGTAAATGGAACCGTCGTTGATGCGTAAGTAAGTGCTAAAATAAAAAGATTGTCAATAAAAAAACCATTAGGTAACCACTCAATCAATGCTCGATCGCCATTGACCAACATTAGAAAAATTGGTACTACAATATAGTTCACATTGATGAATAAACCAGCCATGAAGAAAGTTTGTAAAAACTTCTGTGCTTTAAATTTAAAGCGTGAAATGACATAAGCCGCTGGCAATGAGATCACTAAATTGATTCCTAAGGCGAGAATCGTAACGAAGACAGAATTCAAAAAATAATTTCCCATATTCGCTTCTTGAAACGCATCGATGAAATTTTGGAAGTTCAGTCCTTTCGGAAGGGTCCAAGGATTGCTATAAAATTCACTTTTGTCTTTTAAAGAGGCTAAGAACACCCAAACGACTGGAACAAACACCGAAAGTGCAATTAATCCTACTAAAACAATCGTTAAAAATCTTAATATCTTGGTATTTCTATGTTGTTTGCTCATCTCCATGATCGAATTCCTCTCATCTTTAATATTGCAAAACGTCGCGATCTGTAATTTTACTTACAATCAAAGAAAGAATGAATGAAAATAAGAAGATCACAACACCTATCGCCATACCATACCCATAAGAAGAATTAGTATAGGCTTGTTTGTACATATAACTTAATAAAACTTCTGATGAGCCATCGGGACCACCACCAGTCATTGCTTTAACCAATACAAAACTTAAGTTGATCGAGCTGATAATATAAAAAGTCAATGTGTTCCGAACGTTTTGCCAGATCAAAGGGAGAGTAATTTCAAAAAATTGCTTAAAGGGTGGTGCTCCATCTAAAGCAGCCGATTCGTAAAGACTTGTTGGAATACTAGCCATACTTGCTGCATACATGACCATATAATAACCAACGGATTGCCAAACCATTGCTATAGCAATACTGTAGATAATGATTTTCTGGTCTCCTAACCACATCTGTTTCCAATGATCGAGGTGAAAAAGACCTAAAATACTATTGAGTAACCCATGGTTCTGATCATAAATAGCGGAAAAGATCGCTGCAATTACAACGATAGATAAAATATTCGGTATATAAATGATAAATCGATAAATCGACTTGCCTTTAAGCTGATGACCAGACATAATCGTTGCTAATAAAAGAGCGAATGCCATGGTGATCGCAGTAACGATTACTAGTAATAACACGGTATTTTGAAAAGCTCGAATAAAATTGTTGTCTCTCAATAAAATGTTGAAATTATCTAGCCCCACAAATTGTTTGACCGCCGAAAAACCACTCCATTTGAATAAAGACATTTGAAAAATATTAAACGTTGGAATAATCATAAAGACTATATATGCGATCAAAGCAGGCATCACACACAAGGTGACAAAGATCGTATTGTTTCTTTTACGAGAAGGTTTCTTTCGTTCCACTTCCTTTTCCTCCTTTTAATATAGGGTCAGGCATTTTTTACCTGACCCTTGTTTTCCTCGCAAATCAGTCTTTCGTAGCCCGCAATTTTTCACTTGCTTCATTCAATTCACTTTGCCATTGTTTCAATGTTTTATCACCAGAGATGATACTGTTTGCTGAATCAAATAGAATTTCCTTGATGTTCACACCTTCTACTGGTTTTGTACTCGCAAAACCACCAACCAAAGCTTCCACATCCTCTTGTTGATAGATTTCGTAAAATGCTTTAGTTTCTCCTTCAATTTTCTCTTCAATCCCTTTAATTGGTTGGATAGCATTTGATTCTAAGAAAATTTTGGCAGCTTCATCAGAGTAAAGATAGGCCATGAACTGTTTAGCTAAATCTGTATTCTTTCCTTCTTTAGGTACCCAAACGGATTCGACTGATGTTGTCAAGTAACGCTTACCTCCTTCTTCTACTGAAGGTAGTGGCATCAGCCCCCAAGTAAAGCCATCTGCGCGAGGGGCATCTGCCATTTCGCCAACAATCCACGTACCATTTGGCATAAACATATTTTTATCATCTAAAATCGATTGTTGATTTTTAGTAAAATCTTGCTCATTTGCATGTCCAACAGTCGCTTTATCAGTATATTGTGTCAATAATTTTTCCGTATATTTTAAAACTTCTGTGGCCTTTTCTGTTTTCCAAATATCTTTTTTATAAGTCATCACATCGTTATAAAAGTCTGTTCCGCCCACACCTGCTAGGATAGAAAAGAAATAAGAATCCATGTAACCTGCGGTTGGATAAGTAAAGAGATTGATGTCTTTCTTCTTAGCTTCATCCCCAAGTTTAAATAATTCCTCAAACGTTGTAGGTACTTCCCAATTGTTTTGACTTAACAAGTTTTGGTCATACACTAATCCAGTAGGAGCGTAATACATTGGCATTAAATAAGTTTGATCGTCCCCATATGGATTGGTATTCAGATTGCCGACAATGCCATCAATCAATTTGTCTTTTACTTTGACGTCTTCAGTAGGTACCGTCATTTCTAATACATCTGTTACATCTTCCAAAGCGTTATCTTTGATCAACGATTCAGTTAATCCCGCTGAACGTCCTTGGCCTAATACTACTAAATCTGGAAATTTCCCAGCTTTCATATTGGGTGTGATTTCATCTTCTAAGCTTTTACTGATTGTCAAATTTACTTTTACTCCTGGATTGGCTTTTTCAAATGCCGAAATAACTTCGCTATACATCTCACGACCATAGCCGCCTTCTAATGCTGCAATCGTTAATTCTTGATTCGTTTTCCCATTTACTTCTTCCCCATCAACGTTGCTTTTGTTTGATTTTCCACATGCTGTTAACCCTAGTGTTAGTGTACTTAAAAAAATTAGCGAAGTTACCATACCTTTTTTCATTTGTGTTCCCCCCACATTTTTAATATAATTTGATTATAAATGGAATGTAAGCGGTTGTATTTTGTTTTTTTGCTATTATTTTTATAAATATTGTCTTTTTCTTCAATATTTATAAAACCAAAAAAAGGAGTAGACTTTTTATGACAGTGCAAAATCTAGATTTGATCCAACAAAATAATTTAGAAATTATGTATGTCCATCGTTCAGAACGTAACAATAGCAATTGGCTTCACTTTAAACATGCACATCCTTTTGCTGAATTATTTTATATCACAAGTGGTAAAGGATTATTTATCATTGGTGAGGAAGAAGTCGAAGTGTCCGAAACTGACTTGATTTACATCGCACCGAATGCTGAACATACCGAACTGTCTAAATATGATACGCCAATGGAATACTTTGTCATTGGGTTAAGCGGGTTTACCGTAAAAAATAAGACGCACTTCACTCTCCCCTATTTAGTCATTCAAGATACAAAACGTGAATACCCTTTTTATTTTTACAAGTGTTTTGAAGAACATACCCAAAATTATGAACATCATGATCAAATCATCAAAAATCTCATCTCATCGTTTTTACTGATCTTACAACGAGAGAACCAATTAATGATCGCTACTGAAATCCCAGAGATTAATCTTAAGAGTACTGTTCTTATCAAACATTATATCGATGTCAATTTTAAAGAAGATCCCTCGTTAGAAGATTTGGCTAAACAGTTCCATATGAGTAAATATTATTTAAGCCATCAATTCAAAAAAGATTATGGGATTTCACCGATCAAATATTGGAACACTATTCGTTTGGAAAACGTCAAAGAACTATTGCTATCTTCTAATTTTTCCATTGCAGAAATTTCAGAAATGCTTAGTTATACCTCCCAATCCTATTTAACTCAAGTTTTCAAAAAAAGTACAGGTATCAGTCCCGCACAGTATCGGAAAAACCATTGGCGTTGAGCTATGAAAGAAGCATCATTAAAAAACCTACAAATAGCTCAGAAAAATTTTGAAAGATAAGCTTTGTTCTTATACATAATGCTGCTAAAACAATGATTCACTTACTAATAGATGCTATTTTTCTATAAAACAATACATAAACTAGCCCCTCGCTCAATCAAGTCAGCGAAGGGCTAATTTTTGAATAGTTTTTTGATTGTAAAGTACGTTTAGTTCAAATCTTTCTTCAATAAGTCTACCTGTCTACTATTTTAGATTTACTTTTTAATTGTTGCTATACCCATTGTTTTTGGAATTTTTAGGATTTCAATGATTGGCAGAAGCATTAGCGCTCCTAAAACCGCAAAACCTAAGCTATAAGCCAGTGGGATCGACAATTGGATTTCCAATAAATGGATCACCAATGTAATAAATGATACGCCTAACCCTTGAGCTAAAGATTGGACAACTGTATTCAATGTATTGGCGCTATTGCGTTCTTGTGGTGGAATTTCTGATAAACTTAATCCCATAAACGCTGTGAGTGCGAGCGAGCGTCCGATTCCTGAAGCAAAAGCTAGTAACATAATAATCGCTGGAAACGTGGTTGATTCAATGAAAACTAAACAGAAAGAACTACTCAAAATCATTAAGAATGACGCAATCAACGCCCCTTTGTAGTTAAGTGAGCGAATAATCGATGTCGTGAAGGGTTTGATCCCAATATTTCCAATAAAAATGAAAATAACATAACTTCCTGCAACGACTGCTGACCAATGAAAAATATTTTGTAAATAGATCGTCAACAAGTATGGCATCGCTCCGACAGATAACCATAGGATTGCCCCACTGGTTTGGCCAATTCTAAAAGAAGTCTTTGAAAGAGCCTTTAATGAAAATAAGGGGTGTTCGACTTTATTTAAATGTTGATATGTGAACAAAAGAAATATTATTCCACTCACGATACACACAATTCCTGCTATCTCAAATGAAAGACCGTCTCGTGAAGATAATTCTGCACCGACTACCAGTAAGGTGGATGCCGTTGCCATTTCCAAAAAACCGAGCCAATCAAATTTATTTTTGATCAGGTCATGGTCTGACGGAATCAATGAATATCCTAGAATCAAGATCGACATACCGATTGGCAAATTGAACAAAAAAATCCAATGCCAACTTAAATAGGTAATGATTGCTCCACCCATTATAGGAGCGATCGCAGGTGCGATTAATGCTGGCCAAACAAGATAACTCGTCATTTTTAATAGTTGGTCGACTGGCGTTTTTTCAAAAACGATCAATCGTGCAGTAGGTGTCATCAACGCTCCAGAGAAACCTTGTAACATTCGCATTCCTAAAAGAACCCCAAAACTAGGCGCAAGGGCGCTTCCTAATGAACTAATGGTGAATAGGAAAACAGCCAGAAGCAAGATTTTTTTCTTACCAAAATAATTGGCTAACCAACCACTCATTGGGATAAAAATCGCCACTGTGACTAAATACGCACTGATTAAAAGTGAGATTTGTGACATACTTGTTGAAAAAGTGGTCGCCATTTTGGGTAAAGCTGTTGTAACAATCGTACCATCTAATATTTCCATAAATAAACTCATTGCCATTACTAAGGCAATTTTGATTTGTTGAGACATGTTCTTCCTCCAAATATCATCCTTAATATATCTTTTAGATATATATTTTTTTGTATAAAAGAGACTGTAACTAATAAAAAGTTACAGTATCGTTGCTTTTTTATGACGTTTTAAAAAGCGCTCCGTTGATAAGGACTGTCACGTCTTGTTCTATTGATCAAGTCTATTCTTCCCTATAAGGTAGTTCTGATAAAAAATCTTCTGCCCACTGGATTGCTAACTGGGCTTTTCCAAGTAATAATTCTAATTTTTTAGTCGCATACCAATGATCAATTTTTTTTACTTCGTCTAATTTTTTTAAATAGCCCTTGATTTCGTCAACCGTGATTTGTTTTTCACGTATGTAGACCATTAATAATTCTTTTTGTTCGTCTAATGAGAGATGTTGCATCGAATCGAGTTTGATTAAATAAATTTCTTCTGTATGAGCGCCACTGGGAACATCTTGTTTCATTAATTCAAAAAATCGTTGACGTCCTTTATCAGTAATACTGGCAGTCTTTTGTGTACGGCCTTCTTCATTAACAGTAATAGTGATTAAGCCATTTTTTGCCAACTTGTCTAACAATGGGTATAAAACACCAAAACTGACTTTGCGATTTTTGCCTAAAGAAGCCTGCATTGCATTTCTTAAGTGATAACCATTTTGTGGTGATTCCATCAATTCTCCTAGAACAAACAGTTCATTCATCATGTTTCTTCCTCCTTATCTATCTTTTAGATACAAGAATGATATATCTAAAAGATGCATAAGTCAATCACTTTTCTTTATTAAGATAATTAAGCAAACTCACTTTGCCATTCACATTCTTTCTGTTCTTAGTTCACCATTAAATAACTATTTTTATATATAATTAATATTAAAAAACATTTATTCAAAACAAAAAACACATAATTAAATAACTTTAATAAAGGAACTCTAAGAACCATTACATGGTATAATGGGAAAAAATTTAGTAGGTGTTAAAATGAGAATGTTAGGAAACTTGATTTGGTTTATTTTTGGAGGCTGTATCGGTGGGATTGGTTGGTTTTTAGCAGGAGTCATTTGGTGTATAACGATCATTGGTATTCCAATCGGGTTACAATGTTTTAAGCTGGCAACTCTTAGCTTTTTCCCATTTGGTAAAGAAGTGATTTATAGCGATAGTGGGACTTCTTTAATTATCAATATCATCTGGTTGATTATCAGTGGACTCCCATTAGCGATTGCCCACGTGATTAGTGGTCTTATACTCTATATTACGATCATTGGTATTCCATTTGGTAAACAGTCGTTTAAATTAGCTAAATTAGCGTTGATGCCTTTTGGTACGAGAATCGTTCTAACCAGATCTTATTATTGATTAGATAGTTAAGAACCTGGTAACAATTTCTAGATCTAAAAAAGCCGAAGAATGTCAAAAAAGAAACAATTTTTGAAATCTTCGGCTTTTTTGTTTGGACAACTTTTAAGAAACACCAGGATCAATTATTGAAGACAACATCAACTATAGATTCACCTCTTTGATCACTGATTGTTCATATTGTTTCGTGCCAGATGATTTGCTGTTGTGCAGCTAATGGTTCTTTAATCATTGTTAAGACTTCCTCTTCAGTCAAAGCATCAGGGTAGTCACTCCAGATAGCAAAATAGGCACCTTGTACTTTTTTCATTTGTTCGTTTGTTAATCGTTGATTTTCAGGAAATTGATCAATCGTCCAGTTGTCTTGAATTTTTTGAGCTGTAGGATACTTATAACTGGCACCTTCTCCTAAAACAAAATAGAAAAATTGATCGTTGACATTGATCAATTGATGGTCACGAGTGAGAAATTCCCCCGCAGTCGCCATTGTTGCTTGATGTTTTGTCCAATACGTAATTTGAATAGAAGGTTTTAATTTACTTTTCATGAGCAGTCCTTTTTTATAGACACCATCATTCCAAATTCTAGCTTTTTTACCTAATGTTTCGACATAGTCTGCTAACTCATTGATGTAGTCGATGAAAACATCATACTGACGGGTTGGATCGTGGTATTTAGCGATTGCTTGTGCTTTTAGTGCCGGATATTTATCCAACTCTGAAAATTCAATGTATTCGTCAGCCCCTAAATGGAAATAATCGGAACGATGAAATAACTCTGCATATTCTTTTATCATCTTTTTGATCATGGCGACCGCATCTTTTTTGGTGATATCAAGGGCTCGATTAGTCGGAAAAATCAAAGAATCTTCGCCTTCTCGCTCCATTTGCCATTGTGGATAGATTGCCAACAACCGTTGCAAATGACCAGGACTATCAAACTCTGGAATCACAGAAATCCCCTTTTGCTCCGCATAATCAATCAAATCCGTCATTTCCTGTTTCGTCAAAAATTTCTCTGATGTGATTTCTGGAATTGTTTCGCATTCCAACCGAAATCCTTCATTATCAGAAAAGTGAAGTTGCAAAGCATTCATTTTCAATGAAGCCATGTAGTCTACAAGTTTTTTCAGAAAATCCATTGAATAAAATTTACGTCCAATATCTAAAATCACGCCACGCTCTTTTAAAGAAGGTGCTTTTGTAACAGATATTGGCTTGTTTGATTCATTCATCAAGTAGCATCCACTCCTTATTCTGCCATTAGTTGCCAACAACCAATGCCCTCTATCGTTTTTCCTGGTACTAAAGTTTCTGATCCCATTACCTGATTTTTTTCAGACAGTTCTTGAATGGTAAAGTTTCTATAATCCAATCCTACCTCAGACAGCAATAAAGATGAAGCGTTTTCTTTATAAAAAAAGTAATAATCGCCATTTTTCTGGGTCACATACCAGCCTTCAGGGGAATCAAACGGTACTGCTCTTGTCTCATAGATTCCTTCGCCATATTTTTCCAACCAATCGCCTAGTCTTTCTAAAATCGCTACCGCTTCTGTAGGTAACTCTCCATTTGGTTTAGGTCCGATTCCTAGTAGTAGATTTCCTCCTTTTGCAACGATCTGGACGAATGATAGAATAACTTCTGCTACTTCTTTATATTCATCATTTGGCCAATAGCCCCAATTTTTGGTTAATGGGATATTGCTTTCCCATACTTTGACTGGTGGTTGTTCAGGTATTTTTCTTTCTGGTGTCACATAGTTCTCATAGGCCCCGCCAATGGTTCGATCGACAATCAAGAGATCTGGCTGAGAATGCCTGACTTCACTCGCTATTCTTTCCATATCGAGTTGTTCATTGCCCTGATTCACCCAGCCTCCATCTAACCATAAGATATCAAGTTGGCCATAATTTTGGCTAATTTCAGTGAGTTGATTCGTAACAAACCGATCATATTTCTGCCAGACTTCAGGCAACTCTTTTGGGTCATAATTTGCGTATCGCCCAGTCGCTTCTCTTTCTGGCAACCAATAATAAGAGCTATGCCAATCTGGTTTTGAATAATAAGCACCTGTCGCTAGTCCTTCCTTTCTAAAAGCGGTGACAACTGCCTTAAAAATATCTGCTTGAGGCGCTTTATGGTAGGGACATGTCGCTGCAGTTACTTTATAATCCGAATACTTTGTATCATACATTGTAAAGCCGTCATGATGTTTTGTTGTAAAAATCATGTAGCGAAAACCAGCTTGTCGGCACAGCTCTGCCCACTTAGTTGGTTCAAACTTATAAGGATTGAAACTATGGATCAACCCCCAATAATCTTCTCGTAATTCGACCATGTTCGTGCGCCAAGGTATTTTTCTTGCCCAGCTGTCTTCTTGTGACAATTGCCAAGACTCTACAATACCGGGAATACTATACAGCCCCCAATGAAAGATCACTCCCAGTTTTTGATCTTGAAACCAATCGAGTTTTTTTTGGATATTAGCGGGTAACTCCTGGTAATGATCTGTTTCGCTTTGATGGTTTTCGACAATGTCTTTTCGCAGCTTACGGTCTTCGTTTTCCTGTTCAACTGCGGATACACCATGTGCTTTTTTCATGATCATCAACCTTTCTAAATAATTGAATACTTTGTTTAAAGGTAACTGTTTCAACTGTCAAATGAACTTCTCTTGGCAATACTTCTTTAAACGTTTCATCTAAATAGTATAACTGTTCTTTTGTTAGGATAATTTCAATCATTCGTTCTTCCAATGGGGTTAGATGTACTTTTTTAAATACCAGCAATTCTTTTTCTCGTGGGGGAATAAAACCTTGTTGTTTTTTCCCGTAAATTTGAATCGTCTCTGCTCCACTATGATTACCTGTGTTTTTCAATCGACAAGAAACCTTAATCGAATGATCTTGATGATCGGTAAAGAGTACATCGGTCAATTCAAACGATGTATAGCTTAAGCCATAGCCAAAACGATAGATTGGCTTTTCAGGATAATCGGTATACGTTTCTTTAAATTGAGTATTTCGATAGTTATAATAAACGGGTAATTGACCTGAATGCTCGGGAATCGTAAACGCTAATCTACCATTCGGATTTTTCCCAAAAAGAACATTCGCGATCGCTTTTCCTCCGTATTGTCCTGGATAGCCAGCGAAAAGAATCGCTGAAACATGTGGTTCAATCGCTGAGATACTATGAGGTCGGCCTTCAATCAAAACGGCAATGACTGGTTTTCCATGTTTTGCTAATTCCTTGACTAGTTTAATTTGGCATTCCGGTAGTTCGATCGAGGCTAGGTCAATATTTTCCCCACTAGTCATTTCTTGTGATCCCTGTAATGCAGCGCCATTTTTAGCAAAAGCCGTTGAAAAATCTCTGGCACTGGACCCACCTAAAGTCACGACAATGACATCTGCATTTTCAGCTACTTGATTTGCTTCGTCTAGTCCTTGAGGTAGATCAGTTGTGATCTGACAGCCTTGAGCAAAAGCCAATTGGGTAGTTGAATTTGCCGTGTGCTCTTCGATCCCCTGCAATAGATTGCAACATGATGCTATTTTTTTAAAAGGCGTGTAATCACCTAATAGATGATAGATATTATTCGCATGAGGTCCTACAACTCCAATTTGATTTAATTTCTCTTTTTTCAAAGGTAATATATTGTCATTTTTCAACAATACTAGACTGTCTTCTGCCAAAGCTGTACACAACGTTTCTTTTTGTGCCGAAGTAAAAGAAACTTTCGGTGAACTTTGGCTAGAGAAAAGACCTAATTCGCTTTTCAACTCAAGAATTCTTAAAACAGAACGATCAATCACTTCTTCACTTACCAGCCCAATAGCCACTGCTTGTTCTAGATAAGGAAACACCTCGTCCCATAAGCTAAGATCAACTCCACTAGAGATGGCTTTGGCTGCAGCCATTGATGGATCGCCACAAGTTTCTGCCACTCGATCTAATGCACAACCATCGGCCATGACGATTCCAGAAAACCCGTATTCTTCTCGTAAAATTTCTTGTAACAAATGGGGATTCGTGTGACAAAACACACCATCAATATCGTTATACGCTGCCATACAGCCTTTTGCGCCAGCTTTAATTCCTGCTCGAATGGCGGGTAAATGGATTTCCCTTAACTCACGCTCTCCGATTGCCACTGGACCAGAATTATGTCCTCCCATGACGTTTCCTTGACCAGCCAAATGTTTTAACACAGCTTTAATTTTTTGTTCTTTTTGTAAACCAGTTACAGCTGCTTGGGTAAAGGCTGCTGTTAGATACGGATCTTCACTAAAACATTCTTCTGTTCTGCCCCAGCGTGGATCTCTTAATAGATCTAAAGTCGAAATCAGTCCAAGATGAGCCCCTTTTTCCTGTAACTCAGCAGCCACGACTTCTTGCAATTGTTGGTAAAGTTCTGGATTCCAACTACATCCCACTGAAAAATTCGTTGGCAAAGTGGTGGCTTCTAAGGCTTGATGCCCATGAGGACATTCTTCGGATAATAAGACCGGTATTTTTAAACGGGTCTCTTTTTTCATGTATTGTTGGATCATCTGACTGACTTCTTGTGCCTCACTGGTTGTTAATCCAGTCAGCTCATTTCTTTCAGACCAAGGATCGGCACGAAATACCCCATAAATGACACCGACCGTGCCATATTTTTTCACTTCATTTTTGAAATAGTCCGTCAAAAAAAGCTTTCCGTCTTTTTTTTCGTAGACTTGCCAGCCATACAATCGTTGATTCAATTGTCCAACTTTTTCTTTTAGTGTCATTTTTTGCAACAATTTTTGCAAATCACCCATCGTTCTGCTCCTTTAATTGGATTTTGAAGGTATGGATCTCGTAAGGTTTGAACACCACTGTTACCTCATGCTCACTGTCTAAAGCGACTGTTTCAATCGGATTTTCTAATAGATCGCAAATCTGTACATGTTGAATTGGCTGAGAAAATTTTAAGACCGTTGTTGTTTGGCGATTTTCAAATTCATAAGCCCGCATAATGATGGATCCATCCGTTTCAGCTTTCTTTAAGGTTTCCAGACAAATGTTTCGTTCTTGACAGTTCACCCACGAACCTTCTGGTAAAGTTTTCTGTTCTTGACGAACAGCCAAACAAGGGATATTTAATTGACGAGCTTCTTCTTGGGTCTTCGCTTCCTTCCACGTTTGAGCATGGCAATAAAGCGAGTAGGTGAACTGATGATTGCCTTGATCTGCTGTTTCATAAGGATCTGTGGCGGATTTGATCAATGAGACTCCTAAATGTTGGTATTGAGCATCAAAGCCATACTTTGAATCTGTCAATAATGAAATCCCATAGCCATCATCGGATAAATCGACCCATTTATGTCCACATACTTCAAACTTTGCTTTGTCCCACGAAGTATTTTTATGCGCCGGTCGTTGTAGATTGCCAAACTGGATATCATAAGTCGCTTGACAGGCACTGGAAACTCCGCTCGAAGGAGACTATGATTTTGCTGCCAATCAACCTTCGTTTCAAAATCGATTCGTGCTTTTCCGTGAATCAAATGGATGTATTGCGTAATAGTCGAATCATAAAACTTTCTAACGATTTTCAACGTATCCCGAATCGGACCTTGATCAACAATCAATGCTTCTTGAATATCGGTAATGATTGTTGGTTTATTTTTATAGTAAAAATCAATGTCCCATGCATCATAATTTAAAGGCAGATCTTCGTAAACCAGTAGTTCGTTCACTGCTTTCTTACCAGCGATTTCTCGTTGGTTCTTTTTATCGAATGCACTGATCATACGATAGTGTTCGTCGAATAAAAGACTAAAGTCTTGTGTCTCGTATTGCTTAGTTAAAGGAGTGGTTTCCGTTTTAGTCGTGACTTCACGATCTGATTTTACAATAGTGTAATAACTCCCACCGAGAGCAGGTAAATGATCGAATCGTCCTAAGAATTGTCCATCATACGTTTTTTGGCTGACAATCGACTGACCTTGATGTTCCAGACATTCTCCTGACTCCAGTGGTAATGGAACGATGACTTGTTCACTTACTCCGCTAGGGTTGAACAGATAAAGAAACTGTCCTGCATCGTGACTTGGCAACACTGTGTCAATTAATTGGTTCATTTCAGTGAAAAGTTCGTGATAATCAATATCTGTCTGATCATAAACTTCTTTGATTCCGCTTCCTGGAAGAATATCATGGAATTGATTTAACAATAATTGTTTCCATGATTTTTCCAACATTTCAGCTGGATATTTTTCTCGGGCAAAGATACTATATAATTTTTCAACTGTCTGTAATAACGTTTCACCAAATCGATTGTTGCGCTTGTTTTTCCCGATTGAGGTGTATGTTCCTCGATGGTATTCAAAATACAGTTCTCCGAGCCACTCTTTTTCCTGATGTTTGGTCATTTTTTCTGAGAGTTCTTCAAAAAAATCAATCGCTGTGCTTTCAATGACTTGGGGCATACTCGGCAAACCTTTTTTCATACGCTTCAACGTTTCCAACATGTCTCGTGTTGGTCCTCCACCACCGTCTCCATAACCGTAAGCGATCAAAATACTGTCATTGACATCCTTATCTAAGTAGCGTTCCCAACTTCCTTTCACCGTATAAGGATCGAGTAGTCCATTGTAAGTCGTATAGTAAGGTGTCGGGCTATAACCGTCACTGATTGTCGTAATAAAATGAGTTAGCGCTCGGCTACCATCGATTCCTTGCCAAAAAAAGCTGTCATAAGGAATCTGATTGAATTGATTCCAAGAAAGTTTTGTTGTCATGAAATAGGGCGTGTTTGTTTTTTTCAAAATTTGCGGTAAAGCTGCAGAATAACCAAAAACATCTGGTAACCACAAAATTTGACTTTCTTGACCAAACTCTTCGCGTATAAATTGTTTCCCATAAAGAAATTGACGGACCAATGATTCACCTGAAGCAAGATTACAATCTGCTTCTACCCACATAGCCCCTTCTGGAATCCACTTGCCTGCAACAATTTTTTCTTTGATTTTCTCATATAGTAGCGGATAGGTATCTTTGATCAATTGATACATTTGTGGTTGACTCTGAATGAAAGTCAGTTCATCATATTCCTCCATTAATTTCAATACAGTCGAAAAACTACGTTCTCCCTTTTCAACCGCCTGCATCACTGTCCATAACCAAGCCAAATCGATATGTGTATGACCAACAACTAAGGCACGAGGAGCATTTTTTACTAAGCCTGTTTGATAAAATGCACGTTCTAAGTGTTCTTTTGCTTTCATTAATCCTTGATAATATTCTGAGCTATAAGGTTTATAAAAATTCAATTGATCAACTACTTGTCCTAATTCTCTTTCATAATAGATATAATTCGAGTCATGCTCGTTTAGCGATCGCCAACTATCCAATATCACGAACAAATCGTAATAGAGTTCATAAGTCAAAGGATCGATCAACCTTAGCTCAACCGTCAAAGGATATTTTTTTTCCTCCCGACCTGAAAAAACCTCGATTTGCAATGGAATCCGATCTCTTGAGGCATATTCTTTGGGTAACCGCAAAGTCGTATGGTTAACATCTAACCCTTGGATCAGCTGATCATCAAAATACACTTTTATTTGAGGGTTTGTCGTTGAATCCCATTCAGTTAGTGAAGAAAAGATTGCTAAATCGACTGTTTGATTTTGAAATTCATTTGGTAAACAGAGTTCTCCTGCAATTGTATAGTACTGATTTTTTTCGCCAAAATAAGCACCTCTTTCAAATTCTTTTGTCCCCGTTTCAGAATGAAAAACTAAATTCTCAACAGGTATCGCAGTTTTGATCATGTTCTTTTTTAACTCTATGATGATTCGTTGCACACGTTCAAATTCTAGTAATTTTTTCACACTATTCCTCTTTTCTAGTGAAAAGCCAGGAAACAACTAAAAAAATTGAGCTCCTGGCTTGTACTATCTGTATTATTTTTGTTCTTTTTTCCAACTATCATATTGTGTTTGCATTTCCGTGATAATTTCATCTAGTCCAGCCGCATTCATTTTTTTCTTCATATTATTCAAATTCTCTTGTGTTTCAACTGAGCCAGTGTTGATCAATGCTTTAAATTCTTCTTGTACGTTATTCAAAGCAGCAAGTTGCGTTGTCACAGCTTTCGTGTCAAAGTTGAATCCAAGTGCTGGGGATGCTTCTGCTTGCTCATTATAAGATTTCAACACTTCCCATTCGTCTGTTGGCGCACCTTCTTGGTGATAAAGATTGAAGTAATTCCCAAACATATAAAATGGCATCGTATAATTACTATGAGCATCTAACCATTTGATTGTCTTCTCCCCAGTTTTTTCATAATGTGTTCCTTCAATACCATAGGATAAGAGATTCATCAATTTTTCGTCGGTATTCACAGCTTCTAATAGCTTCATCGCTTCTTTTGGATGTTTCGAGTTCGCACTGATCACCGTACCGCCACCCATTGCTGAAGCATTCGTCACAATTGAATCTACCATAGGCGTTACCACTACATCTTTTTTCACTTGGTCTTTGACTGTTGCTGTATCAAGTGGTCCCATCACGGTTGAAGTAACAAACCATTCTTTCCCAACAATATCGGTTTGTTTTGCCAGTGCTGCATCTTTATTCACATAGCCTTTTTTCATAAAATCTCTCACTTTTTCAACCCGTTCAACGTATGGTTTCTCAAAATAATAATTGACGATCTTCCCTTCATCTCCTTCAAGGTTGATCCCAACGGATGTTGATAATTCATCGAATTTATAAGGGTTTCGGTAACCTTCAGACATGTACCAAGGATTGATTCCTTCTTTTTCCTTGATCGTTTTGAGCCATGGTTCAAGTTCATCATAGGTTTTGATTGATTCATACGGAACATCATATTTATCAACTAGTTCTTTATTGAAGACAAAATATTCCGTAGCAGCGATTTCTTTTTGCGCTGGTACCCCATATATCTTTCCATCAATGGTGGAACCTTTCCAAAAATTCTCGTAGATTTCAGCTTTTAATCCTTGGTTTTCATTATCAAGTAATTCTGTGATATCGTACAATGCGCCCTTTCGAGCATTGGTTAAATAATTAAATCCTCCTAGCCAAGAAGCAGTAAATGCGAGATCAAAGCTTTCTCCGGCATTGACCAGTGCGCTCATCTTTTGGTCATATTCACCCCAGTCAATTTGATTAAGAGACACTGTGACATTATATTTGTCCTTTGTATACTTATTGACCGCCTCATTCACTTTTGCCACATCTTTTTGTGGAATACCCGTTATGTACCAAGTAAGATCCACCGTACCAGACTCACTCGCATTACTGGTTTTGTTACTTGAACATCCTGTTAAAAGACCTCCTGCTAATAATGCAGCTCCTAGCAATACAAATTTTTTCATTATTTTTCCTCCTATACTATTCTTTCACTGCGCCAACAGTTAAACCACCAATAAAATATTTTTGAAAAAAAGGATATGCAATCAAGATCGGTAAAGTAGCTACTACTACCACCGCCATTTTGATCGTTTCAGTGGGTAAAGCACCGGTTTGGGTCATCCCCATTTTTCCAGCATTGTTTGCAATAAATTCAATATTATTCTCCATCTTCATCAACAAATACTGTAACGGTACCAATTGATTATTATCGGTATAAAGTAATGCTGAAAACCAATCATTCCAATAGCCTAAGGTTAAAAATAAGGCAATGGTTGCGATACCTGGTAACGATAACGGAAGTACGATTTTAAAATAAATCAACCACTCACTGGCACCATCGATATATGCTGATTCAATCAATGCTTCTGGGACAGACATTTGATAAAACGTTTTCAAAACCATGATTGAAAATGTGGACATACACAAAGGTAAAATCAATGCCCAGATAGAGTTCCTCAACCCTAAAACATTCACAACCACAATGTAATTACCAATCATCCCACCGCTAAACAACATGGGTATCAAAGAATACCTTGATAAAAACCCTCGATAAGCGTAAGTCTTTCGAGAAAGGGTATACGCAAAGGTCGACATTAAAAACACACCGATGACGGTCCCAATGATCGTAATGAAAATCGTTGTACCGAAAGCGGAAAAAATCGCTCCTTCTTCAAAAATTGCTTGAAACGCTGCTAGGCTCCATTTTTCAGGTAGCAGTCGGTACCCGTTTCGTTGGATCGATTCTGAATCAGTAAAGGCGATAATACAAACTAAAATAAAAGGAACAGCAGTTAAAAAGGTCAATATCCCTAAACCCAGACTAATCAAAAGGTTATTTTTTTTACTGATTCGTCCAAATCGGTTCAAAGATTCACCTAGTGTTTTTTTTGCTTCCACTCTTTTTCCTCCCTTAAAAGATTCCTTGTGTTTTATCGATTTTTTTGACGATCATGTTGGTTCCTAACACTAAAAAGAAGCCAACTACTGACTGCAACAGTCCACCAGCAGCCGATAAACCGATATCTCCCATAGACGACAATCCGCGATAGATATAAGTGTCAATGGTTTGTGTCACATTGATAAGCGCCCCTGAATCTTTTGGCACTTGATAAAACAATCCGAAGTCTGTCCGAAAGATCCCCCCTACTGCTAAAATCGTCAACATAATGATCACCGGTTTCAACATAGGAATCGTGACATACCAGATTTGTTGGAATTTTGTTGCTCCATCAAGATTAGCTGCTTCGTAATAAGATTTATCAAACCCGCATATTGCGGCTAAAAAAATAATCATATTGTAGCCCATCGTTTTCCACATTTGTACAACGACTAAAATATAAGGCCAATACTTTGCTTGCATATAAAATTGGATCGGCTCTTTCCCAATACTTATCAAAAACTGATTGATAAACCCATTTGTCGGGTCCAAAAATGCAAATACGATATAACTGACAACGACCATCGAAAGAAAGTAAGGAATAAACATGACACTTTGATACAATTTTGATAGTCGCTTACTGAAAATTTCATTTAACAATAATGCAAGGATCAATGGCACGATGATTCCCATAACAATGAACAGCACATTATAACCAACCGTGTTGCGAATAATCAGGCTAGCATTCCCACTTTTAAAAATAAATTCAAAGTTTTTAAAAGCGACCCAATCACTCTTCATAAAACTCTCAAAAAAATTACCACTTAATCGAAAATCTTTAAACGCCACTAAAATCGCAAAAAGTGGAAAATAGGAAAATATCGCAAACCAAATGATTCCTGGTAAAGAAAGGAAAAATAAAGGTCGGTTTTTTTTAAATGTTTTTAACACACGATTTTCCTGCTTCTTTTTGACAAATGTTGCTGCTAATTTTTCTTCCATCCTGTTCAACTCCTTATCTACGTTTATCATAAAGTAAATAAAGCGCTTTCTCAATTTGCGATTTTATAGATTTATTGGCAAAATTATAGACAATATTTTTTGTATGTAATAAAGACACAAAAAAGAAGAGTCTGGAATATCACTCTTCTCGAAAAATGATTCATGATTTCATTATTGGTTTTGCTACGCCTTTATTAGTCATAAAAAATGATAAAAGAATGATTTTTCATTTTAGGTTCAACGGCTCTCTTTCATTTTCGAACTTGCGTGCTTTATTGGGGGTTATTCCGTATTCTTTTTTATAATGACGATAAAATAAACTGATATCATCATATCCTAAGGCTTTTGCGATCACAGTAATTCTTTCCGTACTCTCTTTGATTCGCTGATTGGCTTCTCTCATACGAATTTTTTTATCATATTCACTAAAACTCATATTCAATTCTTTTAAAAAAAGCTGTCCAAGATAGGCTGGATTCATATGAAATCGCTCAGCTAATGATTTTAAAGAGTAGCGTTTCGTGAAATCCTGATTGACTAGATATAAGATTTGGTCAATCACTGGAGAATGACTTTTTGTGGTACAACTTATTTCAGTCAGTTTTGAACAGATCGTACCTATCTTTTTCTTAAAAACTGATTTGTCTGCTGTCTTTAATGCGTAGATCAATGGTTGTAACTCTTGATAAGCTTGTTCTTGTTTTTCCAGAGTAGCAATCCCTTTGTGAAGTGCGATCAGCAAGTAATGACATACTAACGACTGAATCGGATGGTCTTTCCATTGATCAATATTGGCAATAGCTAATTGTTGGAATGCTTCAATCGATTGGTTTTCAAGATAAGCTAAACTTTTAAAATAAATTTTCTGCGTTAGTTGGTATTCGTTGATCAATGTAGTTTTAGGAAATAGATCAATGACTAATGGGTTTTCCAAAATATTTTTACTTTCCATAAATGGTTCAATACTTCGATAAGAATGCGTGATCTCAATTAATGAATGGCAGCCACTACCGATGACCGCAAATAAATCAAATGTCTCACATAAATATTGAATACTTAACCGATAATGTTGTTCTTCTTTAGGAGAAAAAAACAAAAGAAGTTTATTCGGTTCCAATAAAAGGCTATAAGGTTGGACGAATAATACCGATAACTGCTCAGAAACACGTTCAAAAAGTTTATCATTATAAAAAGCACCTTCTAGGTAAGTGATGGTATAATTTTGCCAATCCGTGATTGGTTCAAGGATGTCCTGCCATTTTGCTAATTCCGTTGACGAAATTTCTTGATGCAGCAATTTCCGCAACAAATTGACACGAAACACATCAATCTGTTGATTGTTCTTCAAATGCTGAAAGAGTTTTTCTTCTTTTATTTCTCTTGTCAACTTCCCAAAAGTAGTGGCTAACTCAATAGGATCGACTGGTTTTAAAAGATAATCACTGCTTCCAATGAGAATGGCTTGTTTCAGATAACTAAAATCATCATAACTACTGATAAAGATGATTTTTATTTGTTTTTGTACACAACGTGCCTTTTTAGCAAGTGCCAATCCATCAATATCAGGCATTCTGATATCTGTTAATAAAATATCAATAGCTACCTCATTTAGGATTTTCAATGCTTCAATACCGGAAGTTGTTTTAAATGTCGTGAAATTTTTTGTGTTACCGGTTGTTTTTTTTAGCAGTTTCTCAATTCCTTCTGTGATTAACGGTTCATCATCAACTAGTAAAACATTCACACGATCTCCCCTCCTCTTTTTTTAGGCATGGTGATTTGAAATTTCACATAATCTTCTTGCGTAGTAAATGTTACGCCATACTGATGACCAAAGCGTTGTTTGATTCGATAATCTACCCCAAATAAGCCAGTAGAAGCAGTCATCTCCAGATCATGACTGTTTTGAGCAAGTTGTTTTTGGATTCTTTGTTTTTCTACTTTTGGAATTGGCTTTCCGTTATTTACTACTTCAATGTATAACCGATCATCCTTTTCAAAACAATGGATCTCGATGAAGTTATCTTGGCGTTGCGAATCAATCCCGTGATGAATAAAATTTTCGATGATTGGTTGGATCGTAAATTTCTCAATCAGCAAAGATTCAAGACTTGGATCACAAACGATATCATAAAATAGTGCATCTTCAAAACGTATTTCAAAAAGACTAAGATAAGCATCACAATATTCCAGTTCTTCCGCTAAACAAATGACATCTTTCCCCTTGATCAATTTACGGTATAATGTTGCAGCATTTAAGAGCATTCCTGCCACTGCGTGATCTTCATTTAGTTCTGCTTTCATTCGAATTGCTTCTAACGTATTGTAAAGAAAGTGTGGATTGATCTGAGACCGAATACTTTGGATCTGATAATCCTTTTGTTTAATCTTACTTTTATAAACTTGATGAATCTGGTCATTTAACTGATACGCTAATTCATCAATACTAGAAGAGATCAAAGAAATCGCATCATCACTTTTATAGTCGTCTGATTGAGCGAACTTTTCAGGGTCAAAATTCCCTGTTTTTACTTTGGTAATTTTTTGAGTTAGTTGAGAGAGTCTTCCCTCTATTTTTTGCAAATACTGAAATAGAAATGGGAAAAAACCTAAAAACACAAGGATGGCAAAAAAAGAGTAGACAGTATAGATCAAAGAATATTCTGTAAAAACATTGGCATACTTTGTCGTGGCTGTAACCACGTAATGTTCTGCTTGACGTTGGTCTAGAACATATTTTGATTTTATCTCCGGTGGAATAGGGTTGTTTTTGTAGAAAACTTGAATATTGCCGTTGTTTCTTAACACTTGATAATGAATCTTTTCAAATAATGGAGAAATATCATAATAAAAATAGACATCTGCTGCGTAACTTAAATCTGTTTCTTTATGTAATTCTTTGTGAAATCCAATCAGATTTCTATTCTTATTTATCTTAAAAATTTGCTTTTTTGTTTTTTCGATATCGTTTGGGTCTGCTAGATGAAATTTATCCACTTTTTTCATCGTGGTTGTCTGATCTTTTTGAAAGACTACGCTACGTTTCGTTTGCGCATGATAAATAACTACAGTTGACAAATAATCATTCATTTTAAAGGACTGATTAACAAAATTTTGGGTTCCATTATACTTTGAACCGGCATGTTTCATGTAAGTAGTCGTTTTGTATTCATAGTATTCCGCGAGTGATAAATTAGTAATTTGCCTCAAATCTTCCAAATCAGGTTGTTCCGCATACAAAAGCGCCAACATATTATCTGTTGCATTTTTCATCATCATAATTTCTGTATAAAAATTTAAGTTGATTTCCTTTAGATTTTCATCTCTTTTTTGATGGAAAGAAACTGTGATGAGATAAATAATAAAGAATAACACTAATAAACTAACGCTCATCCACAACATGTAACGATTAAAAGCGTGTTTCAAAAGGTTATGTTTAATCCTCGTTATGCTTTTAGTCATTTCTCTGATCCAATCCCTTAATACTCGCTATCCGAGTTTGTAAAAATGGTGCATAAAAAGTTAAAAACAAGTAGCAGTAGCCACTAAAACCGACAAAAAAGAAGATAGCTGGCGAGCGTGGAAACAATAAAAGAACAAATAACAGATAGGCAATCGTAAAAAGCTGTAATTGCCATTTCTGGAAAGATAAAATCATCGCATTCAACAACGTTTTTAAAAAGGTGTTTTGGAAAAGGATCGTTTCCATGATAGCAAAAGGAAGGATCAACATCCCGTAGACCGCTAAAATAGCATAGATAATGACAAATATAGAAAAAATTGGAGAAAGTTCAACCATAAAAAAGAGAAATCCTATTGAAGCAATCAAACTGATGAGCAAATAGACAGGTAAACTATCCCAAGAACATGCCTTAGCGATGCTCCGCCAAAAAAATCGGAGATTGCTTTCCTGTTTCTTAATAATAAACTGATACAGCGATTCAAATAGTGCGATCAATGAAATAGCAAACAGAATCATAAAGAGACCCATTAAGATTAGATATAAAGTAACTCCTTGATAAATCATCAAATAAAGGTAACTAAACAGCGGTAAATTTACAACAATAAAAAAAAGATTGTTCACGACTACATAAATGATCTGGGATGCTACATCATATATTTTTTCTTCCCTTGTCAATTGAATACCCTCCCTAACCAATGTACTATTTTACGTATCTACCTTAACATAAAAGCGTTTTCTTGTAACGGCTATTTCAATTAATTTTTCTCTTTTCTCATTCTTGCTTTTCTTCATATGACCAACTAATATAGGATGTTCTTTCTTTTTACGAACAAAACCGTACGCATTGGTTCAACTTTTAAAAAAGGTATCCCAGCTTTTGTCTGTAGACTATTTCCAGATGATTTTTAGACTTTCAAAATAACCGTTTTCTCTCTGACTCTTTCGTTCATATTTTACTTCAACATCTATATTTCCTTTCAATTATTTAAATATTAAATAAAAAAAGTCTAATAATTTATTCTTTTATTCTCTTTATCCACACATTGATTCTTGCTATACTAAGAACGATTGAAAGTTGGAGGTGATGTGTGTGAAAGTGTACTATATTGAAGATAATGTATTCCATCAAGAAGAATTTCGTAAACAATATAATCGTAGTGCTAATTTAGCAGCAATTTCGTTAACCATCCCCTTGCCTTCTCAATTAGAAAAATTCTATGCTGACCTTGATTTTATGCCTATCCAAGACTCAGATATTTTTATTGTTGATATTGAATTGAACCGTTTTCATTCTGGGATTGATTTTAGCAAAAAAATTCGTCAAAGAAATCATTCTTGTTACATCCTGTTTTTGACGAATGACACAACTAAAGGAATGGAGATTATCAATCAAAATATTCGAGCAGATAAATATTATAGTAAAAAAGACATCACGGAAGCTGTAAATGGCTTGGAAGAATTATTGTTCAACCATTCGAATTTGCCACAAGGACAAAGTAAACTCATTAAAATCGAATCACTTTCTAAAATCTATTTAATCGACCCTAAAGAAGTCAATTACTTAAGTAAGATCACAGGTTCTCGTTCGACCATTGAATTTTTCTGTCAAACAGAATTTTTTTTGATTCATGGAAAAATTGAAGAACTAAAACAAACGTTTCAAAACTTTCATTTTTTCAATGATTTGAAGAGTTACTCCATCAATCCAGCTAATATCAAATTAGTAGATAAAAAGAACAATGAAATTGTGTTTAAAAACGATGATGCCTTGATCCTTAGCCGAAGAAGTATAAAAAAATTAGTTGATTTTATGGAACATCTGAAAAATGAAAATCATTTGGTTCAGTAGTCCTATACGTACAACAAAAAGCCACTTGCCTATTCAGTAAATAGGCAAGTGGCTTTTTTTTAATGGACTGTTTCCTTTTTCAAAGTTAAGATACAGTAAAAACGTTGCTCTTGTTTATCATACTTTAAATTCAATGCAAGATTCTCATTCTCTTCTACGATTTTTTTGACACTGTATAACCCAATTCCCTTACTACTTTTCTGACTGGTTGTTCCTTTTTGAAACAATTCAGTTAGATTTTTTCCAGTGTTTTTGCTGGGATTACTAAATTCAAAATAAAAACAATTCCACAAATGTTCAACGATGATCGTGATTTCTTTTTTTTCTTTCGCCATCGTTTGATCATAATGAACAAAAGCATTTTCGATAATATTTGTAAATAAGCGAATCATGTCATAGGAATTCATTGAAAGCTTGGGTATGATATGATTGACTTGGATTTTATAAGGTATCCCAAGCTCTTCTGCCCGCTTAACAAATTTGACAAAAACTCCTTGCAACAGTGGATCATAAATTTTTTGTAACTTCATGTGTAAAGCATCGTTGAGTTGCGTTTCAAAAAACTCTTTTTCTTCCCCTACGATGGCCTCTATTTCGTTATGAATTTGTTTATTCTGTACAAGATCTTCCATCACACTAACATAATTTTTATAATCATGACGAAATTCTTCTAGCTTTTGATAATATTCTTCATTTTTTTTCATGCTTTCCAAATAGATCTGATAGTATTCTTCCTTTTTTTCATTCAATAAAATCAAAAGCATAAGTAGTCCATAAAAGGAATTACTAGCAACTAAAATAAAAGAGGTTAAAAGGAAATCCAATGAATCCACCGAAAAAAGCAAATGATACCACAAAAGTGACATGAACATACATATAATCAAAAATGTCGAAAACAGACGATTTTTTTTATATGCGTATAGATAATTACTAATTCGAAACTTTTTATCTAATTCTTTCATTACAATTAGGATTGCCACTAAAAGCAAAATTTCTAGGATCGCATTCGCTAACAAGTCATAATTTTCTAAAAATCGTGGCACTTCAATTGTCAAAAAAACAGAAATACCGATAAAATTTACACAAAAAGTATTTAATAAAAAAACAATAAATAGATTTCTTGTTTCCTGAAAAATATATTTTCCATTATAAAAATAAAGTAAAACCAAAAATACTGGCGTCCATTCAATCAGCCATATATTAAGTAGCGTTAATCCCAAACGAATGAAGCAATCCATAAAAATCCTTTTTTTTGCAAATAAAATGAGACCTATCAGTGCAAAATTAAGATGAACCACTATAATATAAATAATCACTTCCATTAACCCATCCCCCTAAGCAAACCAGTTTATCATTTTCAAACATACCACTTTTCATTAATTGGTGCCTCCCCTTTTGACAACCAATAACATTACTGTTATAAGATAACATGAATAATAAAAAATACTAGAAAAATCGCAAGCATATTTAGAATATTTGAAAAATTTAATTTTTATTTAACCACCTTAGAGCTTAACTGTAAAACTGAATCTCACGTTACCTTAACCTTCTCGATTAGATGGAAATCCAAGTTTCATTTATTCATCTTTTTTTAGTAGCATAGAACTATCCAAACTATTTCCACTATTTCAACCAATGAACAGTCTTCTTTGATCAGCATTTGCACCATCCTTAATAAAACAATACAAAAAAATAAGCCAAAGATAGCTTAAATACAAAAAGTAATTTTGGCTATCTTTGGCTTATTTCGCTAATTTCAATATTAAAAATCTGGATTTCAATCATTTGAATATCCCTGTTAACCAGCTCCACTATATTTTATCAATAAAAGTAACTAAGGGGCATTGACAATTGTCCATTCCACCTGTGATGAATATTCCCCAGCATATCCACCGGGTTGAACATTTAGATAAAAATAGTTTTCTGAATTTTGTAGAATGCTGTAATTCCGGACATTATTATTAGTTGTTACTTCAGTCATAGGAAGTGTGATCGGATGTTCTTTTTCGATGACTTGTGCCGTATCACCATTTTGATAAAAAAGAGTGGCTGGTAATACTTGTTTACCATCTTTAAACTCTTCAGTTTGTGACACATTAAGTTTCCAATTAATCGGTTTTCCAGTTGTATCTTCTACTAAAAGATTGGCTGCCTGTGTCAAATTTGTTTGAATCGTATGACTAGCAACGGGGATTGACATGAAAGTCAGAAGATCTGGTACGTTTACAAATCTCACAACCCCCGCTTCTTTGATCACCTTAAATGTTTCAATATTTGATTGTTGTTTTTTTTCATTTTTAACATAAACTTCAAATTGATTTTCTCCTGCTGCTAAGTCTGCAAGTGTGAAATTCTTTGAAAAATCAACCATATTTCCAGGTTGTGTATTCGCAATCGAATCTGAATCATTCAGCTTTTTTTCAACACCATTTAACTTATAGTAAATATTGATCCACGAACCACTATCGGCTTTCCACTTGCCACTCAAGGTAAACCCTTGATCCCCCGGGTAAAGAACGAGCGTTTGATTAGCAAGATTATTTGCCAGTTCAATCGTAGGAGGTGAAGCAGGTTTGGTCATTCTTAAGACCGTTGAATCTTGTGCTGACTCACCATTACTTTTTTGAATCATCAAAGTCACATTATTCACTTCTGAAACTGATGGTAGCTGACTCAGGTCAACAGGTACACGAAATGTGCCATCACTCTTGAAGCAAGACAATAGTTCATCAGTGTTCATTATCATCCCATTGATTGTTAAGTAAGCTGTGAGATCGTCCAAAGGACCACTCCATTTACCTGTTAGCGTGATCTGCTCGGAATCTAATTCTAGATTTTTGCTCGTATCATCAAAAGATAAGGCTAACTTTTCTGATTGAAAGCTTGGCATTTCAGCAGATAAAAAATGAGTAAATCCAATATCTTTTTTCATACTATCCCAAACAGATGCACGCAAGACAAATTTATCCTTAGTGACTGCTTTTTCTGTGACTTTGGCACGATAGGTGATCGTCATTGAATCACCCGTTTTTTCCAATAATCGATAAACCGAGTAATTGTCACTATAAGGACCATCAGAGATACCGTCTGAAGCGAGCGGCAATATTTCTGTAATCCGCCCATCATAGGACTTGGAATCTCCAAATTCTGTATGTCCATAAAAGTTATAAGCCGTTATGATGTCATAGGCAACTTCCTTAGATGGAGCCATCAAATTTCCGTTACCTGTTACACCACCATGTTTATAAACAAGTTCGGGTTCTCCTAATAATTCCAACCCTTGCTCTTTATCAGGAAAAACCGTCACTAACGTTGATTGCTTATACTCTTCTTCAAGGTTTGTATCATCTTTTTTTTCTAAAACTGTTGTAACTGTTATCGTATCCCCAATCGCTGTATAATTTGGATTCCCATCTTTTACATAGGTGATTTTAGCATGGATATGTCCACCATAGATGTCAGCTTCTGATTGTCCATCAGGCCATGAATCCGCAACAACTGACTTAGTAGAGAAGGCTAGCTGAAAGAGACTGAACAAAGCAAAATAGGCGACTAGAAATAATAATTTTTTATTCACTCTTTGCTTTTTCATTTCTTTTCTCACCTACCTTTTTGCTGGAACAATTTATAACTTAAGAATGCAATGATCCCTAATAGCAAACTACCTATACCAATGATCATCGGCAAATAAGACACTTCTGCTTTTTCTTCTGTAATTGCTTCATCATTGATTTTTTTGGCATTGTCTGGTTTGATCGTAAATGTTTTTGCTAAATGCCATTTCTTTTGATTATTTTCTGTTGTCGCATCCACTGTTAACGTATAAGTTCCCGGATCGATTTTCTTCTTGTTGACACTGATCGGAAAGTCAAAGTTCGTATTGGGTGCGATCGACATATGATCTTTGTTTGCTGTATACAACACTTTTGATGAACCTTTTTTTGTGATCGTCGCTTCCGTATGAACTTGGCTGATGATTGTTGATGTAGGATTTTGTAAATGTGCGAAAATCGTTGCATACGAATTTTGTAACCCAGTTCTTGCAGAAATCAATTTCAAATCTGGTGAGACAGGTTTACTGTTGTTCCTAAGCTCAACCCCAATAACATAAGCATACTTATTTCGAATCGCTGTTCCAGAAACTTTTTCACTTTGGTTCTCTTTTTTCGTTACATGGATACCTCCTAAAAGAATCCCGTCAAATGATTCTTTTGGCATTTTCAATTGAAAATGAACGTCTTTTGCTTCTCCAGCTGGAATTGTTACTTCCTTTGCATCAGTGGTTAAGCAATCACTGACTTGGTATTTGGCAGAGGTATCCTTTTTAACTGTTCGTTGATTATAATCGATCACACCGTTTGTGTTGGTCGCTGCATTGTTGATCTCTATTTCAAAGACACTTTCTTTTTCTCCGACATTGGATAAATGAATGGATAGGTCGCGCGTTTCATTTGGTGCTTCAGTTAAATCAAAATAAGATACATCTTTATTTGTTTGTTCTTCAGGTATATTTGCACTTACACTATATGCAGATTCAGCTGAATCTGCATATGAGGTAAGCGAATTGACATCAAGGATTCCCCAAACTCCGATGATGCCTGTGACTAAACAAATAAAACGATGATGACGTTTATGCATCATTGTGCATCAGTTGGACCTGCAGTAAGGGTCCAAGTAATCGTTGCGGTATACTCTTTTGCTTGAGCAGAACCAGCAGGAACAGTCAATTGAACATTTGTATTGTTTCCTTCTTCTCCTTGAAATACATCTAACCAAGTGCCCTGACCATTCAGACTTTTTGCCGTCATAACTGGTTGAGCTTCATGATTGTTAAAAGTGAAATCAAAAGCATCAGGTTTGCCGCTGATGTTATCAGAAGTCGTTCGAGTATCTCCATTCGCAAATGATAGGATTGCTCCTTTTAATTCAGTGCTGTCAGCTGCTGAAAATTTTGAAGCAGTCGCAGTTAGTGACCAGCCACCAGCTACTCCTCGTTTATCTGTAATTTGAACAAATGGTTTTGCATTTGCTGCGACATAGACTTTTTTATTTTGTGAAATTTCTTGTGTACCAAAACTGATATTGGACACATAGTCAATTGAAAGTGGTCCTTGATCGCCAGTTCCATGATTGTTAGGATCATCTGGATCTACTTCGTCTGGTTTGTCGATTGGATCATCTGGATTATCTGGATTCACTGGTTTGTTGGAATGGGTATCATTCCCTTCGAATGTGATCTTTGCTGTTGAAGTTGCTGAATCACTCATTTCTTCTGCATAGATGGTCATACTCATGGTATTAATGGCTAACACACTTAATAATGTAGTTGCTAGAATATTTTTTTTCATGTTTCTTCTCCTTTAGATTAAGCTGGTGCGTCTGTTAATGTCCAAACAAGTGTGGCAGAATAAGTTCCTGCCAAGTTACCAGAAGGTACTTTTAATGAAACAGCTTCTGCTGACATCTGATCTTCCCAAGTCCCTAGACCGGTTGTTGCGGCAGCAAACATAATATTTTGTGCATCTTTATTTACTGTTACCGTTGCCGTTTCAGCTGTCGGAGATTGATTCTCTGTCACCGTTTTTGCTGTCCCTGCTGGCAAGCTTAGTTCAGCCCCAGCTAACGCAACACCATTTTCAGTATAAAATCCTGCTTTTTCACTATCATAGCTAACTTGTAAGTTCCACCCTGCACCATTTCCTCGTAGATCAGATATTTGTGTTTCAACAAATTCATCTGAATTCCCAGCTGTATAGTTTTTTGTTTCACTAGCGATTTTTTGTGTACCGAAGTCAATATTTGAGATATAGTCAATACGTAAAGCACCGGTGTTTCCTGTTGGAATATACGTACCTGGTACATCTGGTGGATCAATTGGATCCGTTGGTTCATCCGTTTCATCTTGTTTCTCTAACCCAACTTTAGCGATACTTGTGCCATGAGTATCATCGGCTATTTCTGCATAAACGGTTGTTGCTTTCGCACTAATAACGAATGTGCTAAATAGTGCGATTGTTAAAACTACTTTTTTCATTTTTTTCCTTCTTTCCTTTTCTCAGTAAGAGGAAACCTCCTGCTGCTGTTACAATGAGTCCACCACAGATCATCAAAGAACTACTCTGCTGATCAATTGTTTTTGGGAGCTTTCTTTGCATCATTCTTTTTGTCTGCCCGTCTTTCTCTTTTGCCAGATCTTTTGATGATGCATTTGAAGGATTTGGTACAAAGCGGATCCCCGCTGTGCTTTGTACAGATTCAGCGTAGACAATCATTGTTCGCGTATATGCCTCAATGGTCAAAAAAATAAGGAACAAAAAGAAAACAATCGTCATCTTTCTCATCCACTTACCCTCACCTTTCTCTTTACAGCAAATGTAACAAAACCTCCTTTTTTTAATCTTCGCTCAATTGGGTAAATCCTATTTTACTTATATTCATTCTAAAAAAAGGCGTTTGAAACCGTTTAACCTTACAATTTTTGCTTTTTTTGCCTTAAAAGATGAATCGAACGACTGACTGATAACAAATCGGTGTGATAGATCAAATTTCAAAATTGTTGTAGAGACAGTCAAATAAATACTTTGCTAACAATAGTTGGCTGTTTCTAACAATCTCAAAGAATATTCCACCACATTTTTCAAGCCATTAAGCATTCGTTTCACTATTTATTATGTAGACACTTAACTACGCTTGTGTCCTTAACGAAGACTCTTACAGCAATAAAAATTGACCGTAATTAAGAAGAAAGAAAAAAATCAATGGTGAACGTTTCACCCAAATCTATTGACAGAAAATTCAATTTTTTACTTTTTTTGTCTTGACACTGTTCATCATTGCTTCTATAATGAACAAAAATCATTGATAGAGAGAGTAACGAATAATAAGCATTTTAGAGAGCGATTGGTTGGTGGAAAATCGTAGGTCTATTATTTGTGAAAGTAACTCTGGAGATGCACAAGTGACGTTAGAAGTTTGTGCCGGCGATCCCCGTTATCGGATAATGCGCTTCACTATTAGTGAGTCGCTAAGAGATTGTTTATTCATAAACAAAAAAAACGGTGGTACCGCAATGTCAATTGCCCGTTGGAATAATTATTCCAACGGGCTTTTTGTGTTTTTCACCAAAGAAAGGAAAAGATTTATGCAAATTTTTAGACAAAGACGAGTCAGACGTTTAGCTTCATTTCATTTATGTTAACTAAACGATTAAGGAGTTATTTATGATGGAAAAATTATCAACAAAGAAATTATTTTTATTAGCTTCACTCATTTTCGGAATGCTTTTTGGAGCAGGTAACCTTATTTTCCCTGCTCATTTAGGTCAACTTGCAGGTAGTCATTGGTTATCTGCTGGGATTGGTTTTTTGATCTCCTCTACTTTATTACCTTTAGCTGCACTGATTGCCTTAAGTAAAACACGCTCAAGCGGGTTGTACGATTTTGCTAAACCAGTGGCTGCGTGGTATGGTACCTTATTTCTCATTATGAACCATATGGCCTTAGGACCTTTATTCGCCACTCCCAGAACTGCTGCATTAGGATATCAATTTAGTTTAGGAATGATTTTACCAGAAAAGTATACAACGATTGGCTTATTTATCTTTTCGGTTATTTTCTTTGGCTTAGCCTATTATTTATCAACTCGTGAATCAAATTTATTAAAAATCATTGGAAAATATTTAAACCCATTATTTTTAATTTTACTATTCGCTGTGTTTATCGTCGCTTTGATTCTTCCCTTAGGACCATTGGATGCCAAGCCTGTACTGGATTACCAACAAGCAGCAACTACCAACGGCTTTATCGAAGGATATAATACAATGGACGCATTAGCCTCATTAGCTTTTGGAATTACGATCATTCGTGCGCTTCAAGGAATGGGGATTCATGATGAAGATCAGATTGCTAAAAATACTGTAAAATCTGGTCTATTAACGATGGTTTTATGTGGTGGTATCTATTTGGGGATTATTGCATTAGGTACGATGTCTTTAAATCGCTTTGGTATCTCCGAAAACGGAGGGATTGCATTAACTCAAATCGTCCAATCCTATTTTGGTAAAGTGGGATTGATTTTTATGGCCTTGATGACGCTGTTAGCAGTTTTCACTTCTGCGATGGGGTTGATTGCCTCATTTGCCCAAGATTTCTCTGTCCGCTTCCCTAAGATCGGCTATAAAGGATGGCTTCGAATCACTACATTACTTTCTTTTATTACCGCAAACTTTGGACTTGACACCATTATTGCTTGGACCATGCCATTTTTAATGATTCTTTATCCTCTTTCCATGGCAATGATCATCCCAGCACTTTGCTCTGCCTTTTTCCAAAATCGCAGAATCGTTTATCAATTGACGACAATCTTTACAGCCATACCTGCTTTATTTGATGGTATCAAAGCATTACCTATTCAAAATCATTTGACAACAAATTTAACCAATTGGTATGTTCATACGATTCCATTTGCTTCCAGTGGTGTTGGTTTTATCCTGCCAGCAATCAGTGGCTTTATCATAGGCGTACTGTATTGTTTAATTTTTAAACAAAGAACTGAGTTAGACCCTTCTCTATCTAATTGAGTCTTGTAACGGACAAAGAGAAGTTTTACCGAAATATGACGCTTCATTTGATAATTTGAGTGAAGCCAGAAGAAAGAAGCAAAAAAGAACAATGTTGATTATCTTTTGATAAACGCATTGTTCTTTTACTAGTTTTCATTGATTGACCTAATCTTGTAAGAGAATTTGATTGTTGATCAGATCTGAGATAAACTCTGTGATATATTTTTCTTTTTCTTCATTAGAATAGTCACCAGAATCAGCAAATCGTATTAATACTTTTTCTTTTACATGACTAAGTGCTACATTTGTTTTTAATAATTCAAATATATAGATCGATACTTCATTATCTAAAAGATAGATTTCATCATTCAAGGAAAGATAGAGGTCGTTCCCTAATTTCTCATAGGCCAATTCGCCGTTCAGTCTCACCTAATCACGCTCCTTCAGGTCATTTCTGTCTGTTTCCAGATACGATACATTTGATTTTTTATTAACTCTTGCAATAATTGACATTCAGAGCGATCCACTCCATAAACATCATTGGTATGATAATAATGTTGCGCACGACAACCACCACCGCATAAATAGCGAAAAGAACAAGTTTGACAACCAGATAAATGATGGATATTTTGAGATTCAAGCAATTCTATCTCTTTATGGTTATAAATATCAGCTAATTTGTTTTTTCTGATATTACCTAATTTATAGTCATCTGTCTCCAATAATTTACATGCAAAAATATCCCCAACTGGATTGATAACGAACTCTCCCAAACCCAAACCACAAGATTCTTTAATTGTAAATGGCTTTAAAAATGCAGATCGTTGAGCACTTTTTTCTTTGCACTCGATTTCTTTTCTTTCTTCAAAAGATAATGAAATATCTGCCATACTACCTCTTCCTAATTCGCTAAATCCACCTAATTTATAGGAGATTCCATTCTCTTTAAAAAATTCAATCGTTTGATCAACTGATTTTAAGTTATAGTTGGTAACGGTTGCATTAACGTAAATATTATGGAAACCGATATCTAAAAGATTACGGATACCTCTCATTGCTATTTCATAACAACCTCTACCACGGTTCTTGTCATTTTCTTCTTTATCAATCGAATCCAAGCTGATGGTCATTGATTCGCATCGATCTGCCAAGAATTGTGCATTCCTTTTTTTTCCAATCAAGGTTCCATTAGTGATCAAACCAACCGATAAGCCTAGTTGATAGGCATAATCGATATATTTTAAAGAATCATGATTCAGTCCTATTTCTCCACCAGTAAAAATGACTTTTTTTACACCACAGTCTTTTAATTGATCTAATAGTTGGAACCATTCAATTAAAGACAATTGATCCGGATAGTTCTTGGTCATATCTGCTTCTGCGTAACAATACACACATTTTAAATTACATTGATGTGTCAACGCCAAATAAGCGGTTTCAGGAATGGTGACTTCATTTTTTTTTACTTTTAATGGCTCGTCTAATAGAAGCTGAAAGATTTTTAGTTTTTTTTGCGTAGACTCGGATAACGCTGAATACTTTCGTAGCTTCACCAACTCTAACTCTTCTTTAGAAATCACTAGCCAGCTGCTTCTTAGAACATTATGGAGAATCATTTCATCAAGAAAAGGATACGCGTATAAATTTTCCTTGATTTTCATAGATCACTCACCTCTTTTATTAGCATCACAAACGAATAATAACATTTTGACTATATTAAATAGGAAAATAAAGTCGCCTTTTTAACAGGGGAGTTTTGTAGGGCAACTTTATTTTCCAATTAAAAATGGACATCGGAAGACTAGATTAAGAACCGTTACCAATCAATAACCCACAAGAACATGGGGACAAAACATTGCCAGAGATTTTTTTTAGTACAGGTTTCGTAAACATAACAAGTCTCCTTTCTGAACTTTTAGGAAAAAGCACGATAATATTCATTTTTTTTCCTAAATATAGTATAAACTTTGAATGAAAATATTGTCAATGACGGTTCGAGAGAAAAATTATTAAAACCTTAGTTATAAAATAAAAAAAATTAAACAATTTATGCGTTTCTTTTATATAACGCTAAAATTTCTAAGACACGTTGATTTGTTCTTCTGACTTATTTGATTGGATTCATTACTATCTATAAGTAAATTTGTTTTTATTTTATTTCATCACCTCAAATTTCCATAGTGATCATAAATTTTTATTAAGTTATTTTAAATAACGTTTTTTTAAGTTTAAATTTGAAAAACACTGCTTTATCTGTTTATTTTATTCTAAACATAACGATTATTTAACGAACAAATCTATTTTTTTCATAAGAATTTTAGTATAATTACAATCTATAAAGTATATTTAATTCCTCATCAATCTGAAACTAACTTTTGGGTCATAAGGACTTTATTTTAATTCGATACCACGGTGTTTAAATAGTGGTTTAATTTTTAGGAGGGATATATTGAAAGGTTATTATTCAGTACAAGAATTAGCCGACCAACTTGGTGTGACAACTCGTTCAATTCGAAACTATCTGCACGAAGGGAAATTAAAGGGAACAAAAGTTGGAGGAAAATGGAAGTTTTCTGAACAAAATTTGTTTGATTTCCTTTACGGTGACAAGGAAAATCTAATGATCCAAAAAGATTATCAAGTGACGCTTGATGTGCCTGTCACATTAAAATTATCTCTTGTAACAGATGATTTTCACGAAATGGATGCCTTTAAAGAGCAACTTTTTAACTATCATTCAGAGGTTTATGCTAATAAAAAGGATCGATTGATCCAATACACGCATTTCAAAGAAAATGAATATGATATCTTAATTGGTGGTAACTTTAATTATGTCACTAATTTCGGGTCATGGATCTATGAACAACTACAAAAACAAACATCCATTTCACTAAAAAAGAATTAGTTTTTTATTTTGAAAGAGAGACTGTGAAAGAAACGATCTGCTCTGATGACAATAAGCCTGAATTTTTTGAAACAGCTTCCCATGTTTCAAAAAATTCAGGCTTATTTCAAGAACTGGATGCATAAGCACCGTGCATAAGAGATTGCGAAAAGAGCGTTTGACCTGAATACTCACCAAGTAAAAACTAAGACGAATAAACGTAGGAGCAATCAAGATAAAAATCTCGAAACAGCTCCCCCTGTTTTGTGGATTTTTGTCTTATTGCCGAAGGTCAGCTCTTTGAATGTCGTTTACTGTTTTTTTAGATTCTAAATTTATTTTTTTCCTATTTCTTGTTTCTATAATAATGGTAAGTAGCTTTAACCCTTACCCCCTTGAAAGGATGGATATAGTTTCATGCCACCATCTACAAATAAAGTAATTCCTGTCACATAACTGGATTCATTAGAAGCGAGCCAAGCAGCAGCGGCGGCGACTTCCTCGGGTTTACCCACTCGTTCCATCGGTATCATGCTTTCTAGAATTTCTTTTTCTTTTGGATCTTCAAATTTTTCTGCATTAATCGGAGTTTTGATCGCCCCTGGTCCAATACTGTTGATTCGAATATTTTCTGGTGCGTACTCCATGGCTACTGTTTCTGTAAACAGCTTGACACCGCCTTTTGATGCTGCGTAATGAGCAAATGTCGGCCAAGGGATTCGTTCGTGAACGGAGGACATATTGATAATATTACCTTTGATCTGATGAATTTTAAAATAATTCAACGCTGTTTTTGTCCCTAAAAATACGCCTGTTAGGTTCACCTTTAACACTTTCTCCCAATCTTCTAATTCCAGCTCATGGGTTGGTTTTTGCGTTTCCATACCAGCATTATTGACCCAGATATCTAAACTTCCGAATGTTTCGATTGCTGCTTTGAGCAGACGATCCATCCCTTCTTCTGTACTGACATCCGCTTCGACAGCTACTGCTTTGCCACCATTTTTTTCGATCTCGGCTACTGCTTCTTGTGCCCCTTCTTCATCCGAATGATAGTTGACAACCACACACATTTTTTCTTTACCAAAGCGTTCACAGATTGCTTTACCGATCCCTTTTGATCCTCCAGTTACTACTGCCACCTTATTTGTTAGATCTTTATACATATACTTTCCACCCTTCTTTTTCACCTACTGCATACTTCCTGTATTAAGTGTACAATAGCACCCTGTCTTTTAGGCAAACGATACGCTTATTCGATCGATTTACTTTTTTCTATAATAAAAGAGTCAGCATGCTACTTGCTGACTCGAATGATTTCACCAAAAAAGGCTTTTTTATTGTCTTCAGTTAAATTCAATACTTTTATTTAAAATAGTCCGCTGTCGCTTTTTCGTCTGCTTTCAGTTGTTCAATCAATGATTCAACGTTTGGAAATTTCACTTGGTTTCTCAAAAAATGATGCCAACGGACTTTTACATGCTCTCCATAGATATCTTGAGCAAAATTTAAAATATATAATTCAACGGTAAGTTCACGATCATCACCAAAGGTATCATTATGACCGATTGATCCCATTGCTTGATACCACGTTTCACCAACTTTGATCTCTGAAACATAGACACCTTCTTTTGGAAGATGAACAGTACTTTTAACTTTGATGTTAGCTGTTGGGAATCCTAGCAGGCGGCCACGAGCATCGCCATGGACTACCACCCCTTCGACCTCGTAAGCAGCCCCCAATAAACGTGTTACTTCATTTATTTCTCCTGCGTTTAATAATTCACGTATCCGTGTCGAACTAATCTTCTCGCCACTGTCTTCTTCTTTTGGTACAGTGATGATTTCAAATCGATTTTTTGCATAACTTGGTAAGTGCGCTACATCTGCAATTTCTTTAGGTCCGTAAGTATAGTCAAAACCAGAAACAGCATATTTTGCATGAAGTCCTACGATATATTGATCAACAAATTCTTGTGGAGCTAAATGAGCAAACGATGACGTAAAATCGATTTCGTATAAATAATCAACACCCAATAAGGCCATTTTTTCTTCTTTTTGTTCCAGAGTAGTCAAATATTTTACTTGACTTGGATTTATTTTTTTGAAGACGATTGAAGGATGTTGGTTGAAAGTCATCAAAGCTAATTTTAATCCTTCTTTTTTAGCAATTTCTTTTCCCCGATTGATAACACGTTGATGGCCTAGATGTACCCCGTCAAAAAAGCCTAAAACAAGTACAACGTCTTCTGGTGGGATCTGATCTGCTTGATAAGGATGTCTAATTTTGATAATTTTCATTTTTATACCTCATTCCTCAACACTTTGCTTGGTTTTAATTTATTTTTTTCTTTTGGATTTGGCTGGTAAATACTTACTACTTTGTCTTGGTAAAAAAGTGCGATCTCTTCTGTCGGCATTTCTGCTAAGTTAAATACCTGATAATCTAAGCGCATACCATTTTTAACTTTTTCCCAAACACGATCACTAATGTCTACTCTCTTAAAACGAGCAACACCAGCTTCTAGTGGCAATAAATGTTCTTCAAAGGTTCCTGCAAGCCTATAATCTGCTACTTGCTGTAAAGTGATTGCCTGCTCCTTCTTCATTCCTCCACTAGCTGTTCGAGTTAGATCGGACATGTGAGCAGGATAGCCTAATTTTTTCCCAGTATCAACAGCAAGCGTTCGTACATAAGTCCCTTTCCCGCATACTACCTCAAAACGCCAAGATAGCAACCCCTTCTCTTGGTCCCAATGCACGTCACTTGTTCTTTCAAAACGTTCAATCTGCGCTTTACGCACGGGACGTGTAACTGTTTCATTGTTTCTGGCATACTCATAAAGACGTTTGCCGTTCACTTTGACAGCTGAATACATCGGTGGTATCTGAGTGATTTCCCCGATAAAACTTTTCATCGTTTCATCAATTTCTTCATCACTGATTAATCGATCAACTGTTTTACTTTCGACGACCTCACCAGATTTGTCTTCTGTCGTTGTACTAAATCCTAATGTAATCTCTCCTTGGTATACTTTTCCTGCATCGCTTAAATATTCGATAACTTTAGTCGCTTTTCCAAGGCAAATCGGTAACACACCATCAACATCAGGGTCTAACGTACCACCATGACCAATTTTTTTCATATGTAAGATTTTTCTTAATTTAAATACACAATCATGACTTGTCATGCCACGTTCTTTCCACAAAGGTAATAATCCGTCCATGTTTTTTCTCCCTATCCAATAAAATATCAACTTTGTCATTATAACACATCCCACAATAATGTGACGATTTTACCTTTTTTCGCTACGTTTTTATTATTTGGCAACAAACTTGTAATAAAACTTCACAAACCTGTAAATACAATTCATGTTATTCTCTTAGACAAAGGCAAGCTTGAATCCTTCATTTGCAGCCTTTGATTAAAACGAGTCGCAGCTTTTAAGGAATAAATGATCCTAGTCTTCCCCAAAACAAAAAACTGAGGATCATATACGAATCTCGAAAAGAGTCTGAAGTATAAATCTAACTCTTAATAAACGGTGTCCAAGAAGCCACTTCTTAAAAATAAGAGAGAATTTTTCAAAATAAGAAAAGCTATTTTAAAAGATTCTCTCTTATTCGTTCGGAGTTGACCGCTTCTTTCACAACCTGTTCGAGACACGTACAAATTGCTCATTTTTTTCTCATGTATTCTGTACAGTAAAATTACGGTACTGTGCGTTTGTCATTTTAAACTACTTGCATTGTGTAGTTTGAACTTTTTTTCTAAAAAATTGGATGATGGTGTAACTGCGGTATCTCTGCTTTATAAAAAGCTAAAACTAAAAAAACTGCTAAAAAAGAGCTATAACCCCACTTCTTAAGGTTTATAGCTCTTTTTGTTTTAATCTTTATTTAAATTACGAAGCAACTCATCAATGTGGTTACCATACCCCACTGACTCATCTAATTCAAAAGTTAATTCAGGCGTTTTATAGATGCTTAAGTTGTGTCCTAATTCACGGCGAATCAGTCCACTTGCTTTTGCTAGGCCTTCCTGTGCTTTTTTCTTATCTGAAGCTAAGTCAGATAAAATACTATAATAGATGGTTGCTTGTTGTAGATCTCCCGTAACGTGGACATCAGTGATTGTCACGTTTTCTACACGAGGATCACGAACTTTTTTGCGTAAAATATCATTTACTTCTTTTAAAATTTCTTGACCGACTCGGCGGTCTCGATAGTTTGCCATATTGAGCGGCCTCCTAAAATTAATTTGTTTTGATTTCTTCCATAATGAAGCCTTCGATGACGTCATCGACTTTGATGTCATTGAATTTTTCGATCATTGCACCACATTCATAACCCATTTTAACTTCTTTTACATCGTCTTTGAAACGTTTCAAGCTAGCTAGTTGTCCTTCGTAAATGACGATACCATCACGGATCACGCGAACGCCACTATCACGTCGAATGTATCCTTCTGTGACATAAGCCCCAGCGATCGTTCCAACTTTTGATACTTTGAATGTTTCTCGAACGATCATTTGACCAGTGATTTTTTCTTCAAACTCTGGATCTAGCATCCCTTTCATCGCTGTTTCGATTTCTTCGATTGCTTTATAAATGATTCGGTGTAAACGAATGTCCACTTCTTCATTATCCGCTTGAATTTTAGCTTGTGGTGTAGGACGAACATTGAACCCAATGATGATCGCATTACTTGCTGCTGCAAGGGTTACATCACTTTCATTGATGGCACCAACTGCAGAATGGACGATTTTCACACGTACGCCTTCTACATCGATCTTTTGCAATGAAGCAGCCAATGCTTCTGCAGAACCTTGTACATCAGCTTTAATGATAACATTTACTTCTTTTAATTCGCCTTCTTTTAAGCTTTCAAACAAGTTGTCCAATGTTACCCGACTAGTGATCGCACGATGTTCTAACAACGCACGTTTGGCACGTTCTTCACCGGCTGCACGAGCAGTTTTTTCATCTTCAAAGACAACAAAGCGGTCACCTGCTTGTGGCACATCGTTTAACCCAGTGATCTCAACTGGTGTTGCTGGTCCAGCAGATTTTTCACGACGACCTAAGTCGTTGACCATCACACGCACACGTCCATAGGTATTTCCTACTACAATTGGGTCACCTACGTTTAAAGTCCCTTGTTGAACAAGTAATGTAGTAACAGGTCCTTTTCCTTTGTCTAGACGTGCTTCAATTACTGTACCAATTGCTCGTTGTTTAGGATCTGCTTTTAGATCCTCTACTTCCGCAACCAGCAAGATCATTTCTAGCAATTCGTCAATATTTTGACCAAATTTAGCAGAGATTTCAACGAAAATCGTTTCTCCACCCCAAGCTTCTGGAATCAATTCATATTCACTTAATTCTTGCATCACGTGTTGAGGATTTGCCCCTGGTTTATCAATCTTATTAACAGCAACGATAATTGGTACGCCAGCTGCTTTCGCATGGTTGATTGCTTCGACTGTTTGTGGCATAACACCGTCATCTGCTGCTACAACTAAGATCGTGATATCAGTGATACTTGCTCCTCGCGCACGCATACTTGTAAATGCAGCATGCCCAGGTGTGTCTAAGAATGTAATTGGTTTGCCATCGATATCGATTTGGTAGGCACCGATATGTTGTGTAATCCCACCAGCTTCGCCACTTGTTACTCGTGAATGACGTAATGTATCAAGTAATGTTGTTTTCCCGTGGTCGACATGTCCCATGATTGTTACAACTGGTGGACGAGAAACCAATGTATCAGGATTTAATTCTTCTGGTTCAAAGAATTTGTCGATATCTGCGATATCTACTTGAATTTTTTCTTGTGGTTCCATCCCATAATCTGTTGCTAAGAGTTCAATCGTATCTTTATCTAGTGCTTGGTTTTGGTTGACCATTACGCCAAGCATAAATAATTTTTTGATGATCTCTGCTGGTTCACGATGGATTTTCTTCGCAATATCCGCAACGTTCATGCCTTCAGTATACTCTAATACTTCTGGTAACTCACGGAATTTACGTGGTGGTACAGCAGGTTTATTGGAAGTTTGTTGTTTTCCTTTTTTCCCTTTTTTGTTAAAACGATTGCGGTTGTTATTGTTAAATTTACCACGATTATTATTGTTGTTACGGTTTTGGTTACCACCTTGGTTTGATCCTTGGCGATTTTGGTTTCCGCCTTGTGTTGATCCTTGGCGGTTTTGATTGCCACTTTGTGTTGCTCCTTGACGGTTTTGGTTATTTCCGCCTCCATTATTACTTCGGTTTTGGTTTGTTGATTGGTTTTTTCCTTGATTCACTTGACCGCTCCCTTGACCGCGATCTTGATAGTTGCGGTTATTTTTTTGTTGTTTCGTTTTTGTTTCTTGTTTCTTTTGTTCATTCGGCTGGTTTGTGGCTGGCTTTTGGCTGGCTTGCTGTGCTGGTTTTTTATTCGTCTGTGGTTTTTTGAACGCTTGTTGCAACTTCTTTTCATCACCAGTTGTGATTGCTCCCATGTGATTCTTCACATTAATCCCAAGTTGCTGCGCCTTTTCCACAACGTCTTTACTAGGCTGATTTAATTCTTTTGCTAGTTCATAAATTCGTTTGTTGCTCATGCAATCACCTTCCTAACCTTCAATTAGCTCCTTGGTTTTCTTCGCAAAACCGTTATCTACGATTCCAAATACTTTGCGAGGCTTCCCAATCATCTGCGTGATTTCAGCTTCGGAAAATAGTTCAAAGCAAGGAACTTCATAATATGAACTCTTATCTTTCACTTTTTTCTTCGTATTCTCACTCGCATCATTTGCTACAAACACGATCTTTGCTTTCTGTTTACGAATGTCTGCAATGGTCAACTCCTCGCCGGTAATCAACTTACCAGCGCGCATCGCTAACCCAATGAGATTCATGGCTTTTTGCCGATTTCCTTCATTCATTTACCGAATAGCTCTTTTCGTGCTTTTTGATGGGTTACATAATCGAGTAACTCTTGGTAGAATTCATCTGTCAAAGTCGTTTCTAACGCCCGATCAAGAATCTTCTTATCCCAAGCTTGTTGTACTTCAGCTGGCTCAAGTGAGACATACGCACCACGGCCTGGCATTTTCCCAGTGGGATCAATCGATACTTCCCCTTCTTTGGAACGGGTAATTCGAATCATCTCTTTTTTGGGTTTCATTTCACCTGAAACCACAGATTTGCGTAAAGGAATCTTCCTTTGTTTCATCTCTTCGCCTCCTAAGCTAATTGTTAAGCATCTTGATCCGTATTTTCAACTGTTTCATCGTTGAAAGCAATCGTTTCATATTCATCATCTGTATAATCAGATTGAACGATCGCTTCATCATGAGCGACTTCTTCAGAAGCTACTTCTTGATCTTGCGCTTGTTTTTCATAATATTCAGCCATATCTGATTCTGACTTGATATCGATTTTGTGATTTGTTAGTTTGGCAGCCAAACGTGCATTTTGTCCACGTTTACCAATCGCTAAGGATAATTGGTAATCTGGAACGACAACGGTACAAGCTTTAGGATTTTCTTCATCAAAAATCACATCGATCACTTGCGCTGGATTCAGAGCATTCGTGATAAATACCGCTGGATCTTCGTTCCACTCAACGATATCCATGTTTTCACCCTTTAATTCATTCACGATCGCTTGCACACGCTGGCCTTTTGGTCCAACACAAGTTCCAACTGCATCAATATTTTCATCATTTGAACGAACGGCTACTTTTGAGCGATCGCCTGCTTCTCTAGCAATGCTTACGATCTCAACGATCCCATCGTAAACTTCTGGCACTTCTTGTTCGAATAAACGGCGTAATAGATCTGGATGGCTACGGCTAACGAAGACTTGTGGACCTTTTGACGTATTTTCTACACGAGAAACGTACACTTTGATACGATCATGCGGTTGATAAAATTCATTAGGCATTTGATCTTGTTTCGATAAAACAGCTTCGATCTTTCCAAGATTTACATAGATATATCGTTTATCTTGACGTTCAACGATACCTTGCATAATGTCTTTTTCATAAGCGCTGAACTCATTGTAAATGATGGTTCTTTCTGCTTCTCTGACACGTTGTAAAATAACTTGTTTTGCTGTTTGTGCAGCAATTCGTCCAAAGTCTTTTGGTGTCACTTCAAAACGGATGGTATCACCAATCTCATATGCCGGATTAATCAAAAGTGCATCTTTTAATGATACTTCTAATTGTGAATCCATTACTTCTTCAGTAACTTCTTTCACAGCATAGACGTGAATTTTCCCTTTCTTTTGATCAAATTCAACTTCAACATTTTGAGCTTGACCATAATGGCGTTTGTATGCAGAAACTAAAGCAGCTTCTAAAGCGTCGATCACGATTTCTTTTGAAATCCCTTTTTCAGCTTCTAATGCATCTAATGCGTTTAGCATTTCTTTACTCATTTTTCTGTTTCCTCTCCGTGATTAAAATTGGATCGCTAAGCGAGCTTTGGCAATATTTTTTCGGTCAAGAATTAATTCTTTTTCCCGTGTTTTTATGCGTATTTTCAATATCAGCTGTTCAGCATCAACTGATTGAAGAAATCCTTCATATTGTTTTTCTCCATCAACTGGTTGATAAAGAGAAACATGGATATATTCTCCAAGCGCTTTTTCGTAATCTTTCTCTTTTTTTAATGGGCGTTCTGCCCCTGGAGATGATACCTCTAGAAAATAAGCTTGTGGGATAGGATCTGGATCTGCTGCATCAAGTTTTTCGCTAAGTTTTTCGCTAACCCATGCACATTCTTCGATATCGATTCCGCCATCTTTGTCAATGAATACTCGTAAGAACCAACTTTTGCCTTCCTTCACAAATTCTACTTCGACAAGTTCAAAATTTTGTTCCTCTAAAATCGGAGTCACCATTGCTGTGACTGTTTCAACGACGCTACTCAAAAAGTTCGCCTCCTTAAAATTGCTTCCGTAATTCCATTAAAAAGAGTGAGCGAAAATTCCGCTCACTCACAGTTAGTATCATTACCTATAAATAACTATACCATATTTCATTTAAAATGACAAGCTTCCACGCTAACCCTTGATTAGAACATATCAAACAAGGAAAGTTGGTTTTCATCTGGAAGGTCTTTCAATACCCCGTTGTCGTTCATATACTCAATCAACGTTTTAGAAACTTTTCCTCGTGTAGCAAGATCTTCTTTTGATAAGAATGGTCCATCTTTTCGTGCTTCAACGATTTGTTTTGCAACGTTTGTTCCTAAACTTGGGACAGCTCTAAATGGTGCGATCAATGTGTCTCCTTCGATCACGAAGTTCACGGCATCTGATTTATATAGATCGATCATGCCAAAATGGAAGCCTCTTTCCAACATTTCATTCGCTAATTCAAGGACGGTCAACTGATTTTTCTCTTTGACTGAGGCATCCAAACCTTTATCTGTGATTTCTTTCATCGCTTGTTTTACCGCATCTTTCCCTTTACACATAGCCACAAGATTAAAATCATCCGCTCGAACTGAGAAATAGGCACAATAGTATAAAATAGGGAAATAGACTTTAAAATAAGCTACACGTAAGGCCATCAAAACATAAGCCGCTGCATGGGCTTTTGGGAACATATATTTGATTTTAGAACAAGAATCAATGTACCAATCTGGAACATTGTTTTCTTTCATGGCGGATAGATAGGTTTCTCGTAATTCATCAGGGATCTTGTTCCATAGCCCTTTACGAACGGTTTCCATAATCTTAAAAGCCATCCCACTATCTAATCCAGCATGGATCAAGTAAACCATGATATCATCCCGACAACCAATTACTTCAGCCAAAGTTGCATCCCCACGTTTGATCAATTCTTCTGCATTTCCTAACCACACATCGGTCCCATGTGATAATCCAGAAATCTGTAAGAGTTCAGCAAAAGTCGTTGGATGTGTTTCTTCCAACATTCCCCGAACAAAGCGTGTCCCAAACTCTGGGATACCTAGTGTCCCTGTTTTAGAATAAATCTGTTCACTGGTAACGTTCAAGACATCTGGACCGGCAAAAATTCTCATTACTTCTGGATCGTCAGTTGGGATCGTTTGTGGATCGATTCCCGATAAATCCTGCAACATACGGATTACTGTCGGATCATCATGTCCCAGAATATCAAGCTTCAGTACATTATCATGGATAGAATGGAAATCAAAATGCGTTGTTTTCCATTCTGAATTTTGATCATCTGCTGGATATTGGATCGGTGTAAAATCATATACGTCCATGTAATCGGGAATAACGATGATCCCCCCTGGATGTTGTCCAGTCGTTCGCTTCACGCCAGTCGCACCTTTGGCTAATCGATCAACTTCAGCACTGCGAAATTGTAAATTATGATCTCGCTCATAACCTTTAACAAAGCCATAAGCTGTTTTATCGGCAACTGTACCGATTGTTCCTGCTCGATAAACATATTCTTCCCCAAACAAAACTTTCGTATAGTTGTGCGCTTCTGCTTGGTAATCACCTGAAAAGTTCAAATCGATATCTGGTACTTTGTCTCCATGGAACCCTAAGAACGTTTCAAAAGGAATATCATGGCCATCTTTATTTAATCGTGCGCCACATTTCGGACATTTTTTTTCAGGCATATCAAACCCCGAACCGTAAGTACCATCTTCAAAGAATTCTGAATACTGGCAATCAGGACAATAATAGTGAGGGGCCAATGGATTTACTTCAGTGATCCCAGTCATTGTCGCAACAAAACTAGAACCAACTGATCCACGTGAACCAACTAAATAACCATCTTCGTTACTTTTATGCACCAGTTTTTGCGCAATCAAATAGATCACAGAAAACCCATTCCCGTTGATCGAATTCAATTCTTTTTCTAATCGTTTTTCAATGATTTCTGGTAATGGATCACCGTACAACTGTTTAGCTCTGGTATAACTCAAATCAGAAATCTCTTCTTCAGATCCAGGAATTTTTGGCGTATACAAATCATCTTTCACCGGAATGACCTCTTCACAAAGGTCAGCAATCTTATTCGTATTGTCAACGACGATTTCTTTCGCTAGATCTTTTCCTAAAAAGTTAAAAGCAGTCAACATCTCATCTGTTGTTCTAAAATGCACATCAGGCAAACTATGTCGGTTCAACGGATTAGCCCCACCCATTGAATTAATCAAAATCTTCCGATAGATTGCATCTTCTTCATTAAGGTAATGAACATTCCCAGTAGCAACGACGATTTTGTCCAATGATTTTCCGATTTCCACTAGATTTTTGATGATTTCTTCTAAATCATGTTCATTTTTGACTAGTTCTTGCTCAAGCAATGGTGCATAGACCGCTTTTGGCATCACTTCAATATAATCATAAAATTTTGCTCGATTTCTAGCTTCTTCAATTCCCTTTTGCATCATTGCTTCGAAAATCTCACCTTTATCACAAGCAGAGCCAATGAAAAGATTCTCACGTAATTTCTTCAGTTGTGAACGAGGAATACGTGGGACACGTTCAAAATATTCCACATTCGACATCGAGATTAATTTGAATAAATCTTTTAATCCAGCTTGATTTTTCGCTAAGATCGTCACATGAAATGGCCTTGCTCGTTTATACGAATCGCCTTCTCCCACATGAGCATTGAGTTGATCATGGTAGAGCATCTCATGGTTTTCCATTGCTTCTTTAACGAAAATCCATGCTAAATGACCTGTCGCTTCAGCATCGTAAATCGCTCGGTGATGCTGTTCAAGACTGACACCAAATTTTTTAGATAACACACCTAGACCAAATCGTTTAAATTGAGGATACAGATATCTGGCTAATTCCAGCGTATCGATGACTGGATTCGTCGCCTCTGGGATTCCATATTTTGCATAACTTGTATTCAAGAATCCCATATCAAACGCGGCATTATGGGCGACCAGAATCGAATCTTTTGAAAACTCGAGAAACAGACGTAGGACTTCTTCTTCTGATTTAGATCCTCGTACCATTTCATCCGTGATTCCAGTTAGATCAATTGTTGTGCGGGAAAGTGGGTGTCCGGGATCAATAAATTCATCAAAGCTTTCAATGACATTCCCTTTATACATCTTGACCGCAGCTAATTCGATGATCGTATCATAAACAGCAGATAGTCCAGTGGTTTCCACGTCAAATACGACATATGTTCCTTCATTCAAAGAAACATGTTCATCATTGTAAGCAATCGGCACACCATCATCTACAACATTGGCTTCAACCCCATAAAGAATTTTTACGCCTGCTTTTTTACCGGCACTATGCGCTTCAGGAAATGCTTGTGCCCCTCCATGATCCGTGATCGCAATCGCTTTGTGTCCCCATTTTCCAGCTTGAGCCACAAGGTCAGAGATACTATTGGTTGCATCCATCGTACTCATATTACTATGAACATGTAATTCCACTCGTTTCTCATCGTCAGGAGCATAGTCTTTACGAGGTGCATGCTTCACCTCAATGATATCTTGTGCATTCATCACCAGGTCTCGCACAAATGTATCTTCTTGGATACTTCCTCTAACTTTTAACCAGCTTCCTACGCTGATTGCATCAAAGATTTGTTCATCTTTTTCATTATTTGAAAATTTCTTAACAATAAAAGAAGAAGTATAATCGGTAATTTTTAACGTTAGGATCTTACGTTTTGAACGTAGCTCACGCACTTCTTTATCAAATACATAGCCTTCCAAGGTCACACGACGTTCTTCTTCAACGATATTGATCATTGGTATTGTCGGTTCATCTGCTGGAATATTACGACCTAACTGGATCGGTCCATCTAGTACAGGAAGTTGCTCTTTTCTTTCTTTTTTCTTTTGTACATGGACAATCAAACTTTCCGCAGCTTGCTTCATGAACGCTTCTGCTTGTTCTTGCTTCCGCTCTTCAAACAGTTTTAGCACACGTTCTGCTTGTTCTTCATCAATTTCAGGTTCGATACGAAATTTAGGGAACCCGTAGCTGACAAACAGCGTTTCAACTAAAGGTAGATATTGTTGCTTTAAATAATTAATAGCGCCATTGCTATCGACTGGCAAGACAATTTTCTTTTCCTTCAATATAGGGACTTGTGTTTTTAAAACTTGTTGAGCCAACGGCGTATCGCATTGTTGGCTTTCTAAAGCTTGTGCCCAATAATCTTGTAATAATTTTTCATCAAACTGCTGATCATCAGCTTTGATAGTTAATCTGATCTGTGCAATATCTTTAAATGCCAGTGTCAAATTTTGGAGCAATGATCGATAAAGCATGATCGGTAAAATTTGAGTAAAGTGTAGGGTAAACTCCCACAATCTTGATTTGCGGTGAACCACTACACGCTCCATTTCGCCAGCAGAGATTAGTGGATGATTTTTTTCCACTTCTTCTAGTTGGATTTGTTCCAACAATTTTTCAAATAACTCTCGTTTTTCTGACAAAACCATACGCCCTTTCTGACGAGGACAAATCAATGCTATTTCATTTGAACCTCTTCTTCTTTCAGTACTATTTAGTATACCCGTTTTTACATGGATTTACATTAAAAAAACGACAAAGAATTTTCTTTCTCGTTCTAAACCGTTGATTACTTAGCTAAATGAATCCTCACAACGTAAGCTGATTGGTACTCCTTGCTCTTGCAACGTAGTTACATGCAGTTCGCCCCAATCACATAACGCATCTAACACACTACTTAATGTTTGACCATATTCACTTAAGGAATAAACAACTTTTGGTGGAACCTGATGATATGAGGTTCGTACAACAATACCGTCTGCTTCTAATTCACGCAATTGTTGAGTCAACATCTTTTGGCTAAGATTAGGAATTTTTCGTTTTAAGTCGCTGGGACGAAGCGGACTGTGACGCAGGTTGCATAAAATAATCGGTTTCCATTTCCCACCGATAACATCCATCGTGGCTTCTACACCAATATTATACGTTTTTTCAATCATATTTCCCTCCTAAAATCCTTTTACTATCCAATAGTTACTTTTTAGACACTATAGCACAATAAAGTAGGTACTATCTATTAGAGCCTATCTAGTATACATTATATCTATTGAAAATTAAAGGAGGAGTATAGATGATCCATTCATTGAATGATCGAATCATGTTAAATAACCAAATAGAAATTCCAGGGATAGGACTTGGTGTCTTTCAAATCCCTGATACCCAAACTGCTGAAGTAGTCAAAGAAGGCATTGTAAAGGGCTATCGATTGATTGATACTGCTCAAATATATGATAATGAAATTGGTACAGGAATCGGAATCAAAGAAGGGCTGAAAGCTGCTGGAATTTCTCGAGAAGAACTATTTGTAACCTCCAAAATCTGGAACGATCATTTAACCTATGACGAAACGATCCAAGCTTTTGAAAACAGTTTAGCACGTCTAGGACTAGACTATCTAGATCTTTATTTAATCCATTGGCCTGGCGAAGATGCTTTCTTAGAGTCTTGGCGTGCTTTGGAACAATTATATCAAGCGGGGAAAATCAAAGCGATTGGTGTTAGCAATTTTCAAATCACTCATTTAGAAAAATTATTGACACATGCGAATGTCATTCCCGTTCTCAACCAAGTGGAACTACATCCAAAGTTATCTCAAATTGAACTACGCAATTTCTGCGCAAAACATGCAATAAAGATCCAAGCGTGGTCCCCTTTGATGCAAGGGAAACTATTGAATCACCCAACTATAGTAGAGATTGCTGAAGCGCATCATATTACTCCAGCCCAAGTAATCTTACGTTGGGATGTCCAGCAAGACATCTTATTAGTGGTCAAGTCAGTTAAGCCCGAACGAATGAAAAGTAATGCTGACATTTTTGATTTCGTTCTTTCTGAAGATGAAATGACGGTTTTGAATGCACTGAACGAGCATTTTCGGGTAGGACCAAATCCTGATACATTCGATTTTAAATAAAGGAGGAAGATGTAAGATGGAACTAGGTTTATCTCATAAGGTTGCGTTAGTCACTGGCTCAACAAAAGGCATCGGAAAGGCCATTGCGATTGAATTGGCAAAAGAAGGTGCAGATGTCATCATCAATGGTCGTCACGCACCACTTGTTGATCAAGTGGTCACTGAATTAAAAGAAAAATTCCCCCAAACTAACCCTCAGCGTGCGCCATTTGATTTAGCAGATCCAGAAGCACGGCAAGAACTGTTTACGCAATTTCCTACAGTAGATATTTTGATCAATAATATGGGGATTTTTGAACCGATGGATTATTTAGCTATCACAGATGATATTTGGGAACATTTTTTCCAAGTCAATGTACTTGCTGGAAATGCATTAGCCAAAAATTATTTACCTAAAATGTTGAAGCAAGATTTTGGTCGTATCCTTTTTATTGCGAGTGAAGAAGCAGTGATGCCTTCAGGTGAAATGGCTCAATACAGTATGACCAAAACGATGAATCTTTCTTTAGCAAAAAGTTTATCCAAATTGACTGTTGGCTCTCAAGTGACCGTCAACACGATCATGCCTGGCTCCACCTTGACAGAGGGCGTTCAAGAAATGTTAACAACAATGTACGCAGACAGCCAATTGCCTGAATCTGAATGGGAACAAGATTTTATGAAAAATCATCGTCCACTCTCACAGATCCAACGCTTGATTCGACCAGAAGAAATCGGGCGTTTTGTTGCATTTGTTTCTAGCCCCTATGCAACTTCTTTTTCTGGCGCTGCCTTGCGACTTGATGGAGGATTGGTGCCAACAATTTATTAAGAACGATTTTGTAACACAAATCAATTTCTTCTTATTAAAGAGCCAGTATGATTTTTCATTCGAACAAATGTGAGAAACAAAAAACGAAGGATACCGAGCCAAAACTTGCCTCAGTCTCATTAGAAAAAAGACAAGCCCAACTATTTGTTAGGCTTGTCTTTCATTTCAAGCAAGAATTTTCTTTCTTAACTGTATTTTATTGATTTAAAAGAATGGGTAACGTATTTGCTAGCTCTTCTTTGCGAACTTCAACCATTTCCCCAGTTTTCTTAATTTTGACTTCAACGATACCATCCACCGCTTTTTTACCTACTGTAATTCTAATTGGACAGCCAATTAAATCGGAATCTGCAAATTTCACACCTGCACGCTCATTACGATCGTCAACGAGTACTTGATAACCAGCAGCCAACATCGTTTGTTCGACTTCTTCGGTTAATTTCGTTTGGTTTTCGTCTTTTAGATTCATTTGAACAACATGTAAATCAAAAGGCGCGATTCCTTTAGGCCAGTTAATGCCATTTTCATCTGAATTTTGTTCAACGATTGCTGAAAGCAGACGACTTACGCCAATTCCGTAACAACCCATAATGACAAATTTTTCACGTCCATTTTCATCTAATACGGTTGCGCCCATTGATTCACTATAGCGTGTGCCTAATTTAAAGATATGTCCGATTTCGATTCCACGTGTAAATGCCAATACACCATTATTATCAGGTGATGGATCTCCTTCTTGAACAAAGCGAAGGTCTTCATATGAGATCACTTCAAAATCTCGTTCTGGGTTGACATTCACATAATGGAACCCAGTTTCATTCGCTCCAGTAATAGCGTTCGCTAAGTCTTGGACATGACGATCAGCGTAGACTTTTACTTCTTCTGCTACACCAATTGGACCAACAGAGCCGAAATCTGCTCCTAGGTATTTTTGAGCATCTTCTTCTGTTGCTTCTTCTAAGAAATCAACCGCTAAAAAGTTTTTCAGTTTCACATCATTGACATCGTGGTCCCCACGTACTAATACCAATACTGGGTTTTCGTCAGCCATAAATAAAACAGATTTGATGATTTTTTGTGGCTCAGTTTCAAAGAAGTTCGCTACTTCTTCAATCGTTTTTACATCTGGTGTCGCAATTTTTTCTAATTCAAGTTGTGTTTCATGTGATTTTTTAGGGACATAATAACTTGTCGCCATTTCTAAGTTAGCGGCATAATCGCTTTCTGTTGAGTAACAGATCGTATCTTCACCGATTTCTGAGATCGCCATGAATTCTTTTGAATCTTTACCACCCATTGCGCCACCGTCACCAATGATTGCTCGGAAATCTAACCCACAACGTTTGAAAATCTCAGTATATGCTTTTTCATAATCTTTATACACTTCATCTAAACTTTCTTCTGATGAATGGAAAGAGTAAGCATCTTTCATAATAAATTCTCTGCCACGTAATAACCCAAACCGTGGACGTTTTTCATCACGATATTTTGTCTGGATTTGGTAAAGGTTCAACGGCAATTTTTTATAGGAATTGACTTCATTGCGAATCAATTCAGTAAATGTTTCTTCATGAGTTGGACCTAAGATCATTTTGCGATCATTACGATCATTGAGACGATATAAATTTGGGCCGTAAGTTTCATAACGACCAGATTCTTCCCACAATTCCGCAGGTAAGAGAGCTGGCATCAACATTTCGACAGCGCCAATCTTTTCAAATTCTTCACGCATGATCGTTTTTAATTTTTCCAATACACGATTAGCAAGAGGCAAATAAGAATAAATACCAGCTGAAACTTGGCGAATATACCCTGCTCTTAATAAAATTTGATGACTTAGTACTTCTGCATCATTTGGAACTTCTCGTAATGTTGGAATCAACATTTTTGATTGTCTCATTCTATATACTCCTTCATTTCTCATATAATCATTTATCGTTTGTAATTATACCCTATTTATAAACTTTTTCTAGAAAAAGAATCGTTGGATATCATTCCATGTGACTAATACCATTAAAAGCATCAATAAACCGAAGCCTGCTAATGTGATAAAGCCTTCTTTTTCTTGGCTGATTGGTTTTCCACGAATCCCTTCCACGACGTTCAAGACAAGCTTTCCTCCGTCAAGCGCTGGAATTGGTAATAAGTTAACGATTCCCAAATTCATCGAAAGAATGGCCATCAAGCTAATGACCGTTAATATTCCTTGATCTGCAGCTTCTGAAGATAATTGGAACATCATTACAGGACCGCCCAATTTATTTAAACTAAAGTTTGTAAATAATGAGCCTAGTGCTTTAAAAATTTCTAATGAACTACTGAAAGCTTGTTGTGTTCCTCCAATGATTTTGTCAAAAAATCCCGTTTTCATTGGTGCTTTGATTCCTAATTGCCCATATTTTTTCCCATTCGATTCTACCACGCCTGGTGTTACTGAAAGGGTTTGTTTCTGACCATTGCGTTCGACTTCAACATTGAGTTTTTTCCCAGGATTCTCGGTGATCGTAGCCGTTAGATCTCCCCAAGAATGAATGGCATTACCATTGATCTCCAAGATTTTATCATTTTCTTTTAAACCAGCAGTTTGTGCTGCACCATTAGGTAAGACTTCGCCAATTTGATTCGTGTTAGTGACTTGAACTCCGCCATGCATAAAAGCAAGCAGAATAAATAACAAAATAGCTAACAAGAAATTATTCATTGGTCCTGCGAAATTCGTCAACATCCGTTGCCATAATTTGGCTGATTGGAACTGCACGTCTTTTGGAGCGATTCGAAGTTCTGTGCCATCGGCTTCAATGATCGAAGCATCATGCGCGACAGAATAAGTCACTTCTTGTTCTTCCTCGCCATTGACATAGCCAGTAATCGTTAATTCTTCTTCAAGATCATAACGAATCAATTCCATCGGGATACTATTTGTAAGCTGTACTTTTTTACTTAAATTGATTTTCTCTACGATACCATCAGAATTTAATAAAAGAGATAACGGCATTCCCGGAGCCATCTCTGTTTCATCGTCCCCGTTTCCTGCCATCCTCACATAACCTCCGATTGGCAATAAACGTAGTGTATAGGTAGTTCCGTCCTTAGCTTGATGCCCATAAATTTTGGGTCCCATACCAATTGCAAACTCTCGAACGAGAATTCCTGATCGTTTCGCAAAGAAGAAGTGTCCAAATTCATGAACAATGACCAAAATGCCAAAAACAATAATAAATGTAATAATTGTTTTCATTTTACATTCTCCTTTACTTTTTTTTAGGTTAAATAAAACATCTTAATTTTACCATATTAATAGCTATTCACCAATAGCCCTAGTTTTTTTAAAGAAAAGAGGTGGCGCTGGAAATAATCAATTTTTAGAAATAAGCCGAATAATCCAAAACTATTTTTCTTCTGGATTATTCGGCTTATTTTCTGAACGAACAACTTCTAAGACACCACGTATTCTTTTTTGAGTAAGATGTGAACATAAAGCTCGCATATTGATTTGAAAAAAGATAATGCTTCATTCCCATGCCCATATTTAGTTAACAACTCATTGGCATCCTATTAAACTATTGTTATTTATAAATGAGTAGACGATTAGGCAAGTGCTCATTCAAGTCTTTGATGATCACTAAATCAATCCAAATAAATGCATGATTGGAAAGACAAAAAGCAAACTATCAAAACGATCTAGTATCCCGCCATGCCCTGGTAAGATATTCCCAGAATCTTTGACATCGTAATGACGTTTGATCGAAGATTCAACGAGATCACCAAATTGTCCCACGATCGATAAGAGCATCGTTACAAGGAGCATGAAGAACAGCCCATGTCCAAATAATTCTTTGGCTGGATAGAACAAGAGGTACAACAAAGCAACGACTAATGCACTAGCAATACCACCTAATGCTCCTTCGATTGTTTTATTTGGTGAAACATCTGGACTTAACTTATGTTTTCCGTATTGTCTTCCAACCATATAAGCACCGATATCAGTTGCCCAAACGACAAATAATCCAAAGAGCAAGACTGCCAAACCTTCTGTTCTTGCATTGACGAAATTTTGAAATCCAATACCTACATATAAACTAGTAATTACCGGGAACCCCGCTTCATCAATCGTATAGGTATTCTTTGAAATAACTGATGTCCCTAACAAGATCATGACGATCAAGTAAAAGAGCATAAACGTGCTTGTCTTCTCCGGTAAAAAGAAAAACCAACGTTCTTTTGGTAGAACTAAAATAACTGCTCCAATCGCTGATAATATTCCTTCAAAACTTAACAACGTCAAGCCCTTCATACGGAATAACTCATAGACACCGACGACTGCTAACAAAGCTGCTACAAATTCGATTGTGATTCCACCGATCCATATAATTGGTATAAATAGGACCAGGGCAATAGCAGCTGTGATCACTCGTTGCTTCATGACTGATCTCCTTCTTTCTCTGTTTTCTTCACGCCACCGAAACGACGGTCTCTGTTTTGAAATGCTGCGATTGCTTCTTCTAGATGCGCCCCATCAAAATCAGGCCACAAAGCTTTTGTGAAATACAATTCGCTGTATGCAAGTTGCCAAAGCAAGAAGTTACTAATTCTTTCTTCCCCACTTGTTCGAATAACCAATTCAGGATCCCGCCATTCGGTTGGCAAAAAACCAGTCATGAGATGATCTGCAATCAGTTCTTCGTCAATAGCTTCAATCGCAGTTTCTTCATTTTTGACTTCTTCAGCAATTTTTTTGACTGCTGTCACAATCTCTGCTCTGCTTCCATAATTCAAAGCAAAGTTAAGGATCATTCCAGTATTATCTTTTGTTTGCTCAATTGCTCGACGAACAGCATCTTGTGTATGTTCAGGTAATACTTCTTCATAGCCCATGACACGAACCTGAACGTTTTCTTTGATCAATTCTGGAACAAATGTATCAAAAAAATCCACTGGAAGTTGCATCAAAAAACGGACTTCATCTTTTGGTCGTTTCCAATTTTCTGTTGAAAAAGCATAGAGGGTTAAAACTTTCACACCTAAACGAGAAGCTTGTTTGGTTACTTTTTTAACTGTCTCCATCCCTTCTTTATGTCCAGCAACTCGAGGTAAACGTCGATTTTGGGCCCAACGACCATTTCCGTCCATAATGATTGCGATATGCTGAGGAATGGGACCTTCAGCCGCAAAATGAAAATCACTTTTTTCTTGAATATACTTGTTTTTTTGCGGAAAAAAACGTAACATTCTTTTTCCTCCTATACTTAAAAGTTACCACTATCTTTAGTATTATATCAATTTATCACGTGATTTCCTATGCTGGATTACTTTTTTTAGTTATTTCTACGACTTTTTTCTTATTTTTTAACTTTTGCTATAAAAAAAGCCTTGGACAAGAAATCGTCCAAGGCTTTTTAGTAGGTGTGAAAATACATAAACGGCATTGATAAAAGACTGATTCTACCAAGCTTTATGATTAAACTTCCAGTAATTCTTGTTCTTTGTCACTAGCGATTTTATCTACTTCTTTGATGCTTTCATCGGTTAGTTTTTGTACTTCTTTTTCTAATCCACGTAGATCATCTTCTGTGATATCGCCATTTTTTTGTTGTTTTTTGTATTCATCAATTGCATCACGACGAATGTTACGAACAGCGATTTTTGCATTTTCTGCTTCTTTTTTTACATCTTTTGCTAATTCTTTACGACGTTCTTCAGTTAATTGAGGAATAATTAAACGAATGACATTCCCATCATTGGTTGGACTGATTCCAATATCACTTGCCATAATTGCTTTTTCAACATCTTGTAAAATGCTCTTATCAAATGGAGTGATCATTAAAACACGTGCTTCCGGGATTTGGATTGAAGCCATTTGGTTCAAAGGTGTTGGTGCACCATAATAATTAACTGTGATTCGATCAAGTAAACTTGCATTGGCACGTCCTGCACGAATTTGTCCAAGCTCACGTTGTAAATTTTGTGCTGCTTTTTGCATCTTTTCTTTTGCTTCTGTCATAATTGCATCTGCCATTTTTTATTTCCCCCTTACAGTTGTTCCGATATTTTCGCCTAAGATTGCACGACGGATATTTCCATGTTCATTTAAATTAAAGACAAGCAATGGGATGTCATTGTCCATGCTTAGTGAGCTAGCGGTAGAGTCCATTACTTGCAACCCTTTTGCAATCACTTCTAAATGAGTCAATTCTTCAAATTTCACAGCATTTGAATCTAATTTTGGATCAGCTGAATAAACACCATCAACATTGTTTTTAGCCATTAAAATAACATCAGCGCCAATCTCAGCTGCGCGTAATGCTGCAGTGGTGTCTGTTGAAAAGTATGGATTCCCAGTTCCACCTGCAAAAATCACGATTCGGCCTTTTTCTAAATGACGTTCTGCTTTTCTGCGAATATATGGTTCAGCAATTTGTCGCATTTCGATTGATGTTTGGACACGTGTTGGCACACCAACATTTTCCAAAGTATCTTGCAACGCTAAAGCATTCATTACAGTTGCCAGCATCCCCATGTAATCAGCTTGAGCACGTTCCATTCCCATCTGAGCACCGATTTGTCCGCGCCAAATATTGCCGCCGCCTACCACGATTGCCATTTCAACGCCTAATTCGTGTACTTCTTTGATTTCTTGGATGATTTCTTTAATAACAGGCGGTTTAATTCCAAAGCCTTCATTCCCAGCTAAAGCTTCTCCACTTAATTTTAAGACAACACGCTGATATTTCGGTGTGACCATGTTCATTCCTCCAATATTTTCTATTGCTATTTTACCATATTCAGGTAATTTAGCCACTAAAAGTCTAACTATTTGTACCTATGCCTAAAAAAAAGAGCTGTGACATACGTCGCTGCTCCTTTTTAATTCCAAATAAGCATACTATCTAATGTTGATCCAACATTTAAAAAGTGACTCGCAAAATGAATCAACATTAGATAACATATACTCGATTTTAAGAATTATTTTTTCACTTGGTTCATAACTTCTTCAACAAAGTTGTCTTCGCGTTTTTCGATTCCTTCGCCAACTTCAAAGCGTACAAAAGTTTTCACTGTAGCGCCTTTAGAAGCAACATATTTTTCAACAGTCATATCAGGATCTTTAACGAATGGTTGGTCAACCAAAGCGATTTCTGCTTTAAATTTCTTCAAGCGTCCTTCTACCATTTTTTCAACGATATTAGCAGGCTTACCTTCGTTTAAAGCTTGTTCTGTAAGAACAGTTTTTTCATGTTCTAATTCAGCTTCAGGAATTTGAGTTTCGTTTACATAGCGAGGATTGATTGCAGCTACGTGCATAGCAACGTCTCTTGCTACAGATTCATCAGTTGTTCCATCTAAAACAGTCAATACAGCGATACGTCCGCCCATGTGTAAGTAACCACCGAAAGCAGCGTTATCTTCTTTTTCAACTACTTCAAAACGACGGAAGCTGATTTTTTCTCCGATTACTTGTGTTGCTTCGATCAAGTCAGATTCGATCGTACCTTTTTCTGTTTTGATCTTCATTGCAGCTTCCATGTCTGCAGGTTTGTTTTCTGCAACAAGTTCAGCGATTTCTTTCACTAGATCTTGGAACATTTCGTTTTTAGAAACAAAGTCTGTTTCTGAGTTAACTTCAACGATTGCTGCAGTATTTCCTTTGATTGCTACTGAAGCTAATCCTTCAGCTGCAATACGATCATTTTTCTTAGCTGCTTTAGCCATTCCTTTTTCACGTAAAAGATCTACTGCTTTTTCCATATCGCCTTCTACTTCAACTAATGCTTTTTTCGCATCCATCATACCTACGCCTGTCATTTCACGTAGTTCTTTTACCATTTTAGCTGTTACATCTGCCATTATTGTATCCTCCTATAGTTTCTTTTTAAAAAAAGCTGTTTCAAAGGAGAGTGAGGCTTGTCGCCTAGCCTTTGAAACAGCTCCATCATTTAAAAATTATTCTGCTGAAGTGTTGTCGCCTTCTACAACGTCAACGATTTCTTCGATTGAAGTAGCATTGTTTTCTACTACAAAGTCTTCTTCAACTACTTGGTCTTCCCCTTGGTTACCTTCGATAAATGCATCAGCCATTTTTGAAGTAATCAATTTAACGGCACGAATTGCATCGTCATTTGAAGGGATAACTACGTCGATTTCGTCTGGGTCGCAGTTTGTATCAACCATAGCTACGATTGGGATATTTAATTTATGCGCTTCTTGAACAGCAATGCGCTCTTTACGTGGGTCAACGATGTACATTACATCTGGAATTCTTGGCATATCAGCGATACCACCCAAGAATTTTTCAAGACGTTCACGTTGTTTGTTCAAACCAGCAACTTCTTTTTTAGGTAGAACTTCAAAAGTTCCATCTTCTTCCATTGCATTGATTTGTTTCAAACGGCTGATACGTTTTTGGATTGTATCCCAGTTAGTCAATGTTCCACCTAACCAACGATGGTTTACAAAGTATTGTCCAGCACGTGTTGCTTCATCTTTGATTGCTTCTTGTGCTTGTTTTTTCGTACCTACGAATAAAGCCACGCCGCCTTCTTCTGCAACGCTCTTCATGTAGTCATAAGCTGCATCTACTAACTTAACAGTTTTTTGTAAGTCGATGATGTAGATTCCGTTTCTTTCTGTGAAGATATATTTCTTCATTTTTGGGTTCCAGCGACGAGTTTGGTGACCAAAATGTACGCCGGCTTCTAGTAATTGTTTCATTGAAATTACTGCCATTTTTGTTTCCTCCGATTTGGTTTTTATTTTTCCTCTCCCTGTCTTTTACCTCGCTGACAAACTTTTTCAAGCACCTATCAACGATCCAACAGGAATGTGGATTTATTGATACAAAAAGCATCTTCAAACATTATACAAGTAACCTACCTGTATAGCAATAGCTAAAGAGACATTCTTGCTCAACATTCAATATTTTACCTGACTTGCTAGTAAATATCAAGAGAAATCTCTAGTTGCCTCTGCATTTATTCTCATCTTTTATGCTTTACTCTCTCATTAACAAATGATCATAATTCCTAGAGTTATCTCATAAATCAGAATAATATTGGGCAACTCGATTTTTTTTTGATATGATACATGTGAAATCTTTCGTAAAGGAGAAAGAATATGCGTAAATCTGAGCGACATTTACTTATTAAACAAGTGATCGGGGAATTTACGATCCGTACACAAGAAGAACTCTTGGCCAAACTGGAGAATTATGGTGTGACAGCGACACAAGCTACGATTTCCAGAGATATTCGTGACTTAAAAATCGTAAAAGTACCAGATGAAAATGGCGTTTCCCATTTTGTTCTTTTTCAAGGAAAAAAAGGACTCGAAGCAAAAACAGATGATGAAAAACGGTTAGTCCAAATGATCGAAGACATCGTGTTAAAAGTGGAACGGGTCCATTTTCTGACGGTTGTCCATACCTTACCAGACAACGCACATCTTTTCGCTGCCGTTTTAGACGATATCAAACCACCTCATATCGTCAGTACGATTGCCGGATTCGATACAACCATTATCATTTCCAAAGATGAAGAAGAAGCAAAATTGGTGGAAGCCTTCTTAAATGCTCCCAAAGAAACAACACTTTTTTAAGCCAATTAAATTTGATCAACGCAGCATGAATCAATGAATGAATGATATCTGTCCCAATCACTTCTATATAAAATAAACCGCCCCTCACGAAAGCTACTATTATAAGTAAGCCTTTCGTAAGGGACGGTTTATTTGTGTACGTTACTTTTCTTACATTTTATCTGGTGCGTGTAAGCCAAGCAAACGTAAATCTTCTTTTAACAAGACTGTTACAGCATAAACTAATGCTAAACGCGCTTCTTTTTGGTCATCTTCAACTAAAATTTTAGTATGTGCATAATATTTATTAAATGCTTGAGCTAACTTGATTGCATGTTTCGCAATAATAGAAGGTTCGTATTTTTCACCTGCTTGTAAAACAGTTTCTGGGTATTTTTGAATCAATTTTACAACTTCCCAGCTGTTTTCATCATTCAAGGCGTATTCTTGATCTGTCGATGGCGTAAAGTCGGCTTTTGCTAACAAGCTGACAGCACGAGCATGTGTATATTGTACATAAGGTCCTGTTTCACCTTCGAAACGGACAACTTCTTCTAAATTAAAGTCAAATGTATTTAGGCGATCGTTTTTTAAATCATGGAAGATAACTGCGCCAACACCGACTTGTTTAGCTACCACATCTTTATTTTCTAAATCAGGATTTTTCTCACTGATCTGTTCTTTAGCAGAGTCAATGGCTTCATTTAGCACTTCTTCAAGTAAAACAATTTTCCCTTTACGTGTTGATAGTTTTTTACCACCTTGAGTAATCAATCCGAATGGGATGTGATGCATATCATCTGACCAATCAAAGCCTAATTCTTTAAGAACAGCTTTCAATTGTTTGAAGTGATAACTTTGTTCGTTTCCGACAACATACAATGATTGTTTAAAATCATAGGTGCGTTTGCGGTAAAGAGCTGCTGCTAAATCACGAGTGATATAAAGTGTTGCACCATCTGATTTCTTGATCAACGCTGGGTTCAAATCATAAGCTGATAAGTCAACGATTTCAGCACCTTTATCTGCTTGCAATAAATGTTTTTCTTCTAAAAGTTCTACGATTTCATCCATTTTATCGTTATAGAAAGCTTCACCATTTAAAGAATCAAAACGAACTTCTAATAGATCGTAGATTTTATTGAACTCTTTCATAGATTCGTCGCGGAACCATTGCCATAATTCAATGGCTTCTTTGTCGCCTTCTTCCAAACGTTTAAACCATGAACGTGCTTCATCATTCAATTCTGGTTCTGTTTCAGCCACTTCATGGAATTGAACATACAGACGCAACAATTCATTGATTGGTTCAGAACGTACTGCTTCTTCTGAACCCCATTTTTTATAAGCCACAATCAGTTTCCCAAACTGTGTGCCCCAATCTCCTAAATGATTGATACGAATCGGGTTGTAGCCTAATTTTTCCATGATAAATCCGATGGAGTTCCCGATAACTGTAGAACGCAAATGCCCCATTGAAATCGGCTTTGCAATATTAGGAGAAGACATATCGATTGGTACGTTTCCGTTATTTCCGATGGAGCTGTCGCCATAATGTTCTTTTTCTTTCACGACAGAAGCCAAAACTTCTTTACTGATCATCGCTTTATTCATAAAGAAGTTTAAGTAAGGACCAACCACTTCGATTTTTTCAAAGTTTGTTGAATCGATTTTTTCTGCTAGGTCAGCTGCAATTTGTTGAGGGGCTTTTCGATAGATTTTCGCTAATGAAAAGGCAGGAAAGGCTACATCCCCATGGTCTGCAGATTTTGGATTTTCTAATAGTTTTTCTACTTGTTCCATTGTAAGATCGTCTTTGACAACGTCATAGATCGCTTTTGATACAATATCTTTGTTATTCATTTACATTCCTCCTATAAATACTTTTGTTTGCTGAAAACAAAAAAATCTCTAGTGATCATAGATAACTACGATCACTAGAGACGAGATATCCCGCGGTACCACTCCAGTTGTCCTATTTGCTAGGACCAGCTTCATCTGATATCGGTTGATAGCCGTCTGTCTTAGACAGAGTTCTCCAAGTGCGCTTCATTGTATCCTCTCGTTTGGCTTTCACCACACCCAAACTCGCTTTGATCAAGTAAATACAATTACTCTCTTGTTCAACAAACTATGAAATTATTATATTAATTGAATTATAGCAGAAAAAAAAACTGCTGGCTAGGGATTTCTTATAAAAAATGTCCAGAAGGTCTAAAGGAGAAGAAATACCAACTGGACACTTTTTAACATAGTTCATTTCCTAAGAAAAAGAATTCTTAGTTATCCGCTACGATGATCGTTCCTTCTTCAGATGCGAGAAGGTTCTCGATATTTTCTAAAGAAGTAATAATCGCTTTAGCTTTTGGTTTTGCCTCAACAAAGGCAATTGCCGCTTCGACTTTTGGCAGCATACTTCCTGGTGCAAATTGATTTTCATCAATGTATTGCTTCATTTCTGAAACTGAAACAGTTTCTAGTTTCTTTTGATCTGGTTTTTGATAATTTACATAAACATTATCTACTCCAGTTAAAACGATCAATAGATCTGCATCGATGATTTCCGCTAATTTTTCAGAAGCAAAATCTTTATCGATGACCGCTTCTCTACCTTCTAAACCAGTTGCCGTTTCCACAACAGGAATTCCGCCACCACCAACAGAGACTGTAATCACGCCTTGTTCTACTAGCGTTTCAATCACTCGTGCTTCTTTAATTGAAATTGGTTTAGGAGAAGCCACTACTTTACGCCAGCCACGACCAGCATCTTCTTTAAAGGTTACTGTTGAATCAGCTTTCATTTGTTCATTGGCTTCTTCTTCGGTATAGAATGGTCCTACTGGTTTGCTTGGGTTTTTAAATGATGGATCGTTTTCATCAACGATGACTTGCGTAACAAGTGAAACCACATCTTTATCGATGCCTTTTTCTTTCAACACTTCACCCATTGCATTTTGTAACCAATACCCAATTGATCCTTCTGTCATTGCAACACAAGTATCTAAAGGCATCGCTGGTGTCTTTTCTGAGTCAGCTGCTTGTTGTTGGATCAGCAAATTCCCTACTTGTGGTCCATTCCCGTGAGAAATGATCAACTCATCCCCTTGTTCAATGAATTTTACTAAGTATTTTGCTGTTTCCATCAATGCCTCTTGTTGTGCTTTTGCGCTTGCATCTGTTGATAAAATCGCATTACCACCTAATGCGACAACTACTTTACGATTTGCCATATTTGTCTTCCTTTCTCCAGAGAGTTCTGAATTTTCTCAATGACAAAACAAGCCAGCCCATGATGAGGTCCATTAAAGCTGACTCGTTTTGTTCTTGAGATGAATGTGATTAACCGTTATACACGAGGAATAAACAAGTTACCAAGTGTTGCTGCCATGATTGCTTTGATTGAGTGCATGCGGTTTTCTGCTTGGTCGAATTGACGTGCATATTTACTGCGGAAGACTTCATCAGTAACTTCCATTTCAGTAATGCCGAAGCGTTCTTTCATTTGTTCACCATAGATTGTGTTAGTATCATGGAATGCTGGTAAGCAATGTAAGAAAATCAAACGGTCAGTATTGTGCGTTTTTTCGATCATTTCCATGTTGATTTGGTAAGGTTTCAACAATTTGATTCGTTCTTCAAATTTATCTTCTTCACCCATTGATACCCAAACATCTGAATAAAGTACGTCAGCACCGTCAACACCTTTATCCACGTCATCAGTGATCATTAATTGTGCACCAGATTTAGCAGCAAATTCTTCTGCCATTTTGACGATTTCTTCTTCTGGTTGTAATTCTTTTGGTGCTACGATACGCATGTTTGCACCTAAAATAGCCCCAGTCACAAGTAAAGAGTTCGCCATGTTGTTACGTCCGTCACCACAATATGCCACTGTGATTCCTTCAACTGTTCCAAAGTTTTCTTGGATTGTTAAGAAATCTGCGATCATTTGTGTTGGATGCCATTCGTCTGTTAAGCCATTCCATACTGGAACACCAGAAAATTCTGCTAGTTCTTCCACCATTTTTTGGCTAAAGCCGCGGAACTCAATTCCGTCAAACATTCGACCTAATACTTTAGCTGTATCTTCTGTTGATTCTTTTTTACCTAATTGGATATCATTGGCACCTAGATATTCAGGATGCGCACCTAAATCGATTGCTGCAGTTGTAAAAGCTGCACGTGTACGAGTAGACGTTTTTTCAAATAAAAGTGCAATGTTTTTACCTTCTAAGTAGTGATGTGGAATGCCACGTTTTTTCAAATCTTTTAAGTGCTCAGAAAAATCGATTAGATATTGTAATTCTTCTTTTGTAAAATCTTTTTCTGCTAATAAACTTCTTCCTTGAAATACTGACTCTTTCATAACTAAAATTCTCCTTTAGGTTGTTTGTTTTTGTTTTAAAGAGGAAATCTAGTGGCAGCTGACAGTTAGACTGCCACTAGCATTCATATTATTTTAAATCTTCACGTACTAATGGTTGGCTCATGCAGCGTGGACCACCACGACCGCGTGACAACTCACTTGAATTGATTTCCAATACTTTGATGCCATAGCTACGTAATAATTCATTGGATACATAGTTACGGTTGTACGTTACGACAACACCTGGTGCGATTGCCAGAGTATTAGAACCATCATTCCATTGTTCACGAGGAGCAACGATCGCATCACCATTACCAGTTGGGATCAAGACTAAATCATCTAAACCTAACGCAGCTTTTAATGACGCTTGTAAGTCATCAGAATGAGCGATCTTGATGTCATCGCCTGCTTGTTCGATCGTAAAGACATCCATTTTTCCTTCTTTACTTTGGATTGCTGGATGGATCGTGAATTTATCATGATCAACCATGGTAAACACAGTATCTAAATGCATCATTGCTCGATTGTTAGGAATCTTGATTGCTAGGACTTTTTCAAAGCCTGCATGTTTAGCAAATAAATTACGTGCTAATTTTTCGATTGCTTTAGCGCTTGTTCGTTGTGAGATACCTACAGCGACGACTTTGTCACTTAGGATTAATTCATCTCCACCTTCGATGTGATCAGGGTTTTCACGATCTAACCATACTTCAACCCCTTTGTTCGCAAAACGTGGGTGATGTTTCAAGATGTATTCAGTAAACATTGATTCACGACGACGTGCTTCAAATGTCATCATGTTAACAGTCATCCCATTTCCCATTGATGCGGAAGGATCACGTGTAAAGTAAAGGTTTGGCATTGGGTCCATATAGAATGGATAGTCGTCATCTGAAGAAAGATCATACAGACTGTTTGAACGAACTGAAATATCTTTCGTGCGGACACCCGCCATAATTTTATCTACCATTTCTTGGGTTTCCATTGATAGAAGGAACTCATGAAGACCATCTCTTACAGCAGAAGATGCAATGTGGGATTCGTCTAACATTTTATTTAAAAATTGTTCTTTGACATTGCCGGCATCAATTGCTTCTGCAGCTAATTTTTCTAGATATAAAGTTTCGACGCCTTCATCTTGCAATGTCTTTGCAAAATAGTCATGCTCTTCTTGTGCGATTGGCAGATATGGAATATCATCAAACAACAGACGGTCCATAATATCTGGTGTTAAATTTTCCACTTCTTGTCCAGGTCGTTTCAATAAAACTGTCTTTAACTTCCCTATCTCAGAGAAAACGTGAATAGGTTTATCCATGTTGTGTTGCCTCCTTCGTTTTGATTACATACATAGAATACCGCCTTTTTGTAACCACTTTCATAATTTCTTCTCATCTAAAACGAGAGCAATTTCACATTATTAGAAGACAATTAAATAAATACACGTTTTTACATTTTTTATTAACTTTTATCACTTTTTTTATACTGAAAACTCTCTCAAAAAAATATTTATTCATTAAAAAATTATTTTTGAATATTTTCTTTTTCGATATTTCACAAGGTTGATAGCGCTTGCTTTATGTAATAATTGTGTTTTTTATACAAAAATACCAATCATTAAAAAGAATTATGCAATCTATCTGTATAAATTATTCATAATAACAAAAAAGACTGATCACAAAGAATAAAATTGCTTTTTTAACCATGATTTTTCTTCTAGGTTAAAACTTTACATTTAAGCCAAAACCAGTCACAATATAGTATGTAGCTGAAAGTAAGGAGTGGGAGTTTTATGCGTATAAATAGAATTGATTATCATTTTTCAAAGTTACGCTATCAACCTGATTTTGAAAACTTTACTGACGAGGAATTTGAGCTCATTAAAGAGCATACGATCCTTCGTTCTTATAAAAAAGGACAAATTTTATTTGATGAAGGAGATGAACGACAACGTCTCTACATTTTAACATCAGGATTGGTTCGTCTAGAACGATATGATGAAAGTGCTACTTATTATTATTATGATTATGTCAATCCAAATAACCTTTTCCCAATGTCTGGTATTTTTGAAGAAGGAATTTATTCATACACTGCTCAAGCAATGACAGACATCGAAACTTTCTCTTTCCCAGTATCTTGTTATGAAAAAATTGCGAAAAACAATCCAAAACAATTACTCTATATGATCCATAAAATCTCAAAAGTAGTAGCGATGCACGAACTGCGGATACAGATCGGTTTAACTTCTAGCGCTTTTGATCGAGTGAAACAAAACTTATTCATTTTAAAAGAAGAGCTTGGCATACCAACCACAGATGGCCATGTCGAAATTCCATACCCTATCACACTAAAAGAATTAGCGGTTAATAGTGGGACAACGAGAGAGACTGCTGGACAAGTAATCAAACAGTTAAAAGATTCTGGTTTATTAGATTACCAAAAGAAACGGTTTACTTTTTGTAAAACTGCTGTGACGCCTGCTTTAAGAGAATAAAAAAACATACTAAGATGAGGCTGCCCTTATCTTAGTATGTTTTATTTTTTGTCTAAGCCTGATTTATTTGTAAAGGAAACAAAGAAACCTTTTCATCCTTGTTTGCGGTGCTGATGCCAAAATAGGAGGTGTCTAGGAATCATTATCGCTATTAGTGGTTTCAAGACATACAGATAATGAACTTTAGCAACCTGTAATTCTTTGAAATTACGATATTTCAACCGACTTTCCCCAAGGCGATTTTTCCAGGAAATTTTTTTATAATACTCTTTATCTTGATAGTAATAAACTAAGTTTTCTTGTAAATTATAACCTTTGTGTCCCTTCGCATATAACCGCATATATAGGTCATAATCTTGTCCTCTAACAGTATCTTTTGAAACTCGATAACCCGCTACAGATTCTAAGATGTGTTTTCTAAACATAGCCGATGGATTGATGAACGGACTCGTTTTCAAGAGATCTTTTATTTCAGGTCGTTCTTTGACCACCCGTTCACCATAGACACCCTCTTGGTCCCATAAATAGGCATTACTGCCAACAAAACCAAATTCTGGATGAGCCTCTAAAAACGCTACTTGCTTTGCCATACGTTCCACGTGACAATAATCATCGTCATCTAGTTGCATAATGTAGTTCCCCCGTGCATGTTTGATTGCCTGGTTGCGAGTATAAGCACTTTTAGAATTTCTAGCGTTTTGATAGATTCTGATACGTTGATCTTGTTTTTTTAATTTCGTTAAAAGTTCCCAAGTATGATCTGTTGATCGATCATCGACAATAATGATTTCAAAATCTTGATAGCTTTGTCTTAGTACAGAATTGACTGCTCGCTCAATCGATTTTTCTGCATTGAAAGTGGGGATAATCACACTAATCATTTGACTGCTCCTTTTTTCCATTTACTAGAGATCCCTGTTCTTTCACAACGAGTAAACCTACTAAGATCCATAGTAATCGTGAATTTTGTAAAGAAATACTAAAAGAAAAAATAATATTCGCTAATATTAAGAGACACAGCAACCATTTTTTCAGCAATAATTTTCTGACAAACTGACCAAATACCAACAACATTCCCATCATTGCTGGGACTATTCCCCATTCAACAGCTATTTGTAAAAAAGTATTATGAGCAATCGTCGGGCTTCCACTAACTGATAAAGCAACTGAAGAGTAGTCAACGAAACCGATACCCATGAAATGAGTCCGCGTTAACAAAAGTTGTGCTGTTTTCCAAGCTTCTGTTCTACCGGAACCTCCAGCAACGATTGCGCCATAAAAATTAGTGAAAACTCCCTCAAATCGGACAAATTGCGGAATGGAAAGAAAACGTGCAATTAAATTACTTACATAATCAGCAAAAAGAAAATGCGTACCGATAATCAATACACTCGCTGTCATGATTGTCATTACAAGATGTTTGACGTTGATATTTTTCCTAAATAATTTTTGAATTAGAAATAACAAATTGATTACTAAAAACGCTACAACCCCTGTTTTGGAAGCAGATAACAAAATACAGAATGTATAACCCATGAATGCAATCAGGTTCTTCCACTTACCTTTAAATGGTCTTAAGTACCAGATACAGTAGCCACATGTTTGAAGATAAGCAAAATAGTTAGGATCATTCATGAATCCTTTCAAACGTAGATCACCGAACAAAACAAATGATTTCAAACTTGCTGGAGCTACTAGAAAAATGAACATACTAAGACAGCCAAAAAAAAGTGTTCCGACTTTTACCCCAGATAAAAAATCTTTTTTCAACTCTGGATTTATATGAAGGATCGAGATCGTTAGAATCAAATAAAGGAGATTGACGAAAAATTTTTGTCCCGTCATGATGACTGAAAAAAGCGAAACAGAAGTATCCACCCATGAACTTAACAATATCGTGGACAATAACCGCCAACAAATAACCCCAATAAAAAATAGTACTAATTGTTTACTGAACACCACTTTTTTCATTAGTAGAAGGTAGCCAACTAATAGCACCATAAATACATCACTTATTGACATATTGATCCCGAAAAAAACACGCGAAATACAGAGTGTAAATCCCAATAGGTAAAATAACCTTCCTAAAATTTTTTGGTTGCTTTTCGTTAATTCATCAATTGATGAGTACCCATTTGCTTCCATTGTTTTCATTTTCTATCTCCCCGTGCGCCTTTAACAGCAAAAATTCACTGATTGATTTATTTTTCCAATCATCATTTCTATCTTTTCTTCATTCATTAGAAGCATTTGCAAACGCTATAACTTTCTTGGCTGCTTCGCTTTCATCTTCTGGTAACTGTTCAATTAGCTGGGTGACTTCTTTTAAAGAAAAGCCTTTAATGTCCCCAACAAAAATCTTCTCAAAAATTTGCGTTTCTTTCTTTTCTTTTTCTAATAGCAATTCTTCATATAATTTTTCCCCAGGACGTATCCCTGTTTCAACAATCTCGATTTCTTCTTCTGTATAACCACTCAAATGGATCATATTCTTAGCTAGATCCACGATCTTGATCGGCTTATCCATATCCAAAACAAAAATTTCTCCTCCCTTAGCCAATGCACCTGATTGAATAACTAATCTGCTCGCTTCAGGGATCGTCATGAAGTAGCGGGTCATCCGAAAATCGGTGACAGTGATCGGTCCCCCTCTTAAAATCTGTTCTTTAAACAGTGGAATAACACTACCTCTAGACCCAAGTACATTCCCGAAACGGACAGCCGAAAACTTGGTCTCACCAGATTGGTTCAGACTTGTGATTAACATTTCTGCGATTCTTTTTGTTGCTCCCATCACATTTGGCGGGCGATTTGCTTTATCAGAAGAAATCATCACAAAGTTCTTAACATGATTTTTTTTAGCTGCTTCCGCCACATTTTTTGTTCCGTTAATATTATTCTTAATTGCTTCTGTGGGATTATATTCCATCAGCGGAACGTGCTTATGTGCGGCTGCATGATAAACAATCGTGGGATGGTATTTTTCCATCAAATAAAAGATGCGTTCTCTATCTTGAATATCAGCAATGATTGGTAGAATCTCTACTTTCCTCTGAGGATCTAATGTAGTTAGTTCTCGATGAATCGAATAAATCGAATTTTCTCCATGTCCAAGTAAGATCAACTTTGCTGGTTCAAATGCCAAAACTTGCCGACAAATCTCTGAACCAATCGAGCCCCCAGCCCCAGTTACTAAAATCGTTTGTCCTTCTAATTGATGGCTGATACTTTCTAGGTCAAGGGAAACTTCCTCTCTTCCTAATAGATCGATCACATCTACTTCTTTTAATTGCGAAACATTGATTTTTCCGGTAGCTACTTCTTCAAAAGAGGGAACCATATTTACCTTGATATTCTTATTTTCAATGGATTGAACAAGCTGTTGGATCTTCTTTTTTGGTAACGAAGGAATCGCTATCGTAACCATATTGATACGGAATGTCTGGATCAATTGATTTATTTCACGGGTATTTCCCAGTACTTTTTTACCTAAAAGATAAGTTCCCCATTTGTTACAATCATCATCGACAAAGCCCACAACTTCAATATTATTCACAATTTGAGAACCTAAAAAACTTTGATACAGTAATTGTCCACCCTCTCCAGCACCAATGATCAAGATTCGTACTTTTTTTTCATTCGAACGACCATTTTTATTTTTCAATTCAACCCAGACCCGCCAGCCTAACCGACTACTAGCAATCAATAAAAGTGCCATTATGTAAGAAAAAACAACTAATCGCAAACTAATCTGGTACATGAGCTCCTGGTTAAACAAGTAAAACAAAGGAAAAATTGAAAATAACATAAAAGTGAGTGCCGCAAAGATCCCTAACAACTCATTAAGATTCGTATAACGATTGATTCTTGTAAATACTTTAAAGATCCCACCATAGAACAGATAACAAATAACTGATGAAATGAGTGTTATTGCCAAATAATCTCTATTGATGATAACAAATGGAACCATAAATATAAAACTGATGTAATTAGCAAGTATGATTAGAAAACTATCGAGTAGCACCAAACTAATCGCTTTGATTTTTCTAGTTGGTTTAATCAATAAATCACCTTCTTTAGTACTTGATATGCACGATCTTGATCAACATTTTCTTTCAATCATTTTAACACACCATCTACTACCTCAATAATAGTAGTTGATATCTTTCGACTTCTTTACTCCATTATAGACAATCCCTAAGATATTTGCCTGAGCGATCGTCAATAGTTCCTTTGCTTTGAACAATTCTTTCTTTAGCGTTTTTCGTTCTCTCACGACAATGATTGTACCATCTGTTTTTGAAGCTAGTATCTGTGCATCCGTCACAGGCACAACAGGCGGTAAATCAAAAATGATCAAATCAAAATTTACGCTTAATTCATCAATGATTTCATTCATTCGGCTTGACTCGAGTAATTCAGAAGGATTGGGAGGTTTTGGTCCACTGGTCATCGTCCACAAATGTGCAATATTTGTTTCATGAATGAATACGAAAGCTGATTCATTTCTTTTTTTTAACAGGTTAGTTAGTCCGTCACTGTTCGAGGTTGAACGAAATGTACTTTCTACACTTGGCTTTCTTAAATCTGCATCAATTAGGAGTGTTTTCTTCCCGCTATTTGCAAAAACAATCGCTAGATTCGCTGAAACAGTTGACTTCCCTTCCTCTGGACCTGCTGAAGTAACGACGATTGTCTTTATATCCTGATCAAATGAGCTAAATTGGATATTTGATCGAACCGTTCGATACTGTTCAGAGATCATGGACGATTGTTTACTAGCACTAATCAGAGGAACACCCTTTTTTTTCATATTATTTTTCACGTATTAGTCTCCTCATCTATTTTCGTGTGAACCGATTTTCTCTGCTTAGATGTGTACGCGCTCGTTGTCTATGTGTATGAGTTCCTTGTCGAGAGTATGTTGTGAGTTGAATCGATTGCCCATTTTCAATTTCCTTATTACTCATTTCACTAATTATCCCTAAGACTGGATACCCCATCGTTGCGAGAAAATACTCATCCTTTACTGTTTTATCCAATATTTCTAACAAGACAGCCATCCCGATCCCTAGAAGTAAACCTAAAAATGCACCAAGAAAAAGATTCAACCGTTTATTGGGTGAAACCGGTAGCTGATTTGCTTGCGCAATTGATGTGATCGTTACTTTATTTACGTCTAAAACTTCTTTTACTTTTTCTTCAAAAGTATAAGCAAGAACATTTGCTATATTCGCAGCTTTTTCAGCTTCATCTGACATCACCTTGATATGGAACATTTGTGAATCTGAAGATTGAATAATCTGAATATTCTTTCTCAATTGATCTTTCGTTAAGTAATAAGCAAATTTATTTTCTAAGTATTCGGTTGCTTCATTAAGTACGATATCTCCTAAAATCATGTCTTTATATGTATTAATCAAGAGTACATTTGCATGTACTTCTGATTGTAAATTATGGTTGACGATTTCGTTTTTCGATTGAACAATCAATTCAGCCGATGAACTGTATGCTGGAGTAATAACAAAATAAGTTACTCCAGTCGCAACGGCGAAACCGCCGATTAATGAACAAATGATCAACAGTATCCGCTTTTTTAACCAACTTAGTATCTCATTCAAATTAATAACCGCTTCCATCTTTTCGCCCCTTTCTATTCTATTTTTCACGTCGAACTATTTTCTTTCTGAAAAACTCACTTACGCCAAATAGGAACAAGCTCAACAGGATACTGAAAAGACCAAATTTCATAAACATAAAGAGAAAATTTTTCAAATAAGTCGTTAAAAATAAGTATAGAGCTTCAGAATGAATACCCAATCGTTCAATCAATCGAGTTACATACAAATAGGTCGGTAAAGCCCCTACCATTAATCCAGCTCCACCGATCACATAAGCAAGGTAACGGATAATTAAATGAAAGAAAGGTTTGTTAAGCGAAATGATTGCGGAAAATAAGATTCCAAAAAAAGCGACTGCAAAAATGAGCAACAGGTTAAGAGTGGATGTATAAGCCATTATTTTTTTGCCGTATAACGCAAAATAAGGGATTTCGATATCACGCCGAACTGTTTCAATACTCACTTTTTTTAGTTTATTTACTGTGGTTTCAAATTCTGCATTTCTTGGGTAATTCTTTTCTTTTCCATAACTTTCTAATTGGCTTTGGACTGTCTCTTCTATTTGCTTCTCCCCTTCTAATTGAAAGGTTGAGCCAGTATAGATACTATGAATATATTGTTTGATATTATCATTTACTAAGCTTTCTGAAACTGTCTGATTCAACCATTTTTGGGAGATATTGGCACCTCTTCCTACATCAGCAATTGTGTGATTGATCTCTTTAGTGATCGGTTCCCCATAATGTGAGGATTCCACTGCACGGATCATAAAATTTTGATTGAATAAAGTAATCTTAAGAATGCCCAAGAAAAAAATTGCAAATAAACTAAGCGAACAGATAAAAGCAAGAATCATTTTTGGCACTTTTCGCCATTGTTTTCTTTTTTTCATAACTATTTTTACCAAATGTAAGAAAAGACCATAAAATTTCACAAACTCATTGCAGCTTAAATTGCCCCACTTCGAAATTTTTTATCCACTAACTTCATTTTTAGTGAGCCAAACAAGCGATTATTCGATTGATCATTTGATTCTTTTTTGGTAAATCCACCTCTTTTCAAAGCGTTTTGCTTAACACATGAGTAGCGCAATTTTTCAATTCATTATTTATCTGGTTGGATCATTGGCCCCTTAATGAGATCGCCTAGAATAAATAATCTTTGATCCGTCATTCCAATACTATCGACTGGATAACAAGTATACAAAATCAGTTTTCCTTGCTGTTTTTGAATTAGAAGTTGACTAATCAATTTCGCATTTTTATCTAAAATCTTTGTTTCGTATACTTGGTAAACATACTCACCATAACTAGTGGAAATGTTAATCTTATCCGTAATTTTGACAGCACTTAATTTTCCAAATTCACTACTATTATGCCCACCAATCAATGTAGTCCCATGTTCACCTGGATACACAGACCCCATGTATTGTCCAGCACCCTCTCGTAAAATATCATCTGAGTCTCCATAATATAAGGGCACATTCAAATTTACAGAAGCAACATCAACCTGTCCATATTGATACCCACTTCTTGGATAATCGATTTTACTGGAGGGAATGTTCTCTCCTTCCAACTCAATTGTTTTCCGTTTTTCTTCTAACTCACTAGTTGACATACCTTTAGCTGATGGTTGTGTCTTTTTTTCATATTTTGGAATATCCGAAAGCAGAAACAATCGCAAGGAAGAAGTCGTAAACTGAATGACAGGTCGCCCAATAATATACATTAGCGAATAACCCATGATCAAAAAAAAGATAGGGGTAAAAATCATTCCGCCTATTCTTTTTATTTTTTTCTTTTTTTTATGCAAGTTTGACTTTCTTTCCTACGATGAATGCACCTGTCGCAGTCATCATTAAACATCCAATTGCAAGAATGCTTGAGATAGGGAATGTTCCCGTTTGTTTAATCGGTTGTTTCGAGTTGAACACTGCTGAAATCGAGCCATCAGAGTTTTGTGCGCCTAGCTCAACATACCCTTTATTCCAACTTAAAACGACTAATCCTAAAGCATCCGCTGTTGATGAAATCAATTGCTGAATTTCCAAAATTGTTTCCCTAGGGATAATTTTTATTAAATCATTTATCGTATGAACCGATGACAAATCAATGTCTAAATTAGTCAGTTTTTGCTTCACATTTTGGATATTTTTTACTGCTGTATCCACTTGTGACTTGGATAAATCATTTTGTTTTAAATAATTTTCAGTTTGTGTAATATATGTTTGAGGCATTTGAAATTCTTTGCCTTGAATTAAAATAGGTTGAGTCAATTCTTGGATGATCATTTGCTCATCTTGCGAAATCGCCCCGGCAGCATCAACATAAGACGTAAAAAAGAAACTACATAAAATTAAAACCATACTCTGTAACACATATTTCATCTTCTAACTCTCCTTTTCCTATCAAAATAATTAAACAACCATTAAAAAATAACACATAAAAGCATTTCTACCATCCATATTAGCATATGTTATTTCTTAAGACAATTAAATAAATGCCTTCAAAACAAATAACCATTGTAATAAAATCACTACTCGCAAAATAACAATTACTATTTAGAAATAGTTATTATAATAAGCGATTTTGCTGAGAACATAGTATTTACGTCATTTGTATTCTTAATCTCTAATCCATATTATCGCGAGATCTCTTATTAATATAACGATTTGAACAATAGAACAAAAATTTCCAAATTTAGAAATTTTAAGTCAAAAAAAGCTTGGAACAAATAAAAGATTGTCCCAAACTTTTTAATAGATGTAAAAATAAAAATGATATTCTAACTTTCATATTTCATTAATTAATCGATTTCACTTACTACAAAGTAAGTTTTTCTCAACCGCTCTTGCCATGTATACGAAAATAAGGTGAATTTTACTCATTTCCTCCTTGATTCAATACCACACTAGGTTTCGCATTTAAACGAAGATCAGCGAAATTGGCTTGTTTCAACTCTACATGCGCAGCTGCTCCAATCATTGCTGCATTATCACCACAAAGTTTTAATGGAGGGATCAGCAGTTCAATTTCTGGATGTTCTTTTTTCAATGCCTCTTCGAGTGTTTCACGCAATCCTTGATTGGCTGCAACTCCACCTGCTACAATCAATTGTTTGACTGGGTATTCGTTACAAGCACGAAGGGTTTTATTGACTAAAACGTCCACAACGCTCGCTTGAAAACTAGCAGCTAAATTATTTGTATCAAGAGTTTCTCCACGTTGTTGGGCGTTGTGTACTAAATTGATAAAGGCGCTTTTTAAACCACTAAAGCTAAAATCATAATTACTTTCATGGATCATGGCTCTTGGAAAATGGTAGGTATCTTCACCACGATGCGCTAACTGATCGATTTCTTTTCCGCTTGGATAACTCAAACCTAAGACACGACCAACTTTGTCATAAGCTTCTCCAGCGGCATCGTCTCTCGTTTCACCGATGATTTGATAGTTCCCGTCTTCCTTCATATAGACCAGCTCTGTATGTCCACCACTGACAAGCAATGCTAGTAGCGGAAATTCAAAAGGCTTTTGAAAGCGTGCAGCGTAAATATGACCTGCCATATGGTTCACAGGTATCAAAGGCAAATTGTTCGCCCAAGCAAAAGCTTTAGCGGCAGAAATACCAATCAGTAACGAACCAACTAAACCAGGACCATAAGTAACCGCTACAGCACTCAGTTGTTCAACAGAAGTTCCTGCCTCCGCCAAAGCATCTTCGATACATAAGGTGATTTGCTCTACATGATGGCGACTTGCTACCTCTGGAACAACACCGCCAAATCTTTTATGGCTGTTAATCTGTGAAGCAATGACATTGGCTAAAATCTCATCACCATTTTTCACAACTGCGACACTCGTTTCATCGCAACTTGATTCAATTGCCAGGATCAATTCTTCTTTCATTTCATCGTCTCCGTTTTTAACTTTGTACTCATAATGATCGCATCTTCTACTGGATCATGATAATAAGATTTTCGTTTCCCTAGTTCTCTAAATTTCTCTGATTGGTAAAGATGACGAGCTGCTAGGTTAGACGTTCGTACTTCTAAATAAACATTATATGTTCCTGCTTGTTTTTCTCGGTCTAATAAAAAGCGTAATAACTGACGTGCATACCCTTTTTTTTGCAGTTTTTTTGCCACAGCAATATTCGTGATCTCCGTCTCATCGATAACTTTCGAATAACCAATGAATCCTTGGAGTAGCGAATTTTCCACCAATAAGTAATATTGCGTATGTGGTTGTTGGATATCCATTAAAAATTGGTCTTTGGTCCAAGGAGAACCATGTTCATATGCTTCCTCACAAAGCGCCCATAAACAAGACGCTAACTGTTCATCTTCAAAGTCATTCTTAGTATAAATCAATTGTACCTCTCATTTTTCTAAATATTTGATCATTTCTAATCCATCTTCATTTGTTTGGGTATAATACCCTTTTTTTACTTTGTTCGATTGAAATCCTAATTTCCGATAGAGTCTTTGGGCATCTTGATTACTCATTCTCACCTCTAAAGAGAGTGTGTCACAGCGATTCATTATAGCAAATTTTTCAATTTCGTCAATTAACAATGTACCGATATTTCTTCGTTGGTACACAGGAATAACCGCAATATTTGTAATATGGCAATCCAAGCCAAAAATTCTCGCACCTATAAATCCAATTAACTGTTCACCGTCTAGTATTCCTAAGTATAAATTTTGAAAAGGTGAATTTAATTCAGAAAGGAAGGCACTTTTTGTCCATGGTAATTCGCCATTGTATACCTGGCGTTCAATCGATAATAAATCTTTGATATCTCGAGGTATCAGCTCTTTTATTCGATAGCTTTTCCCTTGATTTTCAATTATCTTAGTAGCAAATTCTTTTTTTTCATAGAATAAACTTCTAGCATATGCTTTAAATTTTTTCAACATATCTTTCGTCTCCAGGAGTGTGGGTTTCCAACCACTTTTCCTCTGCTTCTACTTTTTTCAAATAACGTGGTACAAAATTGGTTAAATCTCTTACTGGTTCACGATTGGCCCCTAATGTTGCAATCGTACAGCCATTAGGAAGATCCCATTCAAGCACCTTATTTATTTCTGCTTCATGTAATACTTCCTTTATTTCATTCGTAAATTTTTGCGTATCTGTTCCGACAAATAAGATAGGTTCATCGAACTGAGACAGTTGCTTAAGCAGTTCTTCAATTGAAATATGTACATCTTCAAGAACTGTTTCTAATTTTCCATTTTGTCTTCGGTACACACCAGCATAAACATTTTTTCTTCTTGCATCAAATAAAGGCACGATCAACCCATTTACGTTCCGGCAATTAGCAGCAATTGCTTGTAAACTTGAAATCCCCACAAGTTCTTTACCCAATGTATATGCAAGTGTTTTTGCAGTAGTTACACCGATTCTTAGACCGGTGTATGAACCTGGTCCATCGGAAACAGCAATTCGATCGATAGCGGTTGGTGCTAATCCGAGTGCTGAGAATAATTGATCGATAGCCGGCATCAAACTAACGCTATGATTTTTCTGTTTATTGATTTGGATTTGCCCTAAGACAGTATCATCTTCAATCACGCCGATCGCTAAAGTTTGATTAGCGGTGTCTATCCCTAATGTAATCATTTTGATGCATCCTTTCTACTAACTTCTATCGTTTTATATTGTAGCATACTTCTTGCTAAGAAAAAGACAATTCATTTCAGAAAAAAAGAAAAAAAGTTGCAATCATTCGCAACTTTCTCTTGATTTGTTCTTTAGTTTTTTGTAGACTCACGCAAGATAAGATCCGTTTCTACAATGATTTTTCTCGAAACAGGTGCTTTTTCATTCATCATTTGTAACACGGTCTCTACCGCCAGTTCCCCCATCCATTCCGTGTGAACTTTGACTGTCGAAAGAGCTGGGGAAACATATTTTGCTACACTAATGTCATTGAATCCGATCAATGAGATATCCTCAGGTACTTTCAGACCTTTTTCGTTAATTGCCTTCAATGCACCGATCGCTAGTGTGTCATTTGCTGCAAACAGCGCCTCAAACGAATACTGTCCACTATCTAAGTATTCTTTGACTTTCCGATAGCCAGATTCAACTGAAAAATCTGCTTCAATGATCGTTGTAGTCAATCCTTTACCAGCCATGATTTGTTGGTAGGCGGCAATCCTTGGGTCATCAATCCGTTGATGTCCTTTTTTGGTGTATTCCCTACCAGCAAGCATTGCAATCGCTTTTTTATCCTGGTTAAAAAAATAATCGATCACTTTTTGGATACTTGTTTGAAAATCAACGATTAATGAATTAATGTTATAGGGTGTTCCATCAAAATCAACTAATAACAGATTGCTTTGTGTCTGCTTCAATTCAATCAACTGCTGATCATCGAATTTTCCTAGAGCAATCGTTCCATTTGTCGGTCTATCACTGATAGCGTCCCACGTTTCCTTTAGCAAAGTCACATTTGATTCCTCTGCCTTTTTCTCTATTCCCAAACGAATAGCAAGATAATAGAGATCCTCTAATTCTTCTTGATCATTGTACCATTGGATCAAACGCAACGACTTTTGATTCAACGATGTGTTTCTATGATGCTTCGTGTAATTCAACTCTTCAGCAGCCTCAAAAATTTTTCTTTTCGTTGCTAGGCTAACTGATAACTCCTGATCATCATTTAAGACTCTTGACACAGTAGCAGGAGAAACCCCTGCCAACTTTGCAATATCTTTAATCGTTGCCACTTGTTTCTCCTCCTATCTATTCCACTCGGGCATTCTTCTTAAAGCGTTGCAGTAAAGCGTTGGAAAGCTTCTTGACCTTTTGTATCGCGTTTGAATACCCCTGAATCTTCCAACACACGAGCAAAAACTTTACCAATAGCTTGCTGAACGATCTCGGTTACTGTTTCAGTTGTCACATTTGGATGGTCGGCTTTCAAGCCCTTCGCCCATTCCATGTGATACTCAGCTATCTTATTTTCTTGTCCAAGCAAATACTTTTCTACTTCTGCCATTTCTGATTTTAAACGAGGTGGTAAAACAGCTAATCCCATGACTTCGATCAAACCGATATTTTCTTTTTTAATATGCTGGATATCTCGGTGAGGATGGAAAATCCCTTCTGGATGTTCGTCAGAGACATTGTTATCTCGTAACACTAAATCGAGTTCAAAATAATTTTCGCGTTTTCTAGCAATTGGTGTAATCGTATGATGGGGCGTACCATCTTTAGAAAATGCCGTCACTGCTACCGCAGGATCTGAATATTGTTGCCATTTTTCTAAAATACTATTAGCAGCTTCCACTAGGATTTCTTTCCTCGTCGCTTGCAGACGAATGACAGACATTGGCCATTTGACAACACCTGCGATTACTTGAGGATAATCCGATAATTTGATTAATCGTTCGATTGGAGCTTTAGCCATTGGAAATTCATGGCGCCCTGCTTGGTAATGATCATGTGACAGAATCGATCCTCCAACAATTGGCAGATCTGCGTTTGAACCAACAAAGTAGTGTGGTAAAACCTCTGTGATTTTTAATAAACGTGAAAATGTTTCTTTCGTAATCTTCATAGGACGATGCTCTTCTGACAAGATGATCGAATGTTCATTGTAATAAGCATATGGAGAATACTGAAATCCCCAACTTTCCCCATCAAGATTCATTCTGATGATTCGATGATTGGTGCGAGCTGGATAATTTAAACGTCCTTTATAGCCTTCATTGTTCATACAAAGCATACACTCAGGATAATCAACTTTTTTGGCATGTTTTTCGGCAGCAATTTGCTTAGGATCTTTTTCAGGTTTGGATAAGTTGATCGTAATCTCTAATTCGCCATATTCTGAAGGATACGTATACCTGATATTTTTCGCAATCGCTCTGGTTTTGATATAATCATTTTTTTTACTCAATTGATAAAAGTAGTCTGTTGCTTCTTCTGGATTTGTTGCGTAATGTTGTGCAAAAAACGCATTGACTACTGATGGTGGTGGTGTTAAAAAATCCATTAATTGTGCTTCAAAGATTTCGATTTCAGCTGGTAAATCAGTAACCACTTCATTTTTTTTGGCTTGTTCGACTAACCGATCAAGTAACACCACCGATTCTTCTGAAACAGGGCGCACTTCAGTGTTTTCCAAAGCCTCTTCGCCGATCATTCCCAAAATTCGATTTTGTAAATAAATTCGATCCATTTCCATCCAGCCACCAGCTTCAATTGCTAGTGTCGTAAAATCACAAATCGTTTGACTGATTGTCATCTTCTCTCTACTCCTCATAACCATGGGGATGACTCACATGCCAATCCCAGGCTGTTTTAATGATTTCTTTTACATCTGTGTAAGCTGGTCGCCAACCTAAGATTTCTTCAGCTTTAGCACTGGAAGCGACCAACCGGCTTGGATCTCCGGCTCTACGTGGTGCCACCTTAGCTGGAATTTCTCGATTTGTTACTTCTCTAGCCGCTTCAAGCATTTCTTTGACGGAGTAGCCTTGATTGCTCCCTAGATTAAAGAAGTTACTTTCATTCCCCGCGCTTAAATATTCTAAAGCTAAGATATGGGCATCAGCCAAATCTTCCACTTGAACATAATCTCGGATGCATGTTCCATCGGGTGTATCGTAATCATCACCATAAATCGCCAAAGAATCACGTTGGCCTAGAGCTACTTGGAGGATAATAGGAACTAAATGCGTTTCTGGTGTGTGATCTTCCCCAATCGATGCATCTGCTTTTGCACCTGCTACATTGAAATAACGCAATGCTACATATCGCATGCCATAGGCTTGGTCACACCATTTCATCATTTTTTCCATCATCAATTTGCTTTCACCGTACGGATTTTTTGGATTCGTAGGAGTTGCTTCGGTAATTGGTGATTCTGTAGGTTCACCATAAGTGGCTGCTGTAGATGAAAAGACAATATTCTTCACATGATATTCATGCATCACTTCTAACAATATTTGCATACCATAGACATTGTTATTAAAATACTTCAATGGTTTCTCAACAGACTCTCCCACTAATGAACTAGCTGCAAAATGAAGGACTCCTTCGATCGTTTCTTTTTCAAAAACAGACTGTAAAAAAGATTTATCCCGAATGTCACCTTTGTAAAATTGTGCTTTAGGATGAATTGCTGCTTGATGCCCCGTTAATAAATTATCCACTACTACCACTTGATAGTTTTGATTGATCAACCGATCAACAGCATGTGAACCGATATAACCTGCGCCACCCAATACCAAGATTGCCATGAAAACACTCCTTTTTTTACAAAAGCAGCAAAAAGTACGTTTTGAATCGTTTGAAACTATGACCCTTTTGTTTCTGTTGCCTTTGCTATTTATTTAGTAAATTTATAATAAAACATTTAGTAAATATTTTCAAGGAAAATTTGTAAAGGTTTCCAATAAATAGACGTCAGACTAGCCTTTTTTTTCAATTTGTTACATAATAGAAGCAACAACTAATAAACGAGGTGGATTTAATGAAAAAATTTGTATCTGGAATTTTAGTCGGTAGTCTTGCAACAGCGGCAGCTGTTGCTGGATTGGTAGCTTCAGTTAAAAAAACAGTAATCGATCCCATTGATGAAAAAGAAACAATGATCGAAGAAAATCGTAAAAAAGCGATGCGTAAACGTGTAGCTCGCTAATCTTTAAACGATTCAAGAAAATCATCCCTTTTATAACCCAAAGAATCATTATTAATTAGTAAAACACAACCGATCTTAAAAGTTAGATGAATGATCTAGCCTTTAGAGTCGGTTGTGTTTTTTGCTTCAATTGGTTGTCCTTCCAAGAATCAGCTGTGCCACTTTATCGATTTGCCTCAAATTCCAAGCATCGGTATATGGTCGTGAGACTGTAGCTGTCAACCAATCCACACCTTCGACCGGAATCCCTAAACAATATAAATTTTCTTCTAGCTCTCCCTGTTTGTTCCAGACTTGATTGGTGCTTAGTTTGATATCAATTGCACCAGTTTCATACACGCCAGTCGTGTCCTGATAAGTAAAAGGACGAATCAGCTGATGTTTTTTCAAGCTATTTAATGCTGGATTCTTTGTCTGTGTCAAATCAGTCTGCGGGAGTCGGGCTTCAATCAAGTAGCGACTTTCAATCCGTTTTCCCTCGTTTTCTACGATAAAGAAACCGGCTTCTGTTTTGATTTCCAGCGGCGGGGAAACGATTGTGAAAATACCCGCATCAATCAGAGCGGCTAATTCTCTTGTCCGAACAACTGGCGGACCGATCGTGAGAAAAGCATTGAGCTTAGTAAACCACCCCCATAACACTTCTCTGTATTCTTTGGCAGTGAAGATGCCCCATTCAATGACCAGATGGACAGGATCACGCCAATCTTTTAACGCATCAAAAGCTGAAGCAAGCGCCCCAGTACAATTTCCTTTCATTGATTCATTGATTTGATAATCAATAAACCTTCGACTTTCTTTTTGAAAGTCATGCTTCTCATGATAGATAGGCGTTTCAAAAAAATCCCACTCCCATTGATAAGGCTGTAATTCAGGAAATTGTTTTTGCCAATCACTTTGATCACGTGTTAAAAAGATTTGTTCAAATAATACTGGTGAAATAGCTAGATGTTTTTCCTCAATTAATTTCTTATAATAAAAAAGTTCGACATCTTTTTTTAGCAAGTCGAAAAATAGTTTCCCAGTTAATTGTTGATTTTGATAAAGCTTTGCTAAATTTTCTTTGGTGATCAATTTAGGAACAGCCATTGCTCCTCCCCGTTTTTCATTTTTTCCTCGAGGAAAATAGGGCAACCCTTTTCTAGACCCGCAGTATACGATCGGCTCACGTCCAGACGGCAAATATACCAATTTCTCTCCTTGTTTTTCAAACTTACCTCCTCTATTCTCGGTAAGTAAACCTACATAATCAAAAAAACTTAGACCTAATCCTCTAAGAATCACTGTGGCTTTTGGCGGAATAGTTTCTACGGAAACATCAGCTGGATTTGCTGGCGGTTGGTAGAACAATTGCTCTTTTTCAGCATAGTCATAAAACCTTTTCTCGTCTTTGGATACTTTATTTTCCCAATGTCCCGTAGTCATCACTAACTGATCTACTACTAAATGCTGTTCGTTTGTTTTCAAGTAAAAACCTGTCTTTATCTTGTCAATCTCTTTCACTAAGGATCGAACGATAGTGAATGAATGCGGTGCTAATTTTTTTAATTGTTCATAAAACCACTGCTGGTACAAGCCATAAAAACATCTGGTGGCTGGTTCATTGGCACGTAAGCGCTTGGCTTCTGCCAAAAAAAATTCTTTATTCACAAACTGTTGCTTTTCGATATACTTTTTCGCCTCTGTTTGGCTCCATTGATATAAATTAGGCCCCGGTGAAATCTCTCCGCCACTTGTTAATGTTTCATCTGTAAAAAGCGTAACTTGCTGAGAGACTGAGTTCATCAATAACTCTGTTGGTTGATCGAGCCGCCAGACTCGACCACCAGGCCCATCAGGATCGAATAAACAGATCTGGATATGTTGGTTTTTCCGATTGTTTCGGATCAATCGTTCTACCATGCTTAGTCCTCTGGGGCCTGCCCCAACAATGCCAATAATCATCGATTCAGCTTCCTTTCCATCAACCCTTTTAGCACCACGGCTTGATTTTGCTGTTCATTCTTTGCACCATAAACTAAGGTCACAATTGGATAGTTTTGACAGAGTTCAGCTAACTGCTTGACTGCCAATTGCTTTTCTTGATCTGTCATTAACTCTTCTAGGTATTTTTCTTCAAAAACAGGAAAACGCTCAGGAAGATGTCCAAAGAATTTTCTCAACTCAGTACTTGGTGCAATCTCCTTTAACCATAGATCAATCTGTGCTTTTTCCTTTGATATCCCTCTTGGCCATATTCGATCAACTAAAATTCTAAAGCCATCACCCTTTTCGCGCGCACTGTACACTCTTTTCAGTTTGATCATTTTCTCCACTTCTTTCATTGCTTATACATTGATCATAGCATAAATGATTAGATTCTCCTTTGATTATGTCATAGCAAAAAATCGTGGCTTGATTTCCGTTAGTACTCCCTAAATGCTAAATTTCAATTTTGCACGCTCTATGGATACTTGCTAGTGATTCCTATCTCTTTTTTCTAGAGGAACAATGTGTTGGCATTGATTATTATAATGACAAGCATCATTAGTTTCGCTCGATTGTCGTCTCAATATTTTTTTTAAAGGTACCCCACCCTTATCCATTTCAATTCCTTGACAATTTGTTATATTCTCTGGTTTATCTGTGTTACTCTTTCTGAAAATGTTTAACGATTGACCCCACTTCTTAATCCTTTTCCTGAACGTTAGCTTTTCAGTTGTCAACTTACTTGTTTTTTGTTCTTGAATGTTTTCTGGTTTTGAACTATCTTTTTGTTCGACCAATTGATCTTCTATTATTTTTTGTGGAGAATCTAATACGCTCTCTATATTTTCTATAACCACAGAATTGGTTATAGAGACTCTACTTTGGCTTGGACCATCATGGCTGATTAAGCGTTTTATGTTATAGTCCTTTACGACCTGCTGATATAATTGGGCAGAAAGATCTAGTGAGTATAATACTCTCCCAAGTTCAGATTGCTTTACCTTCTTATTTATAATCTTAGACACAACCGATTCAACGATCTCCTCATATGTCTTTCCTTTTAATTTACCAGCTAGTGAAACCTCAATCGTTCCAACAAGTTTATCAAGTTCCTTTTTTCTTTTTTCTGTTATTTCTTCTTTTTTTACTACTCCTGCAGGTTGTTGCTCAGTGAAAGTTTCATTAGATATTTCTGGCATTGTCTTTTCTCCCCCATTGTTTGATTTATCATTGAATCATCATACATGACGTACGCAATGGAGATAGAACTTTTATTTCTGGAAAGAATAAAATTTAGTATTTTATCTTGTGCGATCTAATGAATTCTTTTTATTCCCGTTGCCTAATCGAATAATCAGTCATGCAATTTTCTAAAAAGTATCTGTTACTTTATATACAAAAACTTCTGATAAATTGGCTCTATCATTTGTGGAACTGATGAATGTATCAATCCCAAAAAGTAAGACCAAAATCTAACTTCTGGTGGTTACTACAGAATCAAAGTTGATCCTTCAGCCCCATTTTCCTTCCAAATGAAATAACAAAAAATCTGAGACAGAATGAGGTTCATTCTGACCCAGATTTGACTTTACACGACTCATCAGGATTGACCGATAATTTGACGTCATGACGTTCTATACTTTTTTACTTTTAATCTTGCCAGACCAGCCATCATATCCACCTTTTAAGATATAGATATCTTGGTAGCCAGCTTTTCTTAACTTATTCGCTGTACGAATACTTAAGCTTTTCTTTTGGTCGTAGATATACACCGGTTGATCTTTTCGGATAGATCCTAATGAATCTTTTAAAACAGTATAAGGGATATTTCTTGCCCCTAAAATATGTCCTGCATCAAACACGTCTTTTTCACGAACATCAATGACTTGTGCCTTACGCATCCCATCACGAAATTCTTCTTCTTCCAGTGTTTTTGCAGAACGTTTTGCCATTACTCGTAGATAAACTTCCCAAAACACAATAGCAAGAATAATCAATAGCAAAATGATGTTAATTACCCATAAAACCATGTCATTCCTCCACGTTATTCCGCAAATTTCAAGGCTAATGAAGCAGCACCGATCACGCCAGCTTCATTTCCTAATTCTGCTAATTTGATTTTTGTTGATTGTTGTACTTGAGGGAACGTAAATTGGTTGAAATATTTTTCAACACGACTACGTAAAAATTCCCCGGCAGCAGATACTCCGCCGCCTAAAACAATACTTGATGGGTTCATAGTGTTCCCTAGATTACCGCAAGCTAATCCTAAGTAGAAACAAACACGATCAACGACCATCAGACCAAATGGGTCGTCTGCTTGTGCCATTTCAAAAATATCTTTACTTGTTACTTCTTCTCCATTATCAAGCATTGCTTTTAATTTTGAATCTCCGGCATACTCTTCTGCTAAGAAACGTGCTAAGCGAACTACACCTGTTGCACTTGAAACTGTTTCTAAGCACCCTCTTTTACCGCATGTACATTCAAAACCTTCTGGGTCCACTGTAATGTGTCCAATCTCGCCACCTGCACCAGCAACGCCGTGGATCAAGTTCCCAGCAGCAACGATTCCGCCACCGACACCCGTTCCTAAGGTAACAAAAATAACGTCAGGATCATTTTCCCCTGCACCTTTCCAGCGCTCACCTAAAGCAGCAACGTTCGCATCGTTATCAATAGCAAATTTGATTCCAGTTCCTTCTTCAATTTGTTTTTTTACGTATTGAAGTTCAGTCCAATTTAAATTGTAGGCTCCGATCACTGTACCTGCTTCACTATCGACACTTCCTGGTGTTCCCATACCGATTCCGATGAAATTTTCAGCATTCATGTTATATAATTTGATACGATGATTTACTGACTCGATAATTTCCGGAATAATATGTTTACCGTCATCCAATATATTGGTATCGATGCTCCATTTTTGTTGAATCTCTCCTTCTGGTGTTAGAATTGCAAATTTTGCTGTTGTTCCACCTAAATCAATCCCAATAATTTTTTTGTCCATTACAAGTTTCCTTTCTTTCGGCTTTCTTCCACTCGGTGCTCTCGTTTTAGTATGCGCCACGCTGTCATGTATGTATCATGATCGATCAAACGACTGTCATGAAGATTCTTCAATTCAATCGTCATTAATTCAATATCATAGATACGTGACCCAACATAGACAAAGATGCCAAATCGTTTGAGCAGTTGTTGCACGTCATATAAGCTCTCCATCTCAAAGCACTTCCTTCACATTATACAAGTAATCCGTAGTTTTTTAAACCCAATAAAACACATATTATCAAAAGAAATCCAAAAACAAGCGTAGATAGGATTTTTTGATGAATCGAGTAATTGGTCACTTTCTGTGGTAGGCCGATGATATTTCCTATAAGCAAGCCACCAACAATCCCACCGAGATGCCCCCAGATATCGACTGAGGTATCCGTCAAACCAAATACAAAACTGATAACAATAAACAACATGTAATGACGAATCAATTGGCGAACCTGAGAGTTATTTTTGAAATGAAATCCAAGAATGAATAACGCACCAAACAAACCAAACAAAGAAGTACTTGCTCCACCAGATAGAACGCCAAGATCGTTGAATGCAAAACTCGCTGCATTCCCAAGGATACCACTAAACAAATAGATCAAGAAAAAACGCCAATGACCGTAGAGTGTTTCAATTTGGTCTCCCATAAAATATAAAATCAAAGAATTCATGACAAAATGCACCAGTCCAAAGTGAATGAAAATCGGTGTAATAAACCGCCACCATTCATTTCCAACTACAATAGACGGCCCAAACATGCCTAAATATGCTGGAATATTTAAAAATGGAAAGAACTCCATCATTGCAAACACGATGGTTTGTATCGCTAAAAACAAATAAGTCAAAATTGGTCTTCTTAGCCAAGCGTTTAATTTTAATTTCTGTTGATAATTCATGTAACCCTCCTTATTATTTATCGATAAACAAGTGTTGCACTTTTTTATCAAAACTTTCTGGTACCCATTGATTGTTTATTTGTTCTTGAAAAACCAGACTACATGTCTGGTTCGGATAATTGGCTAGATAGCGATCATAGTAGCCTCCACCAAAACCAATCCGATAACCATTTTCATGATAAACAACCCCTGGAACGATCAGCAAATCGATAGCGTCCGGTGAAAAAGAATGATCAGATAATGGCTCCAGTACGCCAAAAGCGGTGCGTTCAAATCGGGTATCCGGATCAATTTTAAAAAAACACATTTGACGTTCAGGCAATGTCTTAGGAACAAGTATGGTTTTACCCTCTTCCCATGCCTTTTCAATAATTGGGGTCGTAGCCACTTCTATCTCATTTGCCATCGTCAAACCAACCACTTTTGCTTGCTGCCATTCATTACTTTGAAAGAGTTGTTGGTAAATTTTTTGCTCTTTTTGCTGCTTCTGTTCACTTCTAGCAATCTTTTGTAAATTTTCAATGCCAAGTTTTCTAAGTTTTTCTTTAATATGACTCAAACGTATCAACCCACCTCTCGTTAAAATGGTAGCGGAAAATAGTAAAAATAGCAATTTAACTTTTTAAATAAAAAGAGTTTTATAAACAGAATTTAAGACATCACTCTCACTCTTTATTCTAAAAACGAGTAAACGGTGTTCACGCATCAGCTCCTTGAAATAAGCCTGAATTTTTCAAAACATGAGAAGCTGTTAAAAAAATTCTTTCTTATTGTCATTGGAGCTTTCCGATGCCTTCACGACCTCTGATTCACTCTTTTCATTTGAATAGTCAGAATAATCGTAGTCTCAAAATAACGAGAAACTACTTTGGGAAACACTGCTTACTCAACACAATCGTTTCTTCCCCGTATTTATTTTCTAAGCAATCGTTTGTTTGGAAAATAATAAATATAAGAAATATGGAGCTCCTAGGACCGCAATTAAAATCCCAGTAGGAATCTCACCACTTGGTAAAATCACTCGTGTAAGAACATCTGCAATCGTTACAAAAAATGCCCCAAATAATCCACTCAAGATCAAGGACAGTTGATTTTCTCTTCTGACGACAAATTTAGCCAAATGAGGAGCTAACAAACCGACAAAAGATAAGCTGCCAGCTACCGCAACGCTTCCGCAGGCTAAAGCAACAGCGAGTATCAATAGGATTTTTTGACTTTTCTGCACGTCTAATCCTAGACTTTGCGCTCTTTCTTGACCAAAAGATAATAAACCAATTCGTCGACTGTAAATCAGCACGAAAGGAAGCAAAATGACTGCCCAAGGTAACAATGAGAAAACATATGGCCAACTAGCTCCCCAAAGTGAACCTGCTAACCAGGCATTAACAAAACCATAGTTTTCTTTCGACAATTTAATCGTAAATAAAAGCATCAATGCCGACAATCCAGCATTGACTGCAATTCCTGATAGTAAAAGCCGGTTCATCCCTAAAAAACTATTTCTCGTATAAGCAAACAAGTACACAAGTAAAGCTGCAAGCAAGCCGCCTAGAAAAGCCACGATCAATAGTAAAAACGGAAAAGTTTGGTTGGCATAAAAGCCCAAATAAATCATAACGAAAAAACCTGCTCCAGCGTTAATGCCCAATATGCCAGCATCAGCTAGTCTATTTCTGGTAACTCCCTGCAAGATAAAGCCTGAAATACCTAAACACATACCAGCAAGAAGACTGATTAATAGACGAGGGGCACGAAATTCATAAACAATCAACTCTTGGATTGCCGAACCCTTCCCTTGAAACACCTCAGCTAATTGATCAAATGGAATAAATGGTGTGCCAATCATTAAACTTGCAACTATACTAACAACTAATAAAAGAAATAAAACAACTAGTGATTGGTAACTTCTTTTCATCCTTGTTCCCTCCTTACTTGGAGTAGTAAAAACGGTACACCGATCAAGGAAATTATTAAGCCGAATGGCGTTTCAAATGGCGGATTGATCATTCGTGCAACATAATCCGCCAACATCACTAATCCTCCACCTGCTAAAAAAGAGGCTGGTAAAACATACCGATAATCGGAACCAATGATTCCTCGGACGATTGGTGGAACCATCAATCCAATAAATGAAACTGGTCCAACTAACGACACCGCCATTGCAGCTAACCCCGCCACTAATACAAATGCAAAAAATCTGATCCGTCCAGGGTTGCCTCCTAATGCCAAGGCATGTGACTCACTTAAGTTGACCAACGAGATGGAGCGACCTAGCAAAAAAGAACCACTAACTGTCAACAGATAAATCGGAGCCAAAATTTCCAATTGATGCCAAGTGACATTCGCAGCGCCTCCCACGAACCAAAACGCCAAGTCTTGTTGCAAATTGAATAGTTGTGTCAGCGCTTGACTAATAGCTGTAAAAAAAGTACTGATCGCAACACCTGCTAAAATCAATTGAAGTGGATTCATCCCCATTTTTGAAAAACGTAAGAAACCAAAAACAAATAACGTAACTACCAACGAACCAAGTAATGACAGTAAAAAAACAGAAAAAGCAGAAGCTTGTGGCCAAAACGCAAAACAAAGAGCCATTGCAAGTGATGCTCCTGCATTAATTCCTAATAACCCTGAATCAGCTAAAGGATTCCGTGTCACACCTTGCATCAATGCGCCACTAAGAGCAAAACAGCTTCCGACTAAGAAAGCCCCAAGCACTCGAGGCAACCGAATCGTTCGGATAATCAACTGCGATTGAACTGAGTCGTCAAATTTAAAAATCGCTTGCCACAAATTAGAAAAGTCGACAACCGCCGCTCCATTGGCTAACGCAAAGAAAAATATACTAACTACTCCTAGCAACAATAGGGAAAGAATCATTCGTTTCCTCTTTGTCTTCATTGTTCATCCTCCTTACGATCATTGATTAAATCGTAAGACAAAACAACGGGTTTATTCGTTTCAGGCAATTCGATGATCTGCGCTTCAATTTCATAGATTTCCCTCATCCATGACGTTGTGATTACTTCATCAGGTGTGCCTTGAACCACTATTTGTCCTGCTTTCATCCCAATTAAATAGTCAGAAAAGCGAGAAGCGTGATTGATGTCATGGATCGACATTAAAATGGTTGTCTGTTTGATATGATTGATCTCTTTCAGTAAATGTAAGATTTCCAATTGATGCGCAGGATCTAAAAAAGTGGTTGGCTCATCTAAAATCAAAATATCCGCTTCTTGGGCTAAAGCCATCGCAATCCAAACTCGTTGAGCTTGTCCACCTGATAGACTCGAAAGCTCTCTTTCTTTCAACTTAGTTAGTTGCGTCGCTTCCAACGCCCATTGGATAGCATGTAGATCTTCTTCATTTAATCCACTAAAAAATTTTTGATAAGGATAACGACCATAAGAGACCACCTCTTCGACAGTCATGCCTAAAGGGTGTTCACTACTTTGGGCTAACAGTGCAATTTTTTGCGCTAACATCTTAGGACTATATGTAGAAATTTCAGATCCATCTACGATAATCTTTCCTTCTTTGACAGGTAACAGTCGAGTAAAACTTTTTAATAAAGTTGATTTACCACTGCCATTAGGACCAATCAAACTTGTCACTTTTCCTTCTGGTATCTTGATAGACATTTTTTCAATCACTTGTTTATTTAAGTAACCCGTTGTAATATCAACAGCTTCAATCGTCGTCAAATTTTTCATCCTTTCCCTGAAAATCATTCTCAATTATGAAGCTCCTTCACAAATTCGTCAAGTTTTACTCAAAATGGCTCTTTCCCGAAAATAGTTGACATGACCACTATTGTCAGGAATAATATCAATTGAGAATGATTATCAATGAAAATCCCTTCAGGAGGAAAAAATGAAACTAAAAAAGAATATCTTTACCATTGGGGCCACAGTGTTGCTGCTTAGTTTACTTAGCGCCTGCTCTTCTTCAAATAATTCATCCAATTCAACTGGCACAGCAGGTAATGAAACAACTGCAAAAACTCACCTAGTGACTGATGCCTTGGGTCATAAAGTCGAGATCCCTAATCAACCAAAACGAATCATCGGGAGTTACCTCGAAGACTATCTTATCGCTTTAGGTGAAAAACCTGTTGCTCAATGGACAGTTGGTAGTGGATCGATTCAACATTATTTACAAAAAGAATTAAAAGATGTTCCCACGATCTCTTATGATCTTCCGTATGAAAAAGTCTTAAGTTATGAACCCGATCTTTTATTGATCTCTTCTTCGGCTACAGTTGAAGGAGGTAAATACGAGCAATACAGCAAAATTGCGCCAACCTATGTCGTAAAAAATGGGAATGATGTCACTTGGGAAACCCAACTAAAAGATATCGGAAAAGCATTAAATAAAGAACAAGCAGCCGAAAAAATCATTACTGATTACCAAAAAAAGGTGAAAGCCACTAGACAAGAACTCGCAGATAAAATCAACGGCAAAACGGCTGCTGTTTTATGGGTAACGAATAACTCAGCATTTATGGTTAGTGAAACACGTTCAAGTGGAAGAATCATTTACGGTGATCTAAAATTTGGTGTGCCAAATCTAGTTACTGAAATCTCTAAAAATGCAACTTCAGATTGGTCAGCTGTCTCTGCAGAAAAATTAGCAGAGTTAGATGCAGACTATCTCATCTTAGTCAACAGTGATGAAAAAGCTGCGATGTTTAATGAAGCAACTTGGCAAAATTTAAAAGCGGTCAAAGAAAATCATGTCTTAGAATTTGGTCCTGAATCTAGTTGGCTCTATAATGGTCCAATAGCTAGTCAAAATATGGTCAATGATATCCAAAAGAATTTGAAATAAATCACCTGAACAAGAATAGACGTTCACCTTCCTTTCTTTACAAATTGGAGTGAACGTCTTTTTTTATTTAACTATGTGCTAAACCACTTTGCTCATTTTTTGCCATTTCTGAAATCGATGAGGGTATTGATTTTCTTGGTTGACAATTCCTTCATGTTCTTCCACTAATTCAAAACTTGTAAAATCGATTTCTCCAATAAATGTATCCCCCTCAAACTCTGCATCAATTAATGTTCGCCAGATGATTTTTGTTTCTGGTAACAAAGCTTGAAAAATTCGACTTCCTCCTGACACATAGATATCTTCAGGTATATCCTTGGCATATGCCAAAAGTTCATCAATCGAATGAAGGACTTCCGCATTTTTTTCTACTTTAAAATCTTTTTGAGTAGTTAACACAATGATATGCCGATAAGGAAGAGACAATTTGCCCATGCCTTCATATGTCTTTCTCCCCATCACTAATATTTTATCCATCGTATGTTCCCTAAAAAAACGCATATCGTTTGGTAACCTCCAAGGAAGCAGACCATCTTTTCCAATCAAACCATTCTTGTCTTGTGCCCACATTGAAATAAACATGTGTTTCATCCTCTCAAACTGAATTTGAACAAACGATTTCAATCATACAAGAAAAACGACCCTGTTACAAGAAAAAGAGTCGCTTGTCAGGTTTATGGTTTCATTCAACCTTCACTATTAAAAAAAGTCTAGCTTCCTAAAAAGGATTCTAGACTTACGCTGAACTAATTATTTAGTTTCACGGTGTAAAGTAACTTTACGTTCGCGTGGGCAATATTTTTGTTTTTCCAAACGATCAGGGTTGTTACGTTTGTTTTTGCTTGTTAGGTAGTTACGTTCTTTACAAGAAGTACACTCTAAAGTAATGTTTACGCGCATGTTTTTCCCTCCCATTTTTTACTAGAATCCTCTAAGATGACTCTCAGACTTGATTATCTTACCATGATTTCCACTAGATTGCTAGCCTTTTTACAAAATTTGTTAAGTAAAACTACTTGACGAAAGTGATCTAAATAACTACTTGCTAAACAAAATCTTTTCCTTTTCCAACTATTGCGCTTACACTTGAAATATAAATAATTTTTGAGGAGGAAGATTTTATGCCTTGGAATATGAAAGATTATCCGCCTGCAATGAAAAATTTAGAAGAGTTAACACGAAAGAAAGCAATCGATATCGGTAACGCCTTGCTTGCAGAAGGCTATCCTGATGATCGTGCTATTCCGATTGCTATCAAACAAGCCAAAGAATGGTCAGAAGATGCTACTTCTACTGAAAAAAAAGAGTTTTCTCAAGAAAAAAATCCAACAAAGCATGATTCTCATGACACAAATCCAAGAGCTTCTAAATTATTGACAGCCAAAGTGATCGTAAAATTTGAAGAAGATAAGTGGATGGTCCAATCAGAAGGAGCTAAAAAAGCAAGTAATCATTTTGATACGAAAGAAAAAGCGATTGAAAAAGGGAAAGAAATTGCTCAAAACAAAAACACATCATTAATTATCTACAAAAAAGACGGAACGAAAGAAAGAGAAATAAACTATTAATAAAAAACAACTCCTCCACAATAAAGGAGGAGTTGTTCACTGTTAAAAAGGAATAAAATCAATCCGCTCGAAGCGGGATGTTCTTTTGCTTCGCTAACTGATTACTTTTTAGACTGTTACATAATCGATTGCTTCAGCCTTAGGGATTTCTTCGTCAACGAAGAAAACTTTATACCAAGTTAAAAAGCTGAAAATCGTCCAAATTTTTCGTTGTTCTTCATGACGCCCTTCATGATGGTCATTTAACAACTTCATAATTTTTTCTTGATCAAAGAATTCTTTGGCAAAATCAGCCTCAAATAATTCTTTGACTTGTTGATAACCATGGTCTTCTTTCAACCAAGCTTTGATTGGTACTGGGAAACCAAGTTTTACACGGTTAGACCATTCTTCTGGCAAATGTTTATTTGCTGCTTGTCGGAAAATATCTTTGGTATTATTTTGATTTAACAGATACTTACTTGGGATCTGTTCTGCCAACCTCATCACTTCGATGTCAAGTAACGGTACGCGTACTTCAAGTGAGCTGGCCATTGATAATTTATCCGCTTTTAATAAAATATCTTTTGGCATCCATTGATGAAGGTCAACGTATTGCATTTTGTTCACTTCATCTTCGATTTTTTCAGTTTTAGCATAATGGACTGCCATAATCTCCTGAACGGAAGGAGCCTTTTGGTATTCTTGTGTTAAAATATCTGACGCTTCGTTTTCTTCAAACACTCGGGCATGACCAATAAAATATTCTTTCGCAGGAGCTAAAGATTCATATAAATGGATTCTACCGTGGAAGTTTTTCATCTTGCCAATTTTTCGTCCCAAGTTATAACGTGTTCCTTTTGGTAGTTTCTTCAACCCTTGAGCAATGACACGAATAACTTTTGAATTCGTATGGAACCCATAAGTTTGGTATCCCGCAAATAGTTCATCTGCCCCTTCACCTGATTGGACAACTCGAACACTTTGCGAAGCCAAGTTTGCTAAGAAATAAAGTGGGACACATGAAGGATTCGAATCTGGCTCATCTAAATGGTATTGAATCAAAGGAAAAGCTTTAAATGACATATCTCCATCGATGACAGCTGCTGTATTATCTAAGTCCAAAAGTTCTGTTAACTTTCTAGCTTCAATAGCTTCATTATATGTTTTATCATCAAACCCAATTGAAAAAGAATGATCAGGTTTTAATACAGAAGTCACATAGCTTGAATCTACCCCACTAGATAAGAATGAGCCAACTTCTACATCGCTGATCGTATGTGCTTTAATCGATGCTTCAACTGTTTCATCAATCTTATCGATCCATTCTTTCCGTGAATAGTTTTGTTTTTCTTCAAAATTAGCATCCCAATATTGATGAATCGCTAACTTATTATCTTTGTAAGTGAAATAATGACCTTCTGGCAAACGGTGAACCCCTTTAAAAAAGGTTTCTCCATTTAATGGTGAATATTGAAATGTCATATAAGGTTTCAAGGCTTCTTTATTCAATTCTTTATGAAAATCTGGATGTGGTAAAAAGCTTTTGATTTCTGATCCGAACATAAATGTGCCGTTCATTTCCGCATAATAATATGGTTTGATTCCAAAATGATCCCGAGCACCAAATAATTCATTGCGTTTATTGTCCCAGATTGCAAAGGCAAACATACCCCGAACCTTTTGTAATAGATCAGTTCCCCATTCTTCATAACCATGCAACAATACTTCTGTATCCGCATGTGTTTGAAAAATATGTCCAGCTGCAATCAGCTCTTCTCTAAGAGGTTGGTAATTATAGATTTCCCCATTAAAAATGATGACTTTTGTCCGATCTTCATTATAGATAGGTTGTTTTCCAGCCTCTAAGTCGATAATACTTAATCTTCTAAATCCTAAAGCAACATGCTGGTCAATATAATCACCCGAACTATTCGGTCCCCGATGAACGATTCGATCCATCATGTCGTTTATGATTGCTTTTTTATTGTCTTTGTCGTTAATAAATCCTACAATTCCACACATTTTATTTTTCACATCCTAGATAATAATTACTATTACTTTGTTTCGTCCATAAGCATCTTATCATAGAGGCTATTAAATCTTGAAATAATAGCTCTCTTACAGTTTCGTCACATGAAATAACAGTGAATATTTTTGAGTTCTACTATAAAAAAAGTAGTCCTATTAATTAATTTAACATGTTTTGACTAAGGAAGCTATTTTGTTTAGCAAAGACTTGAAAAATATTCATTATTATTTAATCATCTCTATCATTTAACCAATCAAAAGATAGTCCTTACTAAATAATCCGCTCTAATTAAGTTACGAGCGATTTCCAATAAGACTTGTTTGATTTTACTCTTAAACCTTCTTGTCGTGAAAGAAATTCCGTTGGAACAATCTCGTTTAAAAACAAGAATATATTTTCCACTTTCAAATAAACCTAACTAGATCTGACCTCATCTCGTCTAGTATCTGGTTTATATTTTCATTTCTATTTCTTCGAACATAGCTGAGAAGACTTTGTTCGTTTACTTATCTCTAAAACTATATTTTTTTTGATTCATTCATGTTATTATTATGAAGGATCTTTATTGGAAAGGGTAATGTTATGAAAGTATCAATTGTGGTTCCATGCTATAACGAAGAAAAAACAGTTCCTCTTTTTTTTAACGAGGTCGAAAAATTTAAGGGAATACATGAATTTGAATATTTGTTTATTGATGATGGTTCAAGAGATAATACATTACAAGCAATCAAAGCATTAGCTAATGACCATGAATATGTACGCTTTATTTCCTTTTCTCGAAATTTTGGGAAAGAAGCTGCTTTATATGCTGGTTTACAAGCTTCTACTGGCGACCTTGTCTCTGTAATGGATGTTGATCTACAAGATCCACCTGATCTATTACCAGAAATGATTGAAACAATTATGCAATCTGATATTGATTGCGTCGGTACTCGTCGTTCGACTCGTGACGGTGAACCACCGATCCGTAGTTTTTTTGCTAAGAAATTTTATCAGCTAATCAATAAAATCAGTGATACTGAAATGGTTGACGGAGCGAGAGATTTCCGTTTAATGACTCGCCAAATGGTTGATGCTATCTTGGAATTAACTGAATACAACCGCTTTTCGAAAGGCTTGTTCAGTTGGGTTGGTTTTAAAACCAAGTATATTTCCTTTGAAAACCGTGAACGAGTAGCTGGTGAAACCTCTTGGTCTTTTTGGAAATTATTTAATTACTCTATTGATGGAATCGTCAACTTTTCAGATGCACCATTAACAATTGCTTCATTCGTGGGGGCATTATCATGTATTGGTTCAGGTCTTGCTATTTTATTTATTATTTTACGTGCCCTGTTGTATGGTGATCCTACAGCTGGTTGGCCTTCCATGGTCTCTATTTTCTTGTTTATCGGAGGTATCCAATTATTGTGTCTTGGAATAATTGGCAAATACATTGGAAAAATCTTTTTAGAAACCAAACAACGTCCAGTGTATATTATCAGAGAGACTGAAAAAATTAATCCAAAAAACTATCAAAGCGAGAAATAAAAAAACTCAAGTTGTAACGATCTCAATAGTTAGTGATCTAACTGTTGGATTTCCTACAACTTGAGTCTTTTTTTATTTTCATCTATTTATGATGGTCAAAACAATGGTCCCAATCCCCAGCATAGTCAAACTAAATTGTACGAGTTCTGCTTTTTGCGGATTCCAGGTTTTCAACAATTCTTTTACCAGCATTAACACTAAAATTCCTACAACAATATATAAAATATAATAAGTTCTCATTCCTGAAGCCCAGATCGTAGGAGAAAATCCCATAATTATTCTTGAACAAGCGCCCATCATCATTAACAACATAAGAAAAGATGCTGTTTTTTTATTTTCAAAACTTAAGTAAATCCCTAGGAGCAAACAAGCCAATAAACCTAAAACAAGTAAAGTCGCTAGCCATGATCCAGGACGAGTAAGTGACAGATTCGTTCCAGTATCGGTAAATAGCTTTGTTAAGTGACTGCTATCCCATATTTGTGCACGACTATTGCCACGTATGTGTATAAAACTTTCACCCATCGTATTCCCTAGGTAGATAATCAGATTCAAGAAAAAAGGTATAGCAGATAATAAGCGGCCATAATAATTTTTGCACTTGTTATAAGAAAGTAAAAAAACAAATAAGAACAAAATTAAGAACAATACATTTGTATCTAGAAAAAAAGGCTTTCCAAAAGAAGAAATACCCAAATCTAATTTAGTGATAAAGCCAAATTGATCATATTGAGGAAACCACTTACTAATTTCTTGAGATGTCCTGATGGCATTCCCCGGTGTTGTCAACGAAAATAGTAACTCAATAAAACTTATGAGCAATGGGAGAATCAATAAGCGATGATATGCTCTTTTATATAATAAATAGCCAGTTATAATGGCCGTTAAAGTAAAAAAGCACGCATTCACTTGTTCTTGGTTAGCAGCAAATATCAGGAAAGGCAAACTAAACCAATAAATACTAGGAGTGATAGCTCTTCCTTTTAAGCGTTGGAAGAATGGGAAAAAAGCGAATAAGCAAAATGAAACGGACCATTGATAATTCAAAGTTGTCGACTCCCAGCCTGTTTCCCCCATCACGGTAAGTGGGACTAAGCAGTAGACAGATGTAACTAGCAACACGTTCTTACCATCCAATTTTTCAAAAACATACTTACAAATCATCAGAACCGTGCCCAACATGATGATTGAATTGACAAATTTCCACAGCAGAAAATGTTTAGAAAAAAACATCATAAACAGCTCTATGATAATTCTCGAACTCCAAGTTTTATAATGTTCGATCGAAGCTCCTAAATACCCTAGTTGGTCTAATCTATTTGAGTAAACTAAATCGTCTGCTCTAAATGATGGCATATATAGATTGAAAAATAAAAAACCAAGCCAAATAACTAAAAGCAAAAAAAATAATTCTTTATTAATTCTTTTTTTATTCCAGTACATTATTAAACTCCTTTTTATAATTTATCCCAGCAATTATAACACAGAGGCATCTGTTTCCTATATTTTTTTCATCCTTTTATTTTTAAATAATGAACAAACTGGTCACTTTATCAAAAATAAACATAACGATTAACAGGTTTCATTCATTGGTTTTCCAAAGCGTTTGATCAACCATATTCGGCTAAAAAAGTATTCATTACTTGTTAATAAAACTTTACAAGAAAAATAAGTACTCCAAACAAATAACACCGCATAATTTTTGAAACATTCATAAATTCTCCATTCTAAATGATATCGTTCATGAAGAGACAAAAGTTACAATAACTATCGATAGGCATCTGACGGAAATTCGGAATACAAAAAGAGGTTATGAAAACTTCGGGTAGCTCCAATGACAACAAGAAAGAATTTTTTAAACATCTTTCCATGTTTGAAAAATTCAAGCTTATTCCAAGAAGCTGCTACTTAAACACTATTGATTTATTTTTTGAGTAAAGTGTGGGTTTAATGTCGCACCATCAGAATAGTCTTTCGGGGGAATCGAAAAATAATTCAGATTAAAAAACACAACAAAAAAGACACGACCTAAATCGTGTCTAACTGTTGGTATAAAGGAAGGTACGGGACTTGAACCCGTGCACCACATTTCTGCGGCTCGCCGGATTTCGAGTCCGGTGCATTACCACTCTGCCAACCTTCCATACCTATTATTTTTAAACTTTTTTTAGTAAAAAGTCAAGCCTATTTCCCGATAGAAATCAAAAACCGGCATATTTATTTTATGAGAAGACAAAAAAACACAAGAATCATTTTCTGCTCCTTCTTAAATAGTGCCCAATGTGAAGTAAGAAAGAGTATTGGAATGAACCTTGTGTTATCACACTTCATAAGTAGATCTAACTAATTGTTTCAGGATTTTCTAAAGAAAGAATAGAATCAATCGTTCGCTTGATGAACGAAATAATTTGTTCTTCAGTTGGGTGCATGATGTTTGAAGACATTAAAGATGCGATTCCAGTAACTGCAACCCAGGTTCCAGTGTGTAATGCATCAACGTATTCATCTGACAACTGGTTGTATCGATGATCTTGTTTGACGATTTCACGGAAATAGTTATAAGAAAAATCATGCATTTTTTGTCCATCGCCATGTTCGTCGATATATAATGCCATGTAAAGACTATGATGTTTTTTTGCAAAGTAGATATAGTTTAATCCTAGGTCAATAATTTTATCTCCAGTACGTTCAACTGGAAAAACATTTTCTTTGAGTTGTTCAAAAATTGAGTCTAATAAAGTATTTTTTAGATCCTCCATGTTTTTGAACTCTAAATAAATAGGTTGTGTGGATATACCCATTTTTTTAGCAATATTTCTCGCAGTAAACCCTTTAAAACCTTCCTTTGCAACAACATCATAAGCAGCTTTTAGAATTTGATCTTTAGTATAGACTTTTCTTCTCATTAAAACTCCCCCACTTCTTACTGCAGTATATGTTGTTTTATTGTAACCGATATACACAGTTTTTGGCAAATAATTTACTCAAAACGTTATATTTTAAGTTTTTTTCTTATTTATTTTTAACAATGATACAATATTATTTAAGAATAAACAAAAATACTGTTTCCCCTTACAAAAATTGATTTTTCTGTAACTGTTAGTTGACCAAAAGATTTCTTTCACGTTATAGTTAAAGAAAACGACAAAGAAGGTATGTAATGGTTAATAAAAACGACGTTATTTATATTCACCCCATCAAAAAAAAGCCATCTCAAAAAAATAAGTATTTTTATTTAACATTTACTGGCTTGTTTTTTCTAATAATCGGGCTTGTTTCTGGACATCCGGTTGAAACTATTGAGGGGCTCAGCAATATCCTTACTTCTCCTAGTAATCTGATGACCGATTATTTGGCAATAGGTGGTTTTGGAAGCGCATTTATCAATGTTGGTGTCCTGACTTTGTTGTCCGTACTTCTTTGCTATCATCATAAAGTCTATCTAAATGGACTAATCTTTGCTTCTGTATTAACCGTCACAGGCTTTTCTTTTTTTGGAAAAAATCTGTATAACTCTCTTTCCATTATTTTGGGTGTCTATCTCTATGCACATTTTGTACATAAACCTTTTTCACAGTATATTATGGTTGGCTTATTTGCTAGTGCCTTGTCACCTGTAGTTAGTTATATCACTTTCGGTATGAACTTACCATTGGGATTAGGTATTTTATTTGGTAATCTGACTGGTGTACTCGTTGGTTTTTTACTCCCTCCTTTGGCATCGCATACCCTTATTTTTCATCGTGGATTCAATTTGTATAATATTGGTTTTACTTCTGGATTGATCGCCATGGTCGTGGCTGGTATCCTTCGGTTATTTGATTTTTCAATTGAAGTTCAATCGTTCGTTTCAACAGGCTACCATCAAGAACTTACATTAGTCATTTTTCTTTTTTTTAGTTTAACTACGCTATTTGGTCTTTTTATTAATTCATGGAAGCTCACTGGTTTACATGACATTTTTCAAACTTCAGGAAAAGTAACTACTGATTTTATGGCGATCTCAAGTATCGGTGCCACCTTACTAAACATGGGGTTAGTAGGGCTAATGCTTTCCATCTATGTTCTTCTTATTGGTGGTGAATTCAACGGCCCGATTATTGGTGCAATCCTATCTTCAGTTGGATTCAGTGCCTTTGGTTGTCATCTAAAGAACAGTTTCCCCATACTTATAGGGATTTATCTTGCTTCATATCTGGCTACTATCCATGATGCCTCTCAAACAACAATGATCGTAGCAGCGATATTTGGTACTGCACTTGCTCCCATTAGTGGTTTTTATGGTAGTATTTTTGGTATTTTAGCTGGATTTTTGCATATTGTCTTAGTCCATAACGTCAGTGCATTACATGGCGGATTAAGCCTATATAATAGTGGATTCTCAACTGGATTCGTTGCAGGTTTTCTTGTACCGATCTTAGACAGCCTGACTGTTGGCAGAAAGGAAAAGGATGACATTGGAAAAAGAATTATCAAAAAGAATCATTAGTGAATTTTTAACCTATCTTTATTCTCACGAGATCACTGAAATAAGGATTGGGCTAGAATCAACACCCGAAGGATTATATATTGAAATTCAAGGAACTTGTTATTCTCCTCCTTCTGATTTGCATGAGTTAGCGGAAATGCTCAATGAACCAAGAAATCCTACTATGGATCTATATTACCAAGAGCTTGGAAATGTTTTTCTGGATCAATCAGATTTCCGATTACTTGGAAGTCTGATTGATGATGTGGAACTCATGTACGAACTTCCCATCTTAAATATAAAAGTATTTAGACGAATCCTTTGATTTAACAGGCTTAGTGAAAAGACAAAATGAGACACTGATTTTCACTCCCCTGAGATATTCCCTTTAGCTTTCATATAGTTATGGCGTTCAGAGTATTCTATCCACGTAAGTAAGCTAGAAACGCATAAGAGGTAAAGCAAAAACTTCTTCTTTTAGTTTCCTCAGCTTATTTTAAAGATTTAATACTTGAACGCCGATTTTTCATTTAATAGAGGATATTTTCCCTAAAACTACAGGCACAAAAATAATACTTCAAATACATCTCTAGTTGGATGTTTTTGAATCGTTTTTAAATTATACTTATTACAACTTACAAAATTGTTTGATAACTGTCATTTAAAATAGTGGCACAAAGAGTCACTAATAAAGTACATTAGTAATATAAGAAAACGTATCAAAGGAGTTGATAGACGTTGAACATTGCGGCATCACGGAAATTGATCAATTTTATATCTATCATTGGATTAGTAATTTCGATAGGCTTAACGATTTATTTTATCAATTTGGGTGTATTTAAAGATTTAAATTCTTTAAGAGGATTAGTTGGAGATTCAATTATCTTAGGTCCTATCATTTTCATCTTAATCCAAATCCTGCAAGTTGTTATTCCAATCATTCCTGGAGGGATAAGTACAGCAGCCGGTGTATTAATTTTTGGACCTTATGCTGGTTTTATTTATAATTATGTAGGGATTTGTATCGGTTCGATCATCATCTTTTTACTTGGTCGACGGTATGGTAAACCATTTATTTTATCTATGGTCAGTGACAAGACGTATAACAAGTATGTTGGTTGGCTCGATAACCAGAATCGCTTTGAAAAGTTATTTGCTTTAGCAATTTTTCTACCAGTGGCCCCTGATGATGCGCTTTGTTTAATGGCTGGTCTAACAAATATTTCTGTAAAAAAATATACTTGGATCATTTTATTGGCGAAACCCCTCTCGATTTTCTTATACAGCATGGCTTTGATTTATGGTGGACATTTCTTAAGTGGATTACTAGGATAGTTTATTATAAGTGGGCGTACTGCGTTAAGTATTTGCGCAATCTGTCCACTTATTTTTATTTTTACGTTATAATATTTATGGTAGGTGATTGAATGTTAATTTATTTAAAAAGAAGTTTAGGAAATGCTTGGGACTTTCTTAAAGGAACTCAAGCATATTTTCGTGATGTTTTGATTATGCATTTATTTATTTTATTTATTTGTTTACCCTTATTGAATAGTACGACCAGATTCATCTTGAATCGAGGAGCCATTGATTATATATCTAGTGATAATATCTCTACGATCCTTTCACAGCACCCAGGTGTCTTATTGTCTTTGACTGCTGTCTTACTAACTATCTTACTCCTAGTTTATTTTGAGTTTACTTTTTTATTGATGAGTGTTTACTTTATTAAGAAACAAACACCTATCTCGTTGAAACAGTTACTTCAAGCAACGTTTCGTCAATTAAAAAAAATACGCCCATTGACTTTTCTTTTTTTCTTAGCTTATTTCGTACTTATTTTACCGATTAGTGGGTTGAGTTTTAATTCTGATTTACTATCTAAAGTTAAAATCCCAGCTTTTATCATGGATTTTATTTTTACTAATCGTTGGATCGTGGTTAGTAGCTTCATTCTGTTTTATATCTTTTTAGCTTACATTGGTATCCGTCTCATTTTTGCCTTACCAGAAATGATTCTACGTGATCGACCATTTAAACAAGCGGTTAAAGAAAGTTGGTATTTAACCAAATCACGTTTTTTTGCAATCCTTGGACAGTTCATCATTATTGGTGGTAGTATTTTACTCATTTCATTTGCCGGCTATTTAATTGTGCTCCTCGCACAAATAATTGTAGAACAATTTTTCCCTAATTATTCATTGATTAGCGCTGTTTTTGCAATGACGATTCTTCAAGCTATCCTTTTATTCAACATCGTTATGTCAACAGTCGGAATTTTTTACATTATTATTGATTTCATGGATGATGAAGGTTTTCTTCCTGAGACTCCTAACTGGTTTCGTTTAGAATCTCCTAACAAACGTTTTTCTGTTCTTAAAAATACAAGCTTAGTTTTATTTGCTGTATTTTTTGGTGTAGGTGTTTGTCTCTACAATATGGATTATTTGACTTCTGCTTCTCAAACGAAACCTGTAACGATTTCTCATCGTGGTGTCAGTGGAGGTAACAGTGCCCAAAATACTTTAGCTGCTTTAGAAAAAACAAGTCGTACCTACCATCCTGATTATGTGGAGATGGATGTACAAGAAACCAAAGATGGTCAATTCGTTGTCATGCATGATTTTAACTTAAAAAAATTAACAGGGATAAATAAAGCACCACAAGATCTAACCTTGAAAGAATTAGAAAAGTTAAAAGTAACTGAAAACGGTGCGAAAGAACCTGTCGTTTCCTTTGATACTTATTTAAAGAGAGCCAATGAATTAAATCAAAAACTTTTAATCGAAATCAAAAATTCAAAAAATGATTCTAAAGATATCGTTGATCGCTTTGTCAAAAAATATGAAGAAAACATTTTAACTCATCAGCATATTCTACAAAGTCTTACGTATCAGACAGTATCTGATCTGAAAAATGCCAATCCTAATTTTTATGTAGGCTACATCCTACCATTCAATATTGTTGGACCACCAGTTACTCCGGCTGACTTTTTGACGATGGAGTATAGTACGATCAATCGGAATTTTATTGATTCAGCTCATCAAGATGGTAAAAAAGTGTATGTCTGGACGGTTAACGACTCAGATGGAATCAGTCGTATGATGTTTTATGGTGTTGATGGGATCATTACTGATCAAATGACTATCTTAAATGAAAATATCAAAGCAATGGATGAAGAGATCACCTATTCAGATAAATTATTGAATTTCGTTTTAGGTGTTGGTTAAAAAAAGAGCCCCATGGATTGAATCCATGGGGTTCTTTTTCAATTACTTTATCTTTCTCTCGCGCTTTTCACCGCACGAACCACTGCTAAGATTGCCGGAATAGCAGAAATAACTGCTAAGATAATGCCCATTTTACCTGAACTCTTTCTTTTTTGCATGTTTTTTCGCTCCCTTCTCTCTCCTCTAATTATAGAGAAGTTTACGATATTTCTCAAAAAAAGTGTTTATGAAACCAAAGCAGATTCTGCTACTGTATAAATTTCGTCCAGTTTAACTAGTAGACGAAACTTACTATCGTAAACAGCCAACCGATCTCTCTGATCATAGCTTTCTACAAAAATAACAGCCGTATTAGTATATGTACGTTCCACGCAACCAATCACTTCATAGTTCACTCCAATCGGTTTGCATATGTATGACTTGCCTATTTCTAATTTTAACATTTCTCAATTCCCTCCTTTATTTTGTTAATCTTTAATTTATAATAACAAAAAAAAGAAGATTTGAAAACGATTTATTGAATTTTTTTATATTTTTTCTTAGAATTACACGATTTCAATCTAGTTTCCCCTTTTTCTCACATAACTAATACCAAGATATAATTGTAATTTATAAGTGACAGATTTGTTTGAAACTGTTAGCCTTTTGTTCGTGTAAACCTCCGAAAAAGCATCTAAACTATTCTGTGAGGAGGGAATTTCATGATTGTTATTCAAGCTACTGTATTTATCCTGTTATTGATTGGATTGCTTATTGGACTCACAGAAAATTAAGAATCCCTTGTTGACATAGCAATTAATTGCGAAAAAAAAATAAGGGTGCTACACTGATTACAGGAAGGAAAATTTAACAGAAAATTCCAACCACAATTTACATTAATAAAAAAAGAGGTGACTTACATGACATTTACTAAAACAAATATTGAATACCGAGTTGCATTTGATACTGTATCCAATCAATTTATGGCAATTGATGCTACAAATGAAAACAACGTAGCATTTGGTATCACGATTGAACAAGCTGTCCGTGCATTAAATGAATCCAAATAAGGAGTGAATCATTTCTAATGACCGAAAACAACTCGGGATCGAAAAAAGAATAAAGACGTTTGCAACTAATACAGTTAGCAAACGTCTTTTATTATTTATTCAATTCGAGTTTGTGCTTTATTTTCCCCCATGAAATTTTGCTGATTCCCAGAAAGATTAGAACTATCGCAATTTGCATGATTGGTACTCCTGCCCCCGTATACACACTTAGAAAATAATCTTTTTGCTCTGGCGAGTAGGAACAAAACCATGAAACCCCAAATAAAAATAAAAACTGGGTCAATATCAAACCACTAGTAATGACTAGTGCAGAACAATAAAAACCACGATCTTTTTTAGCATAGATTGAACCTAAGATCAAAAATAAAAATCCTAAAATCGCTAAACATAGAACAACACCACTTGTCTTTTGATAAATCGCAATCATAATATTAGAGATTTTCGCTGTTTTTGATAAAACTAAAATCGGCGGTTGTGGATCTTCACTATTAATCCAATTATTCAATAAAGGAACCCGCAAAAAGTTTTGCGCTGCTTCTACATCCGCATGGGTTCCAAAACTGTAATTCCCTCCTTGATGAAAATCTTTGTAAAATAAATTGTCACTATAAGCTGTCCTAAAAAAATCTAAGAGTACTGGAATATCCTCGGCAATCTTCCCATCTCCTGTACTCATTAAGTAGACTTCACGTTTCTTCTTCAAATCTCCCTTACGATAAGCAGCCCTTAACTCTTGATTGACTTGTTTCCAAAATTCATTGGTTTCTTTTGCGTTATTTTGATAGTAGCCAGACTCATTCAACACATCTCGCAGTGCCCAAAAAATAATGTCTCCCTTTAATTCCTTTACTTTTCCTGCCTGAGTCCAAGCATGTGTCGTATATAATTCTTTGATTCTAGCAGCTTCTTTAGCAAAAGCAGGTGACACAGCTAATGCTTTATTTAACGCTTCATGAGAAACCCAAATCCTACTGTTCTCTTTGTTTATGTTCGTTCCATCATCTATTCGAATCAAGTTCTTCATCAATTGAGCAAACTCTCCGCTCGTACGATCATTGACTACTGCAAGATGATAGACTTCTTCATTTTTATGCTTAATCATTTGGTTTGTCACGATAAGGCTGATCATAGGAAGAAAAAACAAACTGAGCTTGATCAGTTTTCTTCGATCAAAGGTAATTTGTGAAAGAAACTTTTCAACAGTTTTCGTTGGTCTAAAATCCACTCCTAATAAAATCTGAACAAAACTAATGATTAAGGCTGCCAGAACAAACGGCAACAACCAGAGTGAATCTTCGCGAATATACCAGTAAAATGGAAAGATTAGAGACAACAAGAAAAACCAAGGTAAAATAGTTTTTGTTGCACGATATTTACGATAATAAATAGCTAATAAACAAGCAACGATAATTACGACAGATGGAATTACAATGGCGTTTCGATAAATACGTGTCGAATATTCATGGGTAAAACCGATTGGTGAAAATAAAAAAAAGACATAGATAAAAAACAAGATACTATTCTTTTTAACGATCGGCTTTACACTCAGTGTAATCAGCACGCTAGCTAAAATATTAAACCCACCTAATAATAGCGAGTATGGTAGCTGAATTTTATTGGCAAAAGCTAAAAATAAGCTATAAGAAATACCTTTTGATAAAGTTTTAGCATTGTACTCTCCTAACCACTGCCCGTCCACTAAATTACGGGCATAATGAATAAAAAGCTGGTCATCATAGCTAGCTGTCATATCGATGCTGTAAGTCGCTTTGTAATAGAGATAAAGACGTATTAGTGTAAGAATTAGAGCGATACCACAAATAAAATAAAGTTGTTTTTGCCTAACATACTGAAGCATTTCCTTTACTCTATCCATGTACCCTAACCTTTCCTCCGCCTTTCTTCTTGATACTAATCATATTTGATAATTTATTTTTAACCAATTCACTCAACTCCTTATTCAATAAGCCTCTAATAAGTATAGCAAAAATTCATTTCATTGATATTAACCTTAAAGGATTCTTATTAACTTGTTTGATTGCTTTTTTAGCAGGTTCTAAGCGTTAAAAACAAGAATTATACTGTACTAACTTAATGACTGATCTTTTCCACTTTGTAACTATCGTAATCTGCTGTTGTGCAAATCATTTCCTTTATATATCTATTTTTATCAATAGGTGATTAAAAATTCACATTTTTTATTTTGTAATTTAATTTTTAGATAAAAAACAACTTTGTATATCTTTAGACAAGTATTACAGAATGATATATTTTTTTATTAGGAGGTTTATTCCTTTCATTCCTACATGGAAGGAAAATATTTTTATTTTTGGAGGAAAAAAATGGGAACTTTTTTAGTGTTAGTAGGTTTAATTGGTATTTGTTGGGGGTTAGTAGGACTAATTCGATCATTTTTCAAAAAAGGGAATAAAAAACGAAACTTTATTATTATAGGAACAGCATTTATTCTTATGATTTTCGGAGCGTCTATCTCTCCTACCAGTCATTCCGATAGTTCAAAAGCAAGCACACAATCTGAAAAAAAGATCGAAACAAAAAGAACATCAAGTACTTCTAGTGAAGAGCAGCTGAAACAAAAAGCTGAACGTAAAGAAAAAGAAAAACAAAAACTTGAAGCTGAGCGTAAGAAACAAGAAGAAGAAAAACAAAAACTTGAGGCTGAGCGCAAAAAACAAGAAGAAGAAAAACAGAAAATTGAAGCTGAGCGTAAAGCACAAGAAGAACGTCAAAAACAAGCTGAAAATGAAGCAACAACAGCACTATCACAAGCTGAAGCTCATCCAACTAGAGAAAACTATAACTCAGCAGCTACTTTAATCCAGGCTATTCCAAACGGCAATCAACACTTGTCTGCTCGACTAGCTACAGTAGATGCAACGATCAAAGCCAATGAAGCAGCTGAAGCAGAACGACAACGGCAAGCTGCGGCCGCACAAGAACAAGCCAATCAAGTTGCAGCAGCACAAACACCGCAACAAAACAACGAACAAACGGTTTATATTGCTCCAGATCATGGTACAAAATATCATTTAAATCCGAACTGTTCGGGACTTAACAATGCAAATTCTGTCGTAGCTATCTCGCTGCAAGAGGCCCAAGCACGTGGATATACGTTGTGTAAGCGTGGTTAATCTAAAATAATAAAATGAACTGTGACAGCAGTGTCTAGCTCTGATAACTAAGCCGGAGAATCCGAAAATAGTCTCTACTATTTTGGACTCTCCGGCTTATTTCAAGGAGTTGATGCTTGAACACCGTGAATCAGAGGTTGTGAAAAGAGCGTTTTGACCTGAGCGTTAAGTATGAAAATCTCGAAACAGCTCCTCATGTTTTGAGATTTTTTGACTTATCGCCGAAGGTCAGCTCTTTGAACACCGTTTAGAGCAAGAGGTTGTGAAAACATCGGGGAGCTCCGATGACAATAAGAAAAAATTTTTTGAAATAGTTTCTCATATTTTGAAAAATTTAGGCTTATTTCAAGGAGTTGATGCTTGAACACCGTTTATCCATTTTCAAAGCACAATGTAAGATTTGTCTCCCTAATTTATTTTTTATTGTGAACATTTCCGGTGTCCGGTCTCTCCTAACTTTACTTAAGCATGGTCATACAAAAAAACAGAAAATTTTTACAGCCATTCCTCTGATATTAATAGTCGGATATTAGCTTAAATACCATAAATTTTTTTGCGTTTCTCCTTTACAAAAAGAACGTTTGTTCGTATAATGCTATTAAAGAATATTTACGGATTGGCATCCTCGAAATCGCTCATAAGGGAGAGTCCACAATGATTAAGAAATATGGCACAGTAACAAAAATAAAAATACTACAAATTGGGGCTCGTCCCTTGATAAGATTTAGCTTGAATGATACGAACTGTTTAATCGCTGGTCATGGTTTAAACTTTCTTGCTGAAGTAGATGAAGGAATGAAATTAGTAATCAGTGGCTATTATAATCAAAGAAACCAATTGGTCGTCAAAGAATATCATGTGCTCGGTCCCACGAAAATACTGATTGATTTTAAAAAAATCAAGAAAGAATTTATTGGTAAAAAATAAAAATTAGTTTTGAAGTATATAACTCCCGTCTAAAAAAATCAGAACTTTTTTGTAAAAGAAAAAAGGTATCCATCTGTCTCAGCTAGTAGGTTTGGATACCTTTTTAAATCAGCAAAATTAGGTTCATTTTTTATTTATATATAAATGCTGTTCTAGGATTACTTGTTGTTCCTATCTCTTTGGTACCTTTCTATCTTTAAACGGATGATATGGTTAATTGCTTACTTGATTAAAGTCAGAAATGATATCATTCAACTCCGTTTGAAGTGTCGAAACAATCAAATGAAAATTTTCTTCATCCGTTTTATCATATGGGGATGTTTTTGTTACATAAAGTAGCTTCTCGTTTTCTATTTTCATTAGAACCTGTGTTGCGGTTTGTACTTTGTTTTGATAATTAAACGCAGACATCCCACTTTGAATAATCGTTATGATTGCGGAAGCAATCGAAACGACTAATAACAAAGACTTATGATCAGATGCCTCGTGAATTAAAATAGGAATAGCAGCAGATAATACGATTTTTATAATATTACCTATACCAATGATTCTATTATACGATTGAATATCTTTTTTTAATTTATTAATTGTAGAATCAATCGATTCAATAAACGCTTTTTGATCCATATCATTTCTCCATTCACATTATTAAAATTTGGTCGTAAAACTATTATAATTGGATTTACCTATGTTTCAGCTAATTACAAATCAAAACAAACGGCTATTAAATAACAATCATTATTTTATCAAAATAATGATATATTTGTCAATGATAGTATTCGTGCACGGATAAAAGCTATTGAAAAGATCTGAACAAAGATTTAATCATTACAGACGACATAAAAATCACATTTGATGTATGCTCACAATCTCTGACCAACCGAGCAAAGTAAGCTTGATTGATTTAAAAAATTAAAACTGTGAATACTATTGCCCACAGAATTGACAAATGTGCCCATCTCTCCCCTAACTGTCCATAATGGTAGATATTTGTAAGCAGTGCCTAACCAAAAAGTTGGCATGAAGCATGAAGATATAAGTCATAAAGATCTCTCTATTATTCAACTATATGATCAAGTGTCATATGAAAGTATTGAACGAACTTCGATAAGTCCAATGACTATATCAATAATCAACAACGAAAATTTTCTGGACAAAATATTTCTCTGCCAACAAACCAAAAAAGGATGGCTATAATTAGCCATCCTTTTTTATAAATACCTCAATGAGTATCATTTTTCATTTTAAAGGCAAATTGTTTTGGATAATTATTTTTAATAATTACCTAAAACTCCTTATCTTAAAGACGTTCGTTCAATTCTTTGGCAAGGTCTTCAAAGCCTGGTTTGCCTAGAAGTGCGAACATGTTTTTCTTGTATCATGTGTACATTTATTACTTTTTTTCTCTTTTGTACCGTTAGAAAACGCCGAAATATCAGTATTTTATCTATCTCCTGCTTTTTCCATCTTTTCTGGTTTTTAATATCACTATCACCAAAACTATCACTAGTTTTTCTATTATTTTTACTTTTTTATATGCATATTGAAACCGGAGTTAGAACAACTAATATAAGAACGAAAAAAACTCAGCCAAGAATGATTGGTTGAGGTCTTTAGCTACTCAAAGTCAGATTTGAATCTTTCGGTTTTAAATTTAGCAAAGGATTTAATGAAATCATTGATTTAATCTCTAAAGGCACAATTTCACATCTCATATTATTTTTCCTTATTTGTAAAATTTTTTCTAGGTATTCTCTACATATATACCTCCGATTTGTAAGTAACGTTAATGGTATAGAGATACCACTTAAGACAAATAACCGATCACAATCCACCAGAACTGGCATGCGAAATGGCGATTTAATTCTAGAAGTCTCTTTATTTGGTAAAATTTCAAATCTATTTAAAGGTGGAAGACCTTTTTTAATATGTTTTAGTCTTTTTGAAGTACAAACAAAAAAGACCTTTCCCCGTTTCCTGTCGTTCAGCAAAAATATAAATATGTACTTCCCCTCCATTTTGAGAGGAGATATTTTTGTAGAATAATCAAATAAAAATTATTTAGCAACAAAATACTATTTTGTTAAAGAAATTTAAACTAAAAAATGCATCTATTTTCCTGTATGTTCAGTCACGATTTCTTGTGATCTGTTTGCTGTGTCTTCTACATCGCTTTTGGCTTTTTCCAGTTTTTCAATATAATTATTCAAATTACTGTTTTCTGATTGCTCTTTTTCTAGTTTTTGTTGAGTACTTTGCAATTGGTTTTTAATAGTATTTTTTTCATTTGACAATTGATTAATTTGTTGATTTAAACTATTAACAGTATTTTGAGCATCATTAAATTTATTTTGTTCTGTTTGTAAACGATTATTCCAATCAGTGTTTAATTGATTTATTTCAGCTATTTTTTGATTTATTTCATCAATTTTAGCATTGATTTCATTTTGTTTACCTTGCAATTCAGCATTTTTTCCTGATAATTGATTCTCTAAATTTGTTTTATCTATAGTTAATTGATTTTTCTCATTTTCCAAAGTCAACACTTTTTGTTTATATTCTTCAACGTTAGCCTTTACTTGCTCAAGTTCTTGATTATTTGAAGATAATCGTGAATTTAAACTACTAATATTTTGCTCTTTATTCTCTAGTGCTTTATCTAATGACTCCAAATTATGATTGATTTGTTCAATATTATCTTCTCCACCCCATAACAAAATGTCATCGGCAAAGTTTTTCCCTGCGATCCCTGCTAACACTAATCCACCTATAATTAATCCACTTACTACAATTTTCTTATTCATATCACCATTCTCCTTAACACAAACTGAACCAATTATAGTTAATGATTTCACAATCAGTCAATTTAAATATATATTTTTTTATTTTATTTTTATAAATCTTTTTCTTAATTCGGATAAAGTCAGATGTAACTGCATACAAACATTATTTTTAAAACATTGTATTAATTAATTTAAAATTAGATACAGTTATTAAATTCACATAAAAAAGTCTACTCTTTCGGATAGACCAAAACATCTAACACATTTATTTTACCAATTTAAGAGATTATATATTCTATATTTTTGAAATAAAAAAACACCCGAAGGTGTATAAAAAATGGTTTAGTTATAGATAAATTAACTTAAGAGTACTGTTACTACAAGTGTTCTTCTCACTCTAAAGGAAAAACTATCCTATCAAATAAAATAAGAACTTTATTTTCTTGTAAAAGCGGAGTCTTTTGCGGAAATATTTTTTATATCTGTTACATATCTTTCAACTTTCATATGCAAATCATATTTTTCTCTAAGTTTAGTAATATGAGCCATCATCGGAGATTCATGATGTTTGTCTAGTGCATCTTGATCTGTCCAACTATCAATTAGAAGAATTGTGTCCTCATCATTCATTGAAAAAAAGTATTCATATTTAATATTGCCTTTTTCTGCACGGATATCTTCTACAACTCCAGTTGAAACCATCTCTTTTGCAAATTTTTTCGCATTTCCATTTGTACCACTATAATAAATGTTCACAGTAATAGCCATTTCTTTACCTCCTTGTATATTTATCTATCCTTATATACCCTGTAGGACTCGAACCTACGACAGGACGGTTATGAGCCGTCTGCTCTGACCATTAGCAATAGAAGATAGCTTATTAATTAATCTCTATTATTCCAATAAAAACTACTTTAAAATCCCTGCTGCGAAAACGAGCATGAAGAAAGATGTATATTTGATATCGTGACGAATGTGTCAGACGCACGGAGCGGTCATCGGCGTTATGACTATATAAAGTATACTTTCGTTGATCCAGAAAGGTATAAAGATTAAAGTAGGCTACCTAAAAAGGTAGCCCGGAACGGATTTTATCACCATACTTATAAAAGGAGATATTTTTAAGTTAGTATTAAGATTGTGTAATATGATGATATCTATATTTTATAGTATCAGTGCTATAAAACCAAAAATAAGTCACTAATTAACTACCACTCCAATTATAAGTCTTTTTCCCATTATTTTTTATAGTTATATGGTATGCTTTTTAATGGCTTCAAATATAAAAGAGTTTAAAGCGTAATACACTTAAGGGAAGTGGTTTGGGGTGCGCTTTAAACTCTTCTTTATTATTATCTCACAGCATGCTTAAAAGGTCTATGGATTAAGTTATGTAAAAAAATGCCTCTTTAAACGTCCTAAAATCCAAACAAGGATAGCATAATATACACTATCGTTGATCCAGAAAACAGGTAAATAAATTTTGCAAAAGCAATAAGTTAAAAACATTACAAAAAAGACAAGGATATCACATCAAGAAAAAATGTTTTGAAAATATCTTTGCCTTTTTTGTATTATATCTATATTAAATAATCAATCACAACACATTAACTAATTTATATATTTAATTTGTTGTTTTTCTATAATTGGATAACTAATTAACTTATGACTATCTAAGTCTTCTTTATTCATATCAATTGCAGTAATTTGACTGTCTTCATATGTTCGATAATAATAGATTCCTTTGTCAACATTGCAACAAGAAGAATAAATTGTATATTCATATTTTCCATCACCAACATCACACAAACCTTTTTGTTGTTCTACTGAACCTAAGATATGGAAAAATTGACTAATACTTTCTGACTCTGAATCTCCAGATACAGAATTCAGCTTCGTAAAAGTCGCTTTAACAAAACGAGATACTGAGGATAAATCTCCAGGCAAGCCTATCCCTCCCATACCGCGGCTATAGGCATTCAAACTTATTTGATTTGAAAAATTATTTTTAGGAGTTTCACTCGATAAGACACGATAATTGTTTAAATTAAATAATTGATAGTCAAATGAAGGATTATTGGTAAGAACGCCCACAGGGTTATCATATATATGAAGTCCATCTTTCATACTTTCAATGACAATTGATTTTTCTTTATCAGCTAATAGCCAATGTAAAGGGGATAAAGGAAGTTCATCACTATAATTTATATTTGCTAAATTGATATTTTTTAACAATTTTTTAGCTTCTCCTACTGTTGAGCATTGTCCTAAAATCCAAGGAATAAATTCAAAAGGAGATACATTGTCTTTCCCTTCTTGTATTTCTTTATAATCAGCATACCCAGAAAAATTTAGCCCAGCCATACTCAATCCTTTTTCATTTGTCGCATCGTAATAAAGAGGATAGTCAGCTATACCAGCGGCAATACCAATCATTGCATAATGAGTATCCAAATCATTTACCTTTCGAAAATTCAACTTATAATTTCTTGGAGTAACAGTGACTACTTCATTGTAAGATATTTCATAATCAAAATTCCTTCCAAAATAATGATCACTTGTTACATAAGTAATAGACGTACACATAGTTTATTCCTCCTAAATATTGTTCTGTCCACGTTCATTTTACTCCAAAGTTTTCCTCATTTCAAAAGAAAATCACAGAATACACGAAGAAGCGTTTCTATTTGTATAAACTATATCAAAGTTCTATACTTAAATTATCAAATAAAAAGGACGTGAAGATAAATGTCAAATTTAGAAAACAAAGAAGAAAAAGTTGTAAACAAAATTGTTTCTGTTGTCAATAAACTGGATAAAGAGTTAGACGAACTTGATACGTTATCTGAAAATCCAGAAAAAAAACATAACCTAAAAAAATGGTTAGTTGAACGAAAGGCTATTCATGAAATTAAAAAAGTTCTTCATGAAGCTGATAAATATGAAAAATATGATGAAAAAGAACTTGATAAAGAATTTAAAGAAATCAATGACTTATTACTATAATTGATTTATACGACTCATTTTTGAGTCGTCAGACTGCAAACAACACTCTAAATTTAGGAGTTTGTCTACAGTCTGAATAAATTTTAAATTTATTGTCCATAATGTTATTATGAATTTATAGCATTAAGAAAAGAGATAAGACTTTACATTTTTTTAGGAATGTAAAGTCTTATCTCTTTTCTTAATTGTACAATTAGTATTATCTGCACTACTTTCTAATTAAATAAATTTTTAGTTATTAACTTGATTAAAATCAGAGATAATATCAATTAATTCAGTTTGAAGGGTTGTAACGATTAAATGGAAATTTTCTTCATCTGTTTTATTATATGGGGATGTTTTCGTTATATATAACAACTTTTCTTTTTCAATTTTCATTAATAACTCTGCCGAAGTCTGTACTTTATCTTGATAATTAAATGCAGACATCCCACTTTGTATAATTGTAATTATTGCTGAAGCAATTGAAACAATCAATAGTAAAGACCTGTGTTCGGAAGCCTGATCAATTAATATTGGGATACTAGCTGATAAGACTATTTTTATAATATTTCCGATACCAATTATTCTATTATAAAATCGAATTTCTTTTTTTAATCTATCGATTGTAGAATCAATAGATTCGATAAACGCTTTTTGATCCATCATTTTCTCTCCAATCATTTTATTAAAATCATTAACAAAAATATTATAATAGGATTTAACTAAGTTCTAACTAATCACACATAAAAATAAAAAAACATTTGTATTTTATCAAAGTTTTATTATACTTGTCAATTTGTGTACATCCTAAAATATAAGCTATTTGTTTACTTCTGTAGAATATATACTTTCTTGTTAGATAAGTTGCACATGTTTATAGAATCTAAATAATAATTTTTTATGTACCGCCCCTCAAAGAGGGGGGAATTTTTTATCGTTGTGGAATATTTAAATACCAACGCTTGTCATGAAAATCTTGTGCTCCACCCTTAGTATTTCCTTCTGGATCGTTTGTCGCACGCATCATTACGTAAACTTTTTTATTAGGGAAGTTACGCATATTGAAAGATACATGATAACCAACATTTCCAGAAGTATTATAAGCTTGATTTACATCTGGTCTATATATTCCATCAGCTTTTACTCGAGCTAATTCTTTCCCAGTATTGTAATCCATAATGAAGATATACTCGTATTTATAGTTAGCAATGTGCCATCCAGCTACATGCAAGTTTGCGTTTTCGATTTCTCCAAACTGATCAATGTGGGCGTAATTTGTTCCATCTGTCAGTGTAGGATTTGCTGCGCCTGCTCTAGTTGGATCAATGACTGGTTTATCCTCCGAAGTAGTTGGATTATCATCCGTAAAACCATGAGCTAAATCATATGCTAATTTTTCTTTACTTACGCCCATTTCAGAAAGATAACCGTAAGGATCTGTATGATCCCCCCAAATATTTTGTGTTACCCATAAATGCGATTTGATTCCTGGTTGGTTATAAGGCGTGTCCAATGTTAATGGAATACCATATTTCATTGCTGAATCTCTAGCCAATTCAACGTATGCTTTATAGTTTTTTTCAAAAGTTGCTTTATCATGTGTGTGCTGTAACTCAATCTGCACAGGACTGTTAGCATTAGCATACGAACCAGCACCGTACTGTACATAACCAGGTTGACCGACTTGATAAACAATTCCGCCGTCCCCCACAGTGTAAGCAGTGTAAGCACTAATCCATGAACGTTGCATATACTGCGCTTCATTGCGTCCTGTTGCTGTTTCATTAGCCGTTTCATGCAGTAAAATGTACTTATTATTTGCTACTTGTGAGCTACCTTCGTTTGGGCCCAAATTAAATTCATTGTTAATCGTATAGGCAAACCCATTAATTGGCAATAAAAAAAGAGCCATTAATAGGCTCATCGCAGTAATAGTAATTTTCTTTTTCATTTGTTTCCTCCTATTTTTTCAAATTATAAGCCGACATGCCAGTGATAACGCCTAAAAATGTTGCTACTGCATTGATAGTGAGTACTGTCATATCTGTTCCATTCCATCCATACGCTTTTCCTAACGTGGCTACTAATACAGATAAAGCGAGCAATACCGTAAGTACTGTCCATTTAATAATTTGATAATATTTATCGGGTAAAATCATTACTTCTCGCCTCCTTTCATTTCCTGAATATCATGTTCTGCTTCATTCATCCGTCCTTCTAATAGAAAAGTACGTTCAACAATATGGTTATGCTTTTCAACTTTTTTCTCCAATTGCTCAATTCGATAAATGGTTAGTTTGTTTGAAAAAACAATACCTGCAAACGTACCAACTAAAGTTCCTGCAATACTTAAAGCAGAAATAATTGCATCAATACTCATAGTTCACCAACTTTCCAACAAAAAAGCATACTCCAGGGAGCATGCCTTAACTTTCTTTATTAATAATTTTGTCTGCTTCTTCCTCTGTAATGCACAACGGAACAAATTGTCGAACTTGATCTGCAGTAAAGCAATTCCAGTCATACATCATTTTGATATCTTCATAGGAATACATATTATTCTCCCCCTTCATTTTTCGATGATTGAAGTTGATCTTTCAATAAATCGATTTCTTTACTGTTTTGAATAGTTGTAAGCATCGTTTTTGAATTGATTTGCGCTAATGAATCAGCTCTTTTAGTTAGTTCTTCATTCGCCTGTTTCAATATTTTATTATCATCTTGTAACCCTTCAGATAATTTCTCTAACAGAACTAATTTTTTAGAGAAATCTTGTGTGACAACTTCTTCCCATTTCCGTTCACTCGGATTCCAAAATTGACGATCTAATGGAACATCTGGCACTGGTGGTACAGAAGTATACGGAACTCCTTCTGGGAAATCATCTGGCATGTTTTCCCAGACCTTACAACCGACTGGATACATATATTCATACATTGTTTTCATTAGTTATTCCTCCTATTAATTTGGCCACGCATCATTTGTAAAATAGACGATGGTTCCAGAACAAGTTTGATTTTCTGGTAAATTTGTAGTAGAAACCATTACAGTAATTCCCGAAGCATTCGCATAAACAGATAATGCAGGATTTCGATTGGTTTTATTCGCCAAAGTTCCACCCCAACCTGTTAACGAAATCGGAGTATATCCTTTTGGAAAAGCCATTAAATTTTTCCATCCAGCAAAATTTGATGATTTATTTGTAATCTCAAAATTGGCTACTACAAGACGTCCCCATCGTTCAAATCTGACTAAACTTTCATTGGTAAAATCTGTTGTATTCGTTGTTTTTACTGTTTTTGAAACAAAACGATCTAAAATTACTGGTACATCATTTACTGTTGGTGTTTGTAAAAAGTTTTTAAAACCATCAACAGACTGATTACCAGATGTTTGTACTAATGCTTCAGCTCCATCAATTGCTCTAAAATGAGTTTTTAAATATTTAGGCACACCATTTTCTTTTAATTGCACAATATCAGACATTAAACTTCGCCTACTTTCTCAAATGTAATATTTGCTATTCCATCTAATTTTGCTTTATCTTCTTTGGACATTAACCCATTAGCGGCCGTCGTAGCTACAGATGTCGTTGTTGCATTTGTTCCAGGATCTCCCTTATCTCCTTTTGGTAATACAAAATTGAATCTAGCCGCAGATGAGGTTCCTACATTTGTAACAGAAGCAGTAGATCCACTAGTAACTGTACCTACAGTAATAGTTGCAGCTTGCCCAGGATCTCCTTTATCGCCTTTAATTGTTGTGGGTTTGCCTTCTACAGCGTTCCAATGAGTTTGAGGATAAACCTGAACATTATTCTGTTTTACTTTTACAATATCTGTCATTAGTTTATACCTCCCCTATTTTTTCAAAAGTAAAGTTTAAGCTTTTTTCATTTAATTCTTGGAGCTGTTTATTTATATATTCAATAGTCATGTTCCAAATATATTTATTTGGATCTTGAAAGTCTTTCAGTCCTATCCCTACATATTTATATTCTGTCGTTAAGCCAGCTCCCTCATCTTTTGTTAGATAATAAGGTGATTCAAATAAATTAGGCTGATATGGCGTAGCTATTGAAGCTTCTTCTAACTTGATATATTCTATGTTGATTGATCCATCTACTATTTGGGAATTACTATCTAAACGTAGATAAGTACGCTCTACTTGTTTCATTTCTACCACGCTACCAGTAACAGAAATAATTTTTGTTTCTCCCGCTAACATAGCAGATAAGTTCGTTCCCAGTAGAATATTGCCCCCGGGAAATTTTCTATAAGTTAGTCGAATTTTTGATAAGTCTCCTACAAAATCCTCATTCACTGTTACCTTAGCAGAAAGCGTATAGGTTGTTTTGGGTTTAATTTGCACAACATTACCTGTTTCAGCACCAAAACCAGAATTTCTGAATGTCAATTTTACACCTCTATTTTCGTTGACAATTGTTACATTATCTTTTGTTGTAAAATAATCACTAGTTATAGTACTTAATAGATTTGGGTTTCCACTATAATCATAGTCTCCAAAGTCGATGCTGTTTGAATAAACTTTCTTAATTTGAGAACAAGAAGTTATTTCATTATCGTTTGTTGTACTAATAGTGCCATCTTCTGTAATCGAAATATTGGCTCCTGCTTTCAAAATTTTCAAAGACTCTAGCTTCTGTTTCAACTCTTTAGTAAAATTAAAATCTGTTTGCTTAGTTGCAGACAGAATACCTTCTTCAGTGACTTCTAAAAGTTCACCAACTTTTATACCTCCTAATTTTTCAGCAGTAGCAATTGGTAAAAGATATGTTCCACTTTCACCATTTACAATCTTTTGAAACATTTCGGCAGTTAAAATACCATCAGTATCTTCGCTTGCGTAAGGTAGTTTGGTAATCGCATTTTCTAATCCTAAATCAGCCTTCGTTAGAATGACTGCTCCAGATTTACCGTTAACCGAAAGAACTTTTGACTGTCCCGAGGTAATGTTTTCTAATCCTAAGACTGCAGAAACATGAGTAATTGGCATAAATTGACGTTGAACTCCTGTGTCGTCTGTTTCCATCATACGTTTAACCTTCACCAATTGATTCACCTTCTTCCTGAACAACAACTGATTTTCTTGTTAATTCTATAGTCATATTGTCATACAGTACGACTTGTACTTGATCACCTAATTGAATTGTTTTTCCAGTGTAGTATTTAAATGTGCCATTTTTTAATTCATTGGAAGGGACGATATCTTTTTTCTTACCATTTATTTCAATACCAATTTTTGTTGCATCAAATACTTTGCATGTACCAGTAATCCAATCTGTTTTTCTAGCAATATATGGATTAATAGTCAAAATCTTATCTATTACTACTTCCTCCAGAGTAAATACACGCTGTTCTTTATCATCAATTGTGGCTACAATTAACGCTCCTTCGGATATATTATTTTCAATACTTTCTACTTTTTCTATCTCATGATTCCTAGAAAATAAATCATCTTGTAGAATATCCACTACTTCAATTTCAGCATACTCGATAGTAAATAAGCTTGTTCGTAGTTTTTGATACAAATAATTCATATCGGCAAGCAAACGTTCTGAAATTGAATTGTGTCGTTTTCCTTGAATATCTACTCTCGCATCCATTAATTCCGCAAGCATTGTTCCACCAGGATCAATCGTCTTTAAAATATCCTTGATTGATTCAAACCATGCCAAATAGTCTGATTTTTGTCCTTCTCTCCAATCTTGGAAACTGTGTTCCTGTTCTTGTCTCCAACGTTCAAATTCTTCTTTCCTTTCATTCATCCAGTCCGTAAAATCGCCTTTATTTTCATTAATAAAGTCCGTCATATCCGCAATTAAATCTTCGATTGATTGCCAATAAGAACCCATTTCTCCTTCTGTTTTTGAAACAGCATTAATGACAAAATAAGAGAAGTCTTGAGTTGTTCCAATCAAGTCTTCTCCTTTAAATATAATGAAATTGGCTGTTTGTCGATGTAAACACTGCATGGAATATTTATCAAAAATATAGTTAATTTTCCCTTTTTTAGCATCCACAATTTTTGTTTCTAATTGGACTGGATATTTCCCACCTACAACTGATTCAAAATATACCTTACATTCTGATAAATCGTAGGGAAGACCATTTTCAACTATAGTCGCTTCCATAACCTCTGTATTCTTATTGCCTTGTCGAACTTGAATCATCCCCACATAATTATATGGTTCTGTTGTACTTAAAACGACATTCCATTTACTCATAGAATCACCACCTTAAAATTGGATATAATTTCTTGGATTCTCAAAATCAACAACTGGCTGTGGCCAATAATTTTTCATAATTTGAAAATGTAGATGTTCTCCTGTAGATGGACCAGTTGTTCCCATCAAGCCAATTTGAGCGCCTTTCTGGACTTTTTGTCCAACAGAAACATCAATACGAGACAAATGAGCATAACCTGTCCACTTCCCATTATTATGTTTAATAACCACGTAATTACCATACCAGTCATAATAATTAGCACCAGCCTGAACAACTTCCCCATCTAATGCTGCAAAAATAGGTGTATTAGGATTTCCATTTACAAGATCAATTCCATTATGAAATTCTTGACCGCCATTTATTGGACTTGTTCTCCATCCACATTCTGAAGTAACTGTCACTGGTTTTTGAATTGGACAAATGAAATTCCCTCCAGGTTCTGGACTAGTTAATCCATGTAATTTGTTATACCAAGATTGGGCATAATTTTGGCGTTCTGGATGTGCAGAAGCTGGGCGTTCGAAGTTCATTTCAAAAGCATACGCTGCACTTTTGGCATCATTAATCGATTTAAATCCTGATACTGTGGTTGGATTTACTTTTCCGAGCCATTGACCGTTGAACATACACCAATCTAATAATTTTACTTGGGCTTCAATACTTCGATAATCTTCTTGAATCCCTGTGGTGTTCATCAAACGCTGAACATACTCTCGTCCGTTCCAAGTTGGTGATCCGACTAACGGATAAGCAGAACCATCCCATTGAACAATCCCATAAGCTGGACCACCAAGTTGTTCTGTATCAGGGTTCATACTTGCTCCAACCTCCCCCTGAATATTTCCTAGAATACCTGCAGCTGCATATTCAGAATAACCACGAGCTTTCAACATTGTCCAAATTTTCCATGCTCTTTTTTCAGCTTCCGTCGTCAATTGAGGAGGGATGGTTCCAGGATCACTTCCTCCACTGTTGTTCCCTGTGATTTCTTTTCCGTTAACGGTGAGTTTGCCTTGTACATCTAAGTCTCCAAAATAAATTGCTTTACCATTTCCTAATAAAACTAATCCTTTACCAACTTTAGGAGAAATCAAAATATATTTGCCGTCTCCATTTGTACGAATAACTAAAGAATTATCTTCAATAGGTGTGGGAGTAGAAGCTCCAGGAAAAGGATTACCAGCAGAATCAGTTGTTCCAATCGTTCCAATTGAACTATTAGAATTCCAAAACTCCATTCCTTTTTTGGTTAACTCCATTGTTTTCTTTTTGTTATTCCAAATTTGAAGTAGTCCATTAACTAATTTCAATACATCTCCAGTTTTATTAAAAGAGTTTTGAAAGATATCTGCCTTTATTAATCCTGTTTGAATAAAATTAGCATTGAATATACTATCCAATGTCCAAGCGGAATTAAAAGGACCATTCCAACCATTTTTAGAAAAGGCAATTCCATTTTTGTTCATTCTTAATACTTCTTTTGCCTTGTTTAAATCAGGACTATCCATTATAAAAATATTTGAAGGTTTTTCTTTTGGCCATAAAACTACATAACCGCCTGCATTTCCTTGACCTGCAATCATAGAGGACACATAATCATTAAAACTACTCATATAATTATTCGTAGCATAATCTTTTAATTTATCTTGAATAGTTACAGCTTGTTGTTGATAAAAAGCAACTTGAGTATCCCCAGCTTCCAATTTCAAAACCTTTTCAGATAATGAATCATATTGAACACCGCTAACTTTCGATTCAAAATATAGTTTATATTTTCGATGATATATTTTAAACGTATCAAATAACCCATAATTTCTTATCTTAGCGAATTCTTTTTCTTCTTCTGTGTCCGTTAATTTATCGAACTCAACGGTAATAGAAATCTTCGGTTTATCACAGCCTGGATTAATTGTTTTGAAATAATTCTTAGCTATTTTATTTAAACTATTAACATCTTTAACTCCCTGTTCTTCTGTGAATTGAACGTGTTCTGTATATACATCAGGATAATTATTAATATATTCGCTATCTACTGGCAATCCATAAATTCGGCTAGTTGTACCTGTATCACTTTGAGGATCAGCATAAGGAATAATTCTTGTTTTCACGCCTGTCCAATCTAACTTAACTTTTAATCCAGATAAATCTTTTCCATATCGGATTGTTCCAATATTGTCACGGCCTCTTCGTTTTAATAAGGATAGCTTAAATGGCTCACGTTTAATTTCTCCGCCCCAATACTGAAGTAAAGAACCTTGTTCGCCAGCAATACAATTTAAAACATTTCTTGCTTCAAAAGTTGTACTTGATACAGTTGTAATATCAGAATATAAGCGTATATCTGATTTTTTATCCATATTGTTTTCAATAATTGCCATTGCTTCTCGACCAGTTTTAGAGTCGACTTCAGCAAAAGTAACTGCTCGTCTTCCAAGCCGATTTGTACGACTCTGGGCATAAATAGTTACGGTATCTAAAAAGGTATCGATATCTTTATCATCAATAAAAAAGATATGATACTCTTCTTGGTCATTTGGTTTTGCTTTTATTTGATAGTCATTTTCAAAATATTCATCAAATCGAGTGCCTAATGGATACTCCAACTCTAATTCATATTTTCCATTTGCTACTTCATATATCTCACATTTAGTGGTGTCCTTCAAAATCCCTAAACCATTCGTAGAAAAATCTGTCTCGGTAGGACTATATATTCTTGGTATCATACTTTTCTCCACCACCTAGGTATTATTTCAAACGAATGTATATTATTCGTCCATTTGATTTCATTTTTTCCAGGATATAGAAATGGAAAATCTAAAAATAAAGTGACATGATCTTGATGTTCTAAATTACCATCTAGTTTTCGATAAGACTCTTCTAATTTAGAATCTATAAATAATTCTCTATCTAATAGTTTCAAATCATATTTGTCATTATTAATATAAAAAGAAGCATCTCCAGAACCACTCAATTTAATAAGCGGTTTTGAAGCATACTTCTCTGGATTAAATAACTCGAAAGCTTTTATCTGTTGAATAGCAAAACGACCACTATAATTTTCTTTGAATGGTCGAAGACTAACTGTAAATTCAAATGGAACTATGTTCCCTGTTTTTCTTGTTCCTTTAAATTCTGGCGCTTCGGTTACTATAGCTTGATAGATATATTGTTGATCGTAATAAAGAATAAAATCACTGTAAGAGTTCATATCTAACCATTCAGTAATTCGATCTTCCCATTCCTGCACTAAATCAATCGATGGTGCTTTGTAATAACATTCAATTTTTCTAGTAACGTTTTTGTAATAGGCTTTATCGATAATAATTGAGTCATTGCCTTCACGTTCTCTCAATTCAATTACACGACTAGCTGAAACAGAGGCAGGCCTATTTTGAATATATACGTTAAACTCAGAAGAATAATGTTGATTGATAAAAAATTGTCCTCTTTTAAGTTGCATATAATGTCCCTCCTACTGCATCAGCATCTCGTTTCATTTGTCTCGTCAATTCTGTTTTCATCTTCTTGGCGATTTGTTTAATCATCGAATCAGGTAGATCTCCATAAACATTTAAATGCAAGTGAATTTCATTCACTGCATTTGAAGATGTATTTTGTTTAGCTTGAACCACTGGTTGACTATTAGACCCTGTAACAACTGGTTGAACCGACGGAGTTTTCACTAAATCAGTCATTGTCTGATCCAATTTACTTTTTTCTTTATCAATACCAACGATAATACCTTGAACAATATTTTTACCTACCATATCCCTCATCCATCTAGATGGAGAATGAATACCTAATGCACCCTTAATAGAATCTTTGATACTTCCAGCTATTCCTTTAATAGTCTTTTTCAATGCATTCCATTTTTCTACTACACCATTGATAAGTCCATCAATGATATTCTTACCGATTTCGAATAAATTGATTTCCCTTAATGAATCAAAGATTTCTTTCACCCGATTAATTGCTTTTGAAACACCATTTTTTAGATTAGTCCATGCATTTTCAGCGGAGTTAACAATTCCAGTAACAATATTCCAGAAAGATTCCTTGATGTTATTCCAAGTATTGATCATGGAATTCTTTATAGAAATCCAGGTATTGTATGCTATATCTTTAATGTTCTGCCAAGTATCTTTGAAGAACTGTTTAATATTGTTCCAAGTAGTAATAGCATTATATTTTAAATCAATCCAAGTTTGAATAATCCCGAATTTTAATTCAATCCATTTTTGAATAGCAAAATACTTAATGTCAATCCAAAGATTAATAAAAAAGTATTTTACATTAATCCAAATTGATTTAGCTTGACTTACTACTTCATTCCAAATATTTATCAAAGTAAGTTTGAAACCTGTCCAAATATTAAGCGCAGCAAAATAAATATTTGTAACGTAACTAACAAAAATATTTTTTATAGACTCCCAAATATTTAGAGCACTTTCTTTAATATTATTCCATACACCAATCATGTTGTTTTTTGTTTCTTCCCATCCACCAGAAATCATGGAGGTAATAAACAAAACTGGCGCAAGTATAACATTTTTTAAAATCTCAAAAACATTTTTACCAATCTTAACTAAATTATTCCATAAGGTCTCTAAATAAAAAGTGACATGTAAGAATGCGTTCTTTAAACCTATAATCAATGGACCAGCAACTTCCATAATAGAACCTTTAATTTCATTCCATTTTTCAGTTGCCAATTCTTTTATACTCTGCCAAATATCAGAAAACCATTGCTTTGTATTTGACCATGCGTTTTTTACACTATCAACTGCATTAATAGATGTTTCTACTGTTTTATCAAATAAACCTGTTGCTCCATTTTTAATGTCTTGCCAAGTATTTGAAAACCATTCCTTTATTCCAGACCAAGTATTCTTGACACTCTCAACGGCATTTGATGCCAATTCTTTAGCAGAACTCCAAGTATCAATTCCCCAATCTTTTATATTCTTTAATACACCAAGTACGGAATCTTTTACATCATTCCAAACGGATATAACTTTGTTTCTAAACTCTTCGTTGGTTGCCATAAAATAGCCAAATACAGCAATCGCTCCAACAACGGCTCCAACAATCAAAACAAACGGATTTGCGGCGGCTATAGCCCCCATAATCTTTAGTGAATTTCCAACACCGATTATGGCATTCTTAAAATTATTGAAGCTTTTTATAATTGTTGGTATTCCTTTAAGTTGAAACATTAATGCGCCAAAAGCAGTAGTTGCAGGAACCAGAAATGGCATCATGAATTTCAATGCAGAGCCAAATTTTTGAACTGCATCAAAAAGATTACTTAAAAAAGACACTGCTCTAGGAATATTCGCAGCCATCACTTTCAAAAAAGATTCCATGGAACTACCTACTTTATCAATAATTCCTTTAAATCCACCTAAATCTTCATCCACAAGGGCTTTATTTAATCCTTCTATTACTTCGCCAACACCACGAGTAACAGCTGTTTTGGCATTCTGGATAGAGGTTTTAATCCCTTTAGTTGAATCTTTTGCAATTCGATTTAATGATTTAAGTCCTCCGCCACCTTTAGTATCCATTTCTATTAATTGATTTTGGAACTCTTCAACAGAAATCTTACCTTGAGACAAACCTTCTTTAAGCTCTCCCATTGTAATTCCCATCTTTTTAGCGATAGCAGATAGAGTAGGACCAAGTTGAGCATTAATCATTGAATTCCAAGTTTGTGCATCTACTTTTCCGTTTGAGAAACTTTGAGATAGCTGAATAACAGCTTCATTTACTTGATCAGTTGAACCACCAAACCCAAGAATCCCATCATTTAATGCTTTAAATATTTGAGTCGAACGAGTCAAATCCCCAGTAGAAGAAGCAAGAAGTTGTACATGACTTATCGCATCATTCAAAGCGGTAGGAAGTCCTTGAATACCTTGAGATAAAAGCCCATTCTTTCCGATATTTTTCATAATTTCTGAATTGCTGAATCCCATATTTTGGAAATTTCGTAGAGCATTATTCATCGTATCTACTCGATCAATTGCTCCACTAATGGAACCTTTAATTAGATCAAAACCAGCTCCTAAAATTCTAGTCACTCCACTGGCTAGAAAGCTACCAGCAAATATTTTCCAAATACTACCTAATGAACTGCCACTTTTTCTACTCGTTCTTTCGATAGTTCCATCAAAAGAACCTAGCTTTTTGACAGCATTATTCATGCCAGCAGTAAAACCTGATTCATCTAATATCATCTTCAGAATTAGGTCATCGTTATTCAAAGTATCACCTCCTAAAATTGGGTGAAGTTATCGTAGTACTCAACATCCTCATGCTCTTTTACTGCATCTCGAAAAGCAAAAAGACGCATTAACTCATCAAAGTCAGTACGTTCAATTTCTGGTAACGTCCAACCTGCTTCGAGTAATTGCGTCTTTAAATCTAATTCTCGATAAGTAATCGAATGTTTAAAATAAGGATACTTGAGAGCTTCGCTTACTTTTTTTTCGTCTCCGTATAAGTTTCATCAAAGCCTGCGGTAACAGATTTTAATAACTTGCCTGTCAATGGAGCAATTTCTCGAGCATCAATCCCTTGACGATAATCTTCACCAGTAAATTGCCCTTCAAACAAAGTATCCGCAATAAATGAATAAGCTCGACTTAATGCTTCTGATACTGTTTTTCCATCTACAGCATTTTGCATTCCTTCCATCACTTCTGCCGCTTCTTCTACAACTGGACCTGGTAGAAATTCAGCAGATTTGAATTGCACTTGTTTATATTTCCCATCCTCATTTTTTTTCATTAATTTAATTGTAGTTTGATATTTAGACATTATTTTTTACCTCCTGCAAGTTCTTCTTGTTCTGCTTCTTCAATTGGAATTGCTACTTTTGTAAACCAGTTTTCGATCATTGTTTGATCAACGCCTTCATCATCTTCATCAACTGAGTACATATATCCAAGTCCTGGTACATCTACAAATGAACCCTTCCAAGTTGGATGAGTAAAACTTACTTTACTTCCTTCAATAGTTGAAGTTTCATCTGAATCTAAAGCAAACTGCCCTTTATAAAAGACTGTATAACGATATTTTCCATTCGACTTTTTACGCCGATATGCAAAAGCCCCATCTTGGGCAATATCTTCTCCAGAGCGCAACGCACCACCTTTGACAAGTTTTCCTCCAGTGATCGCTGTTAAAACTTTATGACTATACCCATTTGCTTCTAATTCAACTTCTGCACCACCAAACGCAGTGAATTGATCTTGAACAACTGAATCACCATAGTCTTGTGTTGTTTCGTAATTAGCTGTAGGTTTGATACTAACTGCTGTTCCCATCGTCATTGCAGTATCATATACTGGAAGTTCTCCTGTCTCATCTTTCAAAGGAAACCAAGTAGGTTTTTCAACAGAAATAATTCCAGTTTTACTTCTTTTTTCTCCCATTTATTTTTCACTCCATTCAATATATTGTGGAAATCCTAATGTAAAGCGAATGTGTTGAACACCATCTGTTTCATCAGGTAAATAGTTTTCTGGAAATAGTGTTTGACTATCAATTGTAATCGTATTAAAAAAAGCCCCACAGCGTGAGACTAATTCATTCACTAATTTTTTATCAGATTTATTATCAATCAATGCAATATCAATTAAGAAAGAAACATTTTGAACATCAATCCCTACATTTTCAGTCCCAGATTCCATTACGGATAATACAAAGTAAAAATCTTTAGTTGACTGCATAACTGAATCAAGATATATTGTCCCATCTGGATATATTTCTTTTAATTTACTACTGATTTCAGCAATGATTTTATCTTTCATGTTACTTTCCTTTCTTAACGATTTTTATTGCCATTTGTTTAAATCTTCGAGGAATATAAGACATATTTGCAAGATTCGTTGCACGGGTCAACATAAACCGTCCTTTTACAAATCCACCATTTTTAGTCCTGTGTCCTTCTTCCACATACTTAAAGTAATGTTCATTATTTATAACTGCTCCAACAATACGACCAGTTGAAAGCTTCCTAGCTTTTACTACTCGATAACCACGTCTTAAATCACCTGATTTTACAGGAGTTAAAGGTTTAGCTAGGCTAACAACTTTATTCATCGAATCATTTACAAAAGATATTCCTTCTTTTTGAGCAATTACAGTCATATTTTTAAAATTTTCAATGATCTTTTCTGCATTAGATTCATATTTGAGATCACCCATTTTTTTCACTTCCTATCAAATTTACTTCACAATGACTAGGATAGTAAAAAGGCTTAGTAGCAAATAGAGAAAAAATTAAGCCACTGGCCTTTTGAGTTATTGTTATTCGATCTCCTTTTTTGAGTTTAATCTTAGGATGAATAAATAATTTATATGTGTCAGTCGAAACATTTACCATTTCTCCATCTTCTATGACTGCTAGTCCATCGATTTGACCTTGTGAAAGAGCGCAAGGGATAGGATTATCATATACTTTTTTATAATCTTGAATAGTAATATTTGTATTAGAATCTTCAATGTCCATTAGTCTTTCGATAATACAACTATCTTCGTAAGTAGTTTCTAAAATATCTGCTTCATTCATTAAAAAAACTCCAATCCTCCACAACCAATAACCCTTCGTATCAAATCGCCATATCCTAGAAGTAACTCACTAACAGCATTCGCTGTTGACGCATAACTAATCGTCGTATCGCCACGTCTAACTGAAGATACTTTTTTTTCTGATTCATTTTTTATTATTTGATACAACACTTCACTAATCACGCTTTTTAACTTTTCCCATGAAACATCATTTTTACAACTATTGTATGATTCAATTTCTAGCAAAATTATTTCTAATAAATTAGTTATGCGTTCTTCACTCAAATCTGGAAAATCTTCTTTTATAGACTCAATGATTTCCGTTTTTAGCGATTCATCCATCAGATCACTTCCTAAATTTCATTAACATCAATTGCATCTTCCAAAATTGCAATTGCTTCTTTATCATCTATAGAAATGATAAATTCGTTATTTGAATCTGCTGTGATAAATCTACGAGTTTTAGGATGAACAAACCCAACAAAATTTTTAGTTTTACCTACTCTATATTTCACGACTTCATCTTTTTTAGTTTCATCTTTTTTTACCACTGTAATTCCTCCTATCAAAAAAGGGAGTACTAACTCCCTTTTATTCAGACATTAAATTTAAAATGGCCCCAGAGTTTGAAGCGTTGTATTCAAGAGAATATTCACCTACAAGACCGATACGTCTTGAATCAGTTGTTTTTGCAAGTTCTTCTGCTCTCCATTCACGTAATGGACGTAGTTTCACATAATTAGTATCGATTGCGGCAATTGTTCCTTTTGGCAATGATGGTTCTAGTAAAGCAATACCTGTGCCGTAATTAGACACGATATTTCCAATTTGCAATCCAAAAGTTACTCTTTCCCCGAACTGAACAATTTTTGTTGATTTTCCATCTAACTCATCAGTCATTAACTCCTGCATATCTGGAGAAATCAAGCATAGTTTTTCTCCCATATAACCTTTTTCATACATCAATTTAAATAAACTATCGATATCTTTTCTTGTTACCGCACCCGCAGTAGCTGTTTCTGCCTTATTTGCTGAATTGATCAAATTCAAAATCCCATTCATTCGACGACCTTTAGAACTATTTTCATCAGCTTTTACACCAGTAATCAATTTTCTGTTCAAATCAATTTTCATTTCCATACCACGTAGTGCTACTTGATTAGTTAATTCGTTTCCGACACCATTCACATTAATAGCATCTAACGTACCAGATACAGAGGTTGATTTTCTAAAAATTTCTGTATAGTTGTTAAACCAAGTTCGACCAGATTCAACATCTGGATAATCTCCGCCCTCAAGCTTTTCAGAAGAATCATCATTATTAATATCATATTCACGCCATTTAATTTCCGATGATTCAGCTCGTTCGGTCTTTCCGGCGCCAAGTAAATAGCTTAAAAAAGGTGTATTTGGTATTTGCATAGCATTAATCGCTGGTGAAATATCCAAATACTCTAAATTATTTAAAGATGTTTTTTTCATAATTTGTCACTCTCCTAATTAAATTGTTGTAACATTTCGCCTAACTTACCCATTGGATCATCAATATTTTCTTGTTTATTATCAGTTGTTTGTTTCTGTTTTCTCGTACCAAACGCTGTCTGCATTTCAAGACTTTTAATTTCTTCGGAGTGTTTTTCTTTAATAGATTCCAAAACGTTAGTAAAACCTTCAACAGCTTTTTTAGTGAATTCTGTATCAGAACTAACAAGATTTTTTAACATAAATTGAGAAATAGAATCTTTTAACTCTCCATCTAGTTCTAGCCCAGCAATTTGTTCTGCAACAAAAGCTTTATTATCACTTGTCACACGCAAAGCCTTCTCAGCTTCGAATTCAGCTTGTAATTTTTCTAGTTGAATTTGTTCAGGTGACTTATGTTTCTTAGATTCCTCATATTCCTTGATAGTTTCCTGTTTAATTTTATCTAGGTTATTTTGTTTCCAAGCTTCCAATTGTTTATCAGCAACACTTTGAGATTGTGACTGAAGAAATTTTTGAGCTTCTTCATTGGATTCCACAAAAGCTTTGAAATCCTCAAAAGAAAACTGTGGATCGTCACCTTCGGCAAAGTATTGCAAGTTCATCGGTATTAATGATATGTGTTTCATGCTTATTCTCCTTTCGCCCCACGATTCGTTTTCACGCCCCACATTGCTTTGAGTTTTAATAGTTGCGCCCCACCATTCAACCAAGCCCAGTATTGCGCTAGTTTAACGTCATTTCGGACAAAATAAAAAAGCCTAATTACTAGACTTTCCTTCTTTGTAGTCAGTTCTAACAACAATACACCCCATCTTTTCATACCAATTAACTGTTTCTTTTAAATTTGGTAATGTATGAGATAATAATTGAATCGTTAAATTAACGGTATTCTTATCAACTGGAGTATTATCTTGATAATTAACAATTTGATTGCCAATAACAACATAGGCATAATTGCCATTCCAATGATCTCTCAAGCCATTAGGATGGTTCTCAGACTCAATAGCTGTTTTGTAGGCTTCTGCGATATCAGCATTTACATTAATTATTAGTACTGCTTCATGAAAATCTTTCATTCTACTTCCTCCGTTTCAAATTAATTCCAAAAGAATCATGTGCAAACTCATCTAATAAATCGCAAAATAATCGGTCATATTCTTCATCAATATCCTTTCCTAATTTTGGTAAGTTAGGAACATCCGTACATCTGCAACGACTATGGAAAGGCGCTCGATTCTCACCTATGACAGCATCTTTCAGTTTATAGGGATTCTTACTTGCCTTTCCTCCACAAATTCGGCAAACTCTCTCATCCTTTGCAGTTAAAACGTTGTATTCCTCAATACCTGTTTCTAAATATGATTTTTCAATACCATCTTGAGCAAATTTTGCATACTCCGTTCGAACGAGATTTTCTATCGCTTTGTTGTACTTTGATTCTTCTAGCTTAAACATGTCACAAATTTCTGAGTCTAATCGCATGGTATTTAGTGCGTGTATAACGCCTTCTCCACTAGCAACACTTTTTACAATAGCATTAGAGAGTTTCTGTTCAAGCGATGAAATATTTCCCCAAAGCCTCCTAGAAAATGTTTTACCCGACCAAGGATAGTTTAGATAACTGTTTAATTCCTCTTGGGATAAATAATTCGGCAAATCAACGCTTAGTAATTGAGCTAACACATTTGCATTTGAAGCATATGAACGTTGCAATATCTCTTCCAATCGATCTGAAAAATACTTATTCACGTCTACATCCATTGCATGGTATGCAAGGATTTTAAAGATATCTGAACGTATCTGTAACAAACGATTAACCTTTGCATAATCAAAAGATGGAAAAAATTCATCGATAAACTCTTTGTATTTTGAATCGTATATTTTGAGAGATTTGTAATTTTTTTCCACATATTCACGATATTTTTTTTGGTCACTTCTGCTGTAAAACTCCATCATTTCAGCATAAGTAATATCATGTAAGTCTGCTTGAGATAATAGTTCTGCTTGTATCTCTTTCAGCGCTTCAGGAAATACACTAGCTAATTTTTTAAGTGTTTGATTTTCTTGTTTGAGCCTTGCTTGATCCTCCAGTTCTCGACGTTTGGTCCAATACTTCGTTTCTATCGTCATTATTGCCACCTCCGCCAAAATTGTATTCACTATCTGGATAAGCATTTCCACTTTCCAACTCCATTATTTCATTTTCATAATCAACATCTGTCACAAAGGGAATTTGTCTTTGAATGGTTCGTTTGGATACATAAGGTGCAAGCTTAGGTAAAGCTTCAGCTAAATAACTTAGATCAGTTGGCAAAGATCTAGAGAAAGTAAAAATAATTTTTTCTGGCTCAATTTCTACTTTGTCATGAAACTTAAGAAAAGCAGCAATTGTTTCTGCGCATTCTTTCAATCCTTCTCTAAAATATTGTTCTTTAGTATTTGTTTTTGCTTCTAGGCTAATGATTTGCCACTTACGAGCTTCTCCAGAACTGTTTGATTTAAACACCTCATCGTTAAAATCGATTGCTTTGCAAATGGTGTAAAACTGTTTTTTCAATAGATCCATATGATATTCATTGAAATCTTTTGCTAAATTTTTTGTGACATATTCAGCTTTTGCTGTAGGGTCTTTTAAGTTAATAATCCCTAGCTGATTCATCATTTCTTTAGCAGTGTCTTTGCTCATTGTCGTACCAGTAACAAGCATGTACGCAAGCTTAAACTGTTCGATTTCGTTTTGTTGATCAGACAAAGCACGATCAATTGCATCTCCAATTTCCTCAGCTACTTCAAAATCACAATAACGATTTGTATTGTTTTTAAATTCGGATAAATTAATCACTTCTAAAGGATTTTTTGTTTCATCGATTTTTTTGAATGTTCCGTTAGTAATAAAATCTAAATTACCATAACAAGCATATGTCGTAATTTCATTTCTAGTTATAACTTTCATTTCTTGGAAAAACTTTTTCTGATAAGAGTCATACTTTTCTTTAATATAGATTCCAGCATTTCCATATCTTTCAGCTCTCCAAGGCTCAATATTGCTTGCTCTTAACTCCCAACCATCATCTCCTTCCACAGGCTCTAACAATCGGAAAGCTACTCCACATGCTCCTTGGAAAGTGGCTGTCTCAGGGTCAAGCATTGCAAATCTCATGGAATCAAGATTGCTTGTTAATTTGTTAAAAGCTTCTGGAACTGTTGGAAGCTCTGTATCATTTTTTAAGAATTTATCTTTTAATCTTTGAATGAGTGTTCTTTTTTGTTCCGATACATCGTAATCCCATTTAATAGGTATACCAGTAAAATGATTGACTGCTTGATCTACGACAATCGAATACATACCAGCATGAAGTTTATTATTAACCTTTACAATATCGGTGTTAGGTTTTGGTCTTTTGTCTATTTCATTCTTTTCGCTAGTATACGCTAGATATTTTCTTTCACGATCAGCAAAAAATGGTTTCATATCTTCTATAAAACCATTCGGATCAAACATTCCATCTTCAATTTGTGTTGCATATTTAACACGTAGCTTCTTATATCTCTTTAAAGATAATACTGTACTAATCAAAAGCTCATCTCCTAAATTTGAATAAATTGATAGTGACTTGGTGGCTCATAAAATGCTAAAGCCAACGCGTCAGCAATATCTGGACTACCAATGTTTCGCTTTTTCATATCATCTTTACTTTCTAAACGAATACGACTTCTACTCGTCATTTTGAATTTACGTGTACTCAGTTCTTTAATCAACGATCCATCATCAGGCAATTCAATAATCGGCTGTTCACCGTTAAGATTTGCTGTCATATTTTCTTCTAACATTTCCTTGATGTTTCCCCATAGTTGAGTACCTAAATTATCGTAAAAATCGTCTTCTGATGTTGAACCATTATTCACTCCAAGCACCTCAAAAGGATACTGATTGTCTTCTATTAATTCTTCTAGGCGGTCAGTTACACCACCTCCGACACCAGTGTCATCAACTTTAATCATCACTTTATCAATACTTGGATATTGACTCATTAGATTCTTGGCCATATTGATAACATATCCTGTTGTTTCCATGGTGCTTCGTTTTGAATACTTCTCATACTCCAATGCTCTGGTAGCAATTCTAGGGAAAAGAATCGTAGAATCATCACCATACCGAGCTACGTCGACACCAATATGAGCAACCGTTGTTTTATTGACTAAAGAATCACTAATTTGTTTTTCTGTAGCCAATTCAACCGTTTCAAGACTGATAAATGAATCCAATGCTCCTTTCGGAAATTCTCCAAAAATACGCACACGAGCAACGTCGCTTTCTTTTCCATACTTTTTAAGAATCATCTCTATGTTATCTTTGTTTGTGCGTTTACTATCGTAACTAGATACTTTATGGACTCTGTATTTATCACGGTCTGAATTGTGGGAATCGTAAAAAACACCTTCAATATTATTTGGGTTCCCACACATTAATAGCTTATTATCAAAACCTGATAGCGTACCAAGAATAGCTTCCATAATTGGATCAGATACACCAGAAGCTTCATCTACAACAATCAACATATGGTCCTCATGAAAACCTTGCATATTTTCTGGCTTCGTTGCTGTTCTAGCTGTAGCAAACCAACGTTCTGAATCACCAACCATATAAATTTTGGTCTTTGTCCACTTCAGTAAGTTTTTGATCAAGCTATCATTTAACCATTTAGCTACTTCCGCCCAAAGCACATCGTAAAGTTGTTTCATGGTTGGCGCTGTAGCAATCACTTTAGCGTATGGTCGACAAGTTAAAAACCAAAGTATTGCTCCTGCTTCTAATGCTGTTTTTCCAACCCCTTGTCCAGAACGAACTGAAACCTTTGGAAATTCAGCCAAATCATTCAAAACACTTTCCTGCCATTCATCAGGATCCAAGCCCAATATATCTTGGCAAAAAGCTACTGGCTTATCATAGTAATAATCAATCGCAGCACCTATATCAGCAAATGGGATAAAATCATTGCTCATTCTCTCTCACCGCCCGTTTATTTGCTGCATTTAAAACTGCTTGCTTCCATTCTTCCACTTCTTCGCCAGAATTATTACCGCCAATATCTGCTATTTCAGCTTGAATTTTCTCGGTTTGTGCTTTCATTAAATCAGTCTTGTAATCTGTTATATATAGTTCATTCATTTGCTTAATGGCTTTAGATAACTGATTGCTAATCCGAGTTAATGAATCTTCAATTGAAAGAATGTCATCAATTTTGCGATGTGTTTTTCTGCTAACTTGAACATATTGCATAACCTCTCGTTTGATTTCTAATTTTCTACCGTTTTTTTCAATCGGCGTTTTGATTTTCCTTAACTGTTGCAGACGTTCGATTTCTTCATCGTTTAAACCAGCCTCAGCTTGCTGAATTCTTTTCATCATTCGCAGCTGTCTTATCTTCAGCAATCGTATTTCCTCAGACAAAACAAAAGAAGGATCATTATTCAAATTAGAATAGATGTCCTTCTCTTCATCGCTTAACGTATCAAAGAATATTATTTCATACTCGCCAGTTTTCAAAGCGTTCTTGTTCCCTACTGGCGGTGATGCTCGGCTATTGCCTTTATTCCCCTTTGCATTCTGATTACCAAAAGGAGCGCCTCCTTGATTAGTAACGTTACCTTTCGCATTGGTAACATTACCTTTCAATTCAGCACTCCATTTATCAATTGATTTCCATTTCCTAATTTGAGAATCTGAAACATTTAATTCTGATGCAATTTCTTTTAACTGCTTCTCTCCGTTAGATTCTAACCAAATTTTCTTGGCTTCATCACGTCTTGGATCACGCTTCCTTGCCATTCAAATCACACCACCTCACATTCTGTTTAGGTTGAGTTTTGTTTTTCTATTCGCCTTTTTTCGCTCTGTCCCATTCTATTTTTAAATATTTACCAATTTCTTCACTTAATTCTTCGGAATTTTCATTTAGAATTGGACTTTTTTCATCATAATAAGTCTCACTAATATCCGTTCCATAAGCTTTATTGTATATATCTATAATTATTCCCTTGATATTGTTCAAGCTTTTTCTAATTTTTTCATGCTCTTTTTGATTAGAAAAGTACAATACTAATTGTTCTGAAATAGCTAAAGTTTTATATTTCTGATTTTCGAGTTCTGATAGTAGTTTCTTTCGCTCTTTTTCGTTGAGATCCGTTTCTATTGCGTATTGTTTATTGCTTTCAAGGATTTCTCTCGAATCTTTCCCAAGTGTACTTTGATTTCTCCTTATTTCCTGCTTTTTTTTAATATTATTTTCCTTCAGCAAAAATAACAATTCTCCAACTTTATGAATTACTACTAAATATTCAGAAACCAACCTTCTGACTTCGCTTATCCACTCTATTCTTGCTTTTGCTTTTAAATTGGCATCTATTTGTTTTTGAGTCATTTCCCTTTCAAATTCTATTCGACTTTTATTTATACTGTTCTGAAAATCTCTTTGGTTTTTTTCAAGTTTTTCTTGAATTTTTCTATTTTGCTGATTTTGTTCTACAGTATTCTTCAAATTTTTGTGTGCTATACACCAACTTACAATAACTGAGAAAATAACGCCTAAAAATCCCCATGCTCCGTCACCCATAGTATTTCACTCCTAATATATTTTATTTAAGTATATCAGGAGACAAGTCATATTTGTTAATCATTATCAATATCTTTAAATCTGAAACTTTGTCTAACTTAATTTGTCCTGATTGGAGATTTTTAAGCCATTTCTTGCATTCTAATCCCTCAAATTCTTGTTAATATTATTTTGAATGTTTGGTTCATCAAAGAAACCATGACCGCAATAAATAAGTTTGCATTTATCAATTTCATTTGTCGTAGCTTCTCTGGTCATTTCAATGATGGAGTACTTCTTTTTGATCTGGACTGATTGAACCACTCTGATTGGATCAGCTGTATTTGGCTGTGGATACCTATTTGTTAGTGATACATACCAATGGTTTCTCATTATGCATCCTTCTCTCTATCGATTAGTAGTAAAAGTTCGCATCGTAAACTCCATTGCCTGTTCTTCATTAAATCCTTGCATAACGAGCTGGTCATAGAAATACTTGGCTTGCTTTGCGATTAATGTTAGTCCTTTTTGAGCTTCATAGAATGTTGCCTCCACAGTTTGATTTGCTTCATTCAATTTAAATAGCTCGCTTAATTGTTTTTCATTCATAGATAAAACTCCTTTCAAAATAAAAAGACCACTCAACGAGTGATCTAGAAATAATTATGAGTTTTTTCATAATTGATCTTTTTTTGATACATCCAAAATTTTGAATTTATTTGATTTATGATATTTACCATTATTATCTCTTACATAAAATTTTATTTTTTTATTTATTAAGTTTTTATATTCCCAATCCCACAAGCCTATCTTGATTAAATTATCATTTGAAAAGCTAAAAGGGAATTGTTTCTGAGCCTTAGCAACTTCGTTAGAGTCCAATATTTCAAACCCATTATCAAATTTAGCTTTTAGAGATTTTTTTAAACCAAATCTTTCATATCCTATATCTTCTAAAAGGAAGGCATCCATAGGGCTTTTACACAAAGTAATAATGTAACTATGTCCAAAATATTGTTCAGTTGTAATCAGAACTGTTATGTGTCTATTCTTCTCTCTCAAAGCTAAAACTAATGATAATATAACTGCCCCTATAGTGCCTACAGCACTTAACATCTCCCATAAGTTGCCTAAATCAATATTAATATTCATGTTGTTTTACTCCTTATTAAATATAATATTAATATAAGTAAAACAAACTTTGGATGTTTAATCAATAATAGACAACAGCTGTTAAAAGACAACAAGGACATGTTTACTTTTTTTGAGTGTTACTGTTCAATCAAAGCAATAGAAAAGAACCACAGATACCAATTAAAAAGTTGGGATATCTTGGCTCTTTCATATTTTTTTGACACTAATAGAATATCATGCTGTATACAATACTGACATAGCTACAATGTTCGAACATTTAGTGAACATTGGATTTTTAGAATAAACTAATTTGTACAGCTTCGTCTCTGCCCTCATTGTAATAATCAATTTCATTAAGTTTATTTTGTCTGTCTATCTTGTTCATTTCATATTCATCTAAGAAATTCAAAGTTTTGCGAATATCAGCATGTCTTTGTCTAACATAAGATGCACTGTAGCCAATCTCTTCCGCTATTATCTCTAATGAACAACCCTCGACATACTTTTTTCGAATAATCTCATTATCAAGCCCTTTAAAAGAATTAATAATAGCAAGCATTTCTTTTCTTTGTTCTTCGAGTAAATCAATTTCATTTTCTATCTTTTGAATATTTTCTTCTAAAGAAGCTGATCTAGAATTCTTTTCGATTCGGACGTCTGCTAAATCCCCATTGACCCATCGATTCAATTCAAGCTTACTTTTATTAAGATTCCACTTTAAGTAAAGAATCTGCTCATCAAGTTCTTGATAATCTTTTAACCACTGAAATCTCACAAACGCCACCCCTTATATGATAAAATAGTATTGCGCTGCTATCTCGAAAGAGGTGGCTTTTTTTATTTTTTCTTATATCCCTCTTGTATGATTGCTAGTATGCAAACAAAAAGTACAATAAAGATAAAAGAATAAATCATTCTTTTTCCTCCTGTCCCAATCCCCATTGCGCGAATGCTGCTAGGACTTCTTCCTCTTGTTTTCTAGTCAATTTTGCAAGTGCATTTCTAGCTTTCAATAATTCCTCAGCTCCATCTTTTTCAAACCGAACAGGTGAAATGGATAGTGAATTAAAGAGAGAATGAATCGCTTTTGTTAGTGAACCTTCTGACCCTGCATTGATTTTCAGTTGCTCCAACACGATTTTCTGGTTGTCGTTGAGTTGTGGTTGCTGACTTGCTACCTCATATATTTTTTCAAAAAGAAAAAAAGAACTTAAAAATTCAATAATGTCTGAACCTAAAATTATAAACGGCTTAGTAAAAATGACTCCTTTTGGTAAAAACTTTTGTGCTACTTGTCTTTAGACAGGTAGTTTTTTATTTGTTTTGTTTCCTCCTCAAAAAAATTTTCTATCCATTTATTAAACATTCTCATGTGCCATTTCAACATGAGAAAAGAAACAATAAAAGAAGTTATTGAAGAGACTAAAACGACTATTATCAATCCACTCATCCTTCCGCCACCTCCTCATATAATTCGAATTTACTAGATGGCCAACTCAAACGCTGTTTATCGTCGTCAATCAAAACGATTCTGCCAGGCATCGAAGCATCTTGAACTATATAATATTCGTTGTCCAAGAAGTATAATGACACGCCTGATCCTATTTTAGTCACTACTTTGTCACTCTTTTTGAAACCCATCATTCTACCTCCTCCTTTTCATTTATTGACAATAATAACAAAATAGATAACATGAAAATATTTGACCACAACACAAGATTGTGATATTTTTTACATAGTTTTATTTATATGGGAGTGACGAAATGCCATTTATAGTCTTTTTCTTTATATCATTATTAACAATATATATTCCTTTACCAACATTATTAATGTATTTCCATAGACTCTCAGAAAAACATGACACTATAGTCACTATAGATAAACATATATTGGTTATACTTGTCTTATTAGATTATTATATTAGCTACTATTTTCTTAAAAACTGTAAGATTAAAAAGAGATACTACTTTTATTTAATTGGATTAAATTTGATTGAATGGGGAATACATTTAAGCTTGTACTTAAAATTCAACGCTACAGCATTAACTATAGTTTTAATTTTCCAAACGATCCTTTTAATTTGCATGTTTACCTTCCCATTATCTGGTAAATTCAGAAATTACATATTTAATCAAAATTGATCCTACAATTTCACGAGGTAGCTAGATACTCTTCATAAATACTAACCAGTGTGTTTTAGCTCTCTTATTTCCATATAATGGCACATAATCAATTGCATTCAATATTTCTGATAGCTTGATTTGATCCTCGTTCCATTTAAATACAAGAGTTCCATTTGGCTTTAATACTCTGAAACATTCTTTGAATCCTAATGCTAAATCTTCTTTCCAAGTTTCGGGATTTAATTTTCCATACTTTTTGACCAACCAGCTATTCTCGCCTGCTTTAAGCAAGTGTGGCGGATCAAATACTACATGATAAAATGATTCATCTTCAAATGGCATATCTCTGAAATCTCCAATGACATTAGGATTGATATCAACGACATGTCCGCTATTTAGTTCTTCATATTGTTTCCGAATGTCCATAAAAATTACGTTTGGATTCTGTTTATCAAACCAAAACATTCGACTACCACAACATGCATCTAATATTTTAGTCAATTACTCTACCTCTAATAACTCTTTATTCTCGTATATATTCCCGATAACTTCATAGTCAGTGTGAAATACTGGATCATAATAAATTCGATATTCTAAGTCCAAGTCTACTAGCTTACAAATTAAGCCAGAATGACACCCAGAGGCTTGAACAACAGCTTTTTCATGATCTAAGTGATTAAAACCATCACTTACACTGAAAAGTACTATATCCCCCTCAAAATTCTCTACACCGTTCTTATCTTTCAGTCCTGTGGATTGCATGAGGATATATTTATCTGGAGACATTTCAGCATGAGTGATCAACCTTCCTGCTTGTCCATATTTCATTTCTTGCCCAAATTTTTTACCTTTAAACGGTGTGTA